>NZ_JBWKCY010000041.1:0-47581 GCF_056436245.1 Streptomyces sp. NPDC043812
GGACCCTGAACGACCTCCCGGAACGCATGCTCCTGTTCGACCGCTCCATCGCGTTCATCCCGGCGAGCAGCGACCGGCACGTCGCCCTGGAGCTGAGGCAGCCAGCCTTGATCGCCCATCTGGCATCCGTCTTCGAGTGGTTCTGGCACCGAGCATTGCCGATGTACGGTGCTGCGCCGATGCCGGCCTCGACGGGCGTCTCGGAGCGCCAGCATTCGATCGCGCGGCTGCTGGCGGAGGGGCACACCGACGAGGTCGTGGCCCGTCGTCTGGGGATCAGTGTGCGGACGTGCCGCAAGCACGTGGCCCTTCTTGCAGGAGGCCTTCGGGTCCACGAGCCGGGTACAGCTTGGGGTGTGCATCGCCCGGTCCGGGGTGCTCGACACGCCCGGGCACCCCGGCTCCACTTGATGCAGTGCAGCAAGATGGCGGTAGTAACCGCGCCCTCTCGCAGGCATCGAGTGATGTACGGGTCGCGGGCACTCAGTCTTTCTCGTCCAGGATCCCCGACTGTGCGATGAGGTACCCGAGTTGCGCACGACTTCCGCTTCCCAACGTGGCGTTCAGCTTGGCGATATGGGCTCGACACGTACGGACGTTCATGCCCAGTCGTCGGGCGATCGCTTCGTCGACCTGACCCTCGACGAGGAGCCTTGCGATCGAGCGCTGTACACCTGTAACGCCGTTGGAAGAGGGCGAGTAAGGCAACTGCTCGGTGAGCGGGGTGGCACGCCGCCAGAGCTGTTCAAAGACTTGGGCCAGGTAGTCCACCAAGCCGGGGTGGCGCAGCTCCAATGCGATCCGGCGGTCCGAGCGGGCAGGGATGTACGCCACGGTACGGTCGAAGATGATCAAGCGCTCGATCAGTTCTTCGAGCGTGCGGATCTCGACTTTGCCCTCGGCGAGTCGCTCGGCATAGGCGAGGGTGCCCTGACTGTGCCGCACCGTGTGCTGATACAACGTGCGGATGCTGATGCCGCGTTCGACAACGGCCTTCCCGCGCTCCAGCGCCTCGCTCAGCACGTGTTCGCTGCGTCCCCCGCCGGGTTGGACGGTCAGGACTTCCGTGTGGCATTCCATGGTCGCCAGGTCGAGCGCCGCGTTGATGCGACTGACGCCCTCCAGCACAGTGATGGCGTGCGTCGTCGAAGGGTCCTGCGCACTGATATTCATGAACGGCTCGAACGAGTCGGTCAGTTCGACGGTGAGATGCCGCCGCTCCTGGATCTCTCGCTCGATGGGTTGGAGGCGCTGCGCGAGAGCTGCAGACGGTGGAACGGGACGAAGCCAGTCCGGGTCGTCAGGATCCGGGTGCAGAAGTGCGAAGTCCATCAGGCAGGGAGCGACCGCCGCTTCGGCGCGGGTCACGCGGCCCGAGCGCAGCGCACTGGCGTAAAGACGTCTTCCCGCCTCGCACATATCGGTTACGCCATGGGGATGCGCCCGTTTTGTGTTTTCTATGCTCAAATCTCCACCCCCCAGGGTCCTGAACGTGCAAGAACATGATGCATCGGTTCTGTGGCATTCGTGTCCTTGGGTGAGGCATCGTCGAAAGGGCGGGGGAGAGGAATCCATCAAGTGAGGACGAAGCTGAGTATGTACAGGAGAATGCTTCGCTCGGTGCTTGTCACGACCTTCTCCGCGGCTGTGATCTACGGCGGGGTAGCCGCCGGTGACATCGGGTGGGACACCGCACCGGCAGGGATGGCTACCGCCACCAGCACAATGGCGGGCGGGGACATCGGTTGGGACATCGCGCCGTCTCGTGCAGATTCGCGCCCTTCGAAGACGGGTTCAGACGCATGACCATCCCCCCGGACGACAGGGTCTTCCGACGCGAGATGGCGACCGCTTACCGCTCCGGGTGGCACTTCATCGACCTCGTCACGGCGATCCCGCACCGTGGCGACTCGTTGATGGTCACCCTGTTCGGCGAGCCGATCGTCGTCGCCCGCGAGGAGGACGAGGACGTCCGTGCTTACCGGTGCCTTCGTCGGCCGCGAGGTGCGCCGCAGCCAGTTCGCTGTGCCATCAGGTACGGCATGATTTTTGTCAATCTCGACGCGCGTGATCACCAGCTCGTCGAGTCCGACACCACCGCCACCCCCCGCAGTGCCTGAGCGATTCCCCCGTCGTTTCAAATCGCTCAGGTGCTTCCCCCACACAACGGCGCCATCGTGGACCTGAAACACGATGGCGCCGTTGTGCTGCCCGGACACAGTCCGGGCCCGCCGGGTGCTACGCCCTGCCCATCGCCCTGGTGAGCGCGATCTCGATGACGACCCGGTCCGGATTAGGCGTCGGGGTGCGGCCGTAGCGGTCCGCGTAGCGGCTCACCGCGTCGGCGACCGTCTCGGCCTCCGTGCGGATCGTCGCCACGCCCTCCAGCGTCGCCCAGCGGCCCTTGTCCACCTGGCAGACCGCCACCCGTGCGCCCTCCGGGCCGGCGGCCAGGACGTTGGCGACCTTGCGGCTGTGCTTGTTGGTGATCACCCGGGCCAGCCCGCGCGCCCCGCCCTCGGGGTCGTACGTCACCCCCACCGCCACCACGTGCGGAGTGCCGTCCGGGCGCGGTGTCGTCAGCGTGCACATGTGATAGTCGCGCCAGAAGCTGAGATATGACGGGTCGGGGTTGCGTGGGTCGATGGCCATGGGGCGGAAACTACCTCCGCGTTTCGCCCGAGGCACACCCTGAGTGGAATAGACTCAACTTTGTGCACGCTGACTGAGTCAGTGTTGGGGAAGAGCCCATCAGCAAGGAGGAGAAGCGCACGTGGACGCCGAGCTGACCAACAAGAGCCGTGACGCGATCAACGCGGCGAGCAACCGGGCCGTGCAGGACGGCCACGCCGATCTGACCCCGGCACATCTGCTGCTCGCGCTCCTGGCGGGCCGGGAGAACGAGAACATCACCGACCTCCTGGCCGCCGTCGACGCCGACCAGGCCGCCGTGCGCTCCGGGGCCGAACGGATCCTCGCCTCGCTGCCCAGCGTCACCGGCTCCACCGTCGCGCCGCCCGCCCCCAACCGGGAGCTGCTGGCCGTCATCGCGAACGCCGACCGGCGGGCCAAGGAGCTGGGCGACGACTATGTCTCCACCGAGCATCTCCTCATCGGCATCGCCGACAAGGGCGGACCGAGCGGTGAGGTGCTCGACGGTCAGGGAGCCACGGCGAAAAAGCTGCTGGACGCGTTCGAGAAGGCAAGAGGAGGGCGCCGGGTGACCACACCCGACCCCGAGGGTCAGTACAAGGCGCTGGAGAAGTTCGGCACGGACTTCACCGCGGCCGCCCGCGAGGGCAAGCTCGACCCGGTCATCGGCCGGGACCAGGAGATCCGCCGCGTCGTCCAGGTGCTGTCGCGGCGCACGAAGAACAACCCCGTGCTCATCGGCGAGCCCGGCGTCGGCAAGACCGCCGTCGTCGAGGGGCTCGCCCAGCGCATCGTCAAGGGCGACGTCCCCGAGTCGCTGCGCAACAAGCGGCTCGTCGCGCTCGACCTCGGCGCCATGGTCGCGGGCGCGAAGTACCGCGGTGAGTTCGAGGAGCGGCTGAAGACCGTCCTGTCCGAGATCAAGGACAGCGACGGCCAGATCATCACCTTCATCGACGAGCTGCACACCGTCGTCGGCGCGGGCGCCGGCGGCGACTCGGCGATGGACGCGGGCAACATGCTCAAGCCGATGCTGGCCCGCGGCGAACTGCGGATGGTCGGCGCGACCACGCTCGACGAGTACCGCGAGCGGATCGAGAAGGACGCCGCCCTGGAGCGCCGCTTCCAGCAGGTGCTGGTCGCCGAGCCGACGGTCGAGGACACCGTCGCCATCCTGCGCGGGCTCAAGGGCCGCTACGAGGCCCACCACAAGGTGCAGATCAACGACTCCGCGCTGGTGGCCGCGGCCACCCTCTCCGACCGGTACATCACCTCTCGTTTCCTGCCCGACAAGGCCATCGACCTCGTCGACGAGGCCGCGTCCCGGCTGCGTATGGAGATCGACTCCTCGCCCGTCGAGATCGACGAACTGCAGCGCGCGGTCGACCGGCTGCGCATGGAGGAGCTGGCGCTCAAGAACGAGTCCGATCCCGCCTCCAAGCAGCGCCTGGAGAAGCTGCGCCGCGACCTCGCCGACAAGGAGGAGGACCTGCGCGGCCTGACCGCCCGCTGGGAGAAGGAGAAGCAGGGCCTCAACCGCGTCGGTGAGCTGAAGGAACGCCTCGACGACCTGCGCGGCCAGGCGGAGCGCGCCCAGCGCGACGGCGACTTCGACACCGCCTCCAAGCTGCTCTACGGCGAGATCCCCGGCCTGGAGCGCGAGCTGGAGGAGGCCGCGGAGGCCGAGCAGGAGGCGTCGAAGGACACCATGGTCAAGGAGGAGGTCGGCCCGGACGACATCGCGGACGTGGTCGGCTCCTGGACCGGGATCCCGGCGGGCCGGCTGCTGGAGGGCGAGACACAGAAACTGCTGCGCATGGAGCAGGAACTGGGCAGGCGGCTGATCGGGCAGTCCGAGGCCGTGCAGGCGGTCTCCGACGCGGTCCGGCGCACCCGGGCCGGCATCGCCGACCCCGACCGGCCCACCGGTTCCTTCCTCTTCCTCGGCCCCACCGGTGTCGGCAAGACCGAGCTGGCGAAGGCCCTCGCGGACTTCCTCTTCGACGACGAGCGGGCAATGGTCCGCATCGACATGAGCGAGTACGGCGAGAAGCACACCGTCGCCCGCCTGGTCGGCGCACCGCCCGGCTACGTCGGCTACGAGGAGGGCGGCCAGCTCACCGAGGCCGTGCGCCGCAGGCCGTACAGCGTGGTGCTGCTGGACGAGGTGGAGAAGGCGCACCCCGAGGTCTTCGACATCCTGCTGCAGGTTCTCGACGACGGGCGGCTCACCGACGGCCAGGGCCGGACGGTGGACTTCCGCAACACCATCCTGATCCTGACCTCCAACCTGGGCAGCCAGTACCTGGTCGAGCCGCTGACCGGCGCGGAGGAGAAGAAGCAGCAGGTGCTGGAAGTGGTGCGGGCCTCCTTCAAGCCGGAGTTCCTCAACCGCCTCGACGACCTGGTGGTCTTCTCGGCCCTGTCCGAGGACGAGCTGGCGCGCATCGCGGAGCTCCAGATCGGCCGTCTGGCGAAGCGGCTGGCGGACCGCCGCCTGACGCTGGACGTCACGCCGGGGGCCCTGGCCTGGCTCGCCGACGAGGGCAACGATCCCGCGTACGGCGCGCGGCCGCTGCGCCGGCTGATCCAGACGGCGATCGGCGACCGCCTTGCGAAGGAGATCCTCGCCGGAGAGGTCAAGGACGGCGACACGGTCCGGGTGGACCGCTTCGGGGACGGCCTGATCGTCGGTGCCGCCACGGAAGGCGCAGCCACGGAAACCGTCGCCACGGAAGGCGCCGACGAGGGCGGGCAGGGCCCGGCGAAGACGCTCTGACCCGAACGCCCGGACCCGGGCCCGGTGGCGTACCGGGGCCGGGTCCGGGCGTGGGCGGGCCGGTACGGCCGGAACCTTGTCAGCTCGCAGCGGATCGCCGGTGGCAGGGCTTGCCACGGCCCCGCCGGGATGGGGGAGGATGGCAGGAACCGTACGAAGGGAAATACACGGTGACCATCGATCCGTCCTCGATTCCGAACTTCGGGGGCCAGCCCCAGCCTCAGGCCGCAGGACCGGCGGGCCCCGTCGTTCCCGACCAGGACCTCGTCAAGCAGCTCCTCGAGCAGATGGAGCTGAAGTACGTCGTCGACGACGAGGGCGACCTTGCGGCGCCGTGGGAGGAATTCCGCACGTACTTCATGTTCCGCGGCGAGAACGAGCAGCAGGTCTTCTCGGTGCGGACCTTCTACGACCGGCCGCACGCCGTCGAGGACAAGGCCAAGATCCTCGACGCGATCGACGACTGGAACCGCCGCACCCTGTGGCCCAAGGTCTACACGCACCTGCACGACGACGAGGAGGGCGCCGAGCCGTCGCTCCGCCTCATCGGCGAGGCGCAGATGCTGATCGGCACCGGCGTCAGCCTGGAGCACTTCGTGTCGTCCACGGTCAGCTGGGTGCGCGCGTCGATCGAGTTCGACCGCTTCATCGTGGAGCAGTTCGACCTGGAGAAGGCCGACGAGAACGCCGACGAGAAGCCGGCCGACGACGCCTGACGTGTCCCGCGCCGACAAGGCCCGGTGGGGGTGTCCCCCGCCGGGCCTTCGTGTCGTTCAGGACGCCAGGGACTTGAGCCGTCCGACCGCGTCGGCCAGCACCTCGGCCCTCTTGCAGAACGCGAACCGCACGAACGGCGCGCCCTGCGCCCGGTGGTCGTAGAAGACCGCGTTCGGAATCGCGACCACCCCGCAGCGCTCCGGCAGCGCACGGCAGAAGGCGAAGCCGTCGCTCTCGCCGAGCGGGCGGATGTCCGTGGTCACGAAGTACGTGCCGGCCGGGCGGTACACCGTGAAGCCGGCCGCCGCGAGTCCCTCGCTCAGCAGGTCGCGCTTGGCCCGCAGGTCGGCGCGCAGATTCTCGAAGTACGTTTCCGGGAGCCGCAGGGCCTCGGCGACCGCGTACTGGAAGGGGCCCGCCGAGACGTAGGTCAGGAACTGCTTCGCCGAGCGGACCGCGCTCACCAGGGCGGGAGCCGCCGTCACCCAGCCGACCTTCCAGCCCGTGAACGAAAATGTCTTTCCGGCGCTCGAGATCGTGACCGTACGCTCCCGCATGCCCGGGAACGACGCCAGCGGCACATGCTCCCCGTCGAAGACCAGATGCTCGTACACCTCGTCGGTGATCACCAGCAGATCGCGCTCGACGGCGAGCGCCGCGATCGCGGCGAGCTCGTCGCGGGACAGCACCGTGCCGGTCGGGTTGTGCGGGGTGTTGAGCAGGATCAGCCGCGTGCGGCTGGTGACCGCGTCGCGCAGTTCGTCGAGGTCGAGGCGGTAGGCGCCCTCGTGGGGACGCAGGGTCACCGGTACGCGCACCCCGCCTGCCATCGCGATACAGGCAGCGTACGAGTCGTAGTACGGCTCCAGAGCGATCACCTCGTCGCCCGGCTCCACGAGCGCGAGCAGGGAGGCGGCGATCGCCTCGGTCGCCCCGGCGGTGACCAGGACCTCGGTGTCCGGATCGTGCGCGAGGCCGTAGCGGGCGAGCTGGTGCTCCGCGACGGCCGTGCGCAGCTCGGGGACGCCGGGGCCCGGCGGGTACTGGTTGCCGCGGCCGTCGCGCAGCGCCCGGACCGCCGCCTCCCTGACCTCCTCGGGGCCGTCGGTGTCGGGGAAGCCCTGGCCGAGGTTGATCGATCCGGTCCGCGCGGCGAGCGCGGACATCTCGGCGAAGATCGTGGTGCCGAACTCGGCCAGCCTGCGGTTCAGCAGCGGTCGTGCTCCCGCTTCGGGTCCTGTCATGGTCGCCATCCTGGGCCGAACCTCTGGACTTGCTCAAGTCTGCTTTGGGTCCGTGGGCGCGAGGGCATTTCCTTGTCACGCAACGAGGCGTCCAGCAGGAAGCGGTCGCGCAGCGTCGCGGGGGCTCGCTTCGGGGGAACGAGGAAGACGGTGATCGGCATGTTCGGTGCAGGGATTTTCGAGATTCTTCTCATCGGCCTGGTGTTCTTCGCGGTCGTCGCGGTGGTGGCATCGATCGGCAGGAGCAGGTCCAGGGCCGGCAGGGGGCACCGCAGCGGAGCGGGTGGTGGCAGCGGCAGCGGCAGCTGGTGGGCCGGTGACGGGGGCAGCTCCTCGTCCTGCGGAGGATCCTCATCGTGCGGGAGCAGCTCCTCGTCCTGCGGTGGTGGGGGCGGTTGTGGCGGAGGCAGCTGACACGGGGCAGCTGGTCCGCGGCAGGTGAAGGTGCCCGGTGGGAGAACTCCCGCCGGGTGCCTTTCTGTTGGTGGACCGTCCTTCGTGCCCCCGACGACTGTTCTTCGTTGAACAGATGAACCGGTGGGCCCCCTAGGGGATGGAAACCATGCCAACTTGGGTAAAAACACTGTGGACGCCGCTTAGTTCGTGATTCCCTCGTTGAGGAACCTGACGGTTCCATCCAGCCCTCGGATTTCCAGCGGACCCGAGCAGGCCACCCCCCAAGTCGTGCGCCCCGTTTCCGGGGCGCCTGGTCCACGTGTCCACCCCGCCGAAGCGCGCTTGCGGAGCCGACCCATGCTCACGATCATCGATACCGCCTACACCGACACCCGTGCCGACGACCTCGCCTGGGCTCTCGGCCGGGAGCCGCTGCCCGCACTGGCCGTGCTCGATCTCGAACTGTCCGGGGCAAGGCTCCAAATGCGGCTGCTCGGCGCGTCCCACCAGGTGCTGCTCGAACAGGAACAGGGTTCCTGTTCGGAGACCGTCGCCTGCATCCCGGGCAGCAGTACGCCGCTGCCGCTGGGCGTGGCCAAGCGGCTCGGGAACTGGGAGTACGAGTTCGCCGCACGGGTGGAGACACTGTCGCGCCAGTCTTTCGCCGGACGGGCGCAGGAGTTGCTCGCACTCGTGGCCGACCATCCCGACGGCCTCGCCGGCACCTTCCCCGGTTCCCCGCACGCCTTCACCGCGATGCTCGCCCAGCGCGGCGACGGCCAGGTGCGGTGGCGCACCTGGCACGCGTATCCCCAGGAGGGACGGCTCGTCGTCACCCGCACGCGGGTCGGCGTACTGCCCCAGGGGGCTCGGGGCGCGGAGCGGCGCCCCCAGCCTGCCTCGCTGTAGTCAACTCGTATGGGCGACATGGCGTCGGCCGTTCGTGACGTAGCGTTACCCGGATGATCGACCGGCCCCGGACGTCTCCGCCGCCGGATGTGGTGCTGCTGCCCGTGCGTCCCGAGGCCGGCCGCTTCCTCGTCCTGGCCGCGGTCTTCATCTGCGCCGCCTGCGGACTCGTGTACGAACTGGAACTGGTCGCCCTCGCCTCGTACCTGACCGGCGACTCCGTCACCCAGGCGTCCGTCGTGCTGTCCGTCATGGTCTTCGCGATGGGCGTCGGTTCACTGCTCGCCAAACGGCTGCGCTGTCACGCCGCCATCGGCTTCGGAGTGCTGGAGGCGTTGCTCGCGCTCGTCGGCGGCAGCTCGGCGATGGCGCTGTACGCGGCCTTCGCCTGGATGGGCGGTTCCCGAGTCGTCCTCGTCGTGTTCTCGCTGGCCATCGGCGTGCTCATCGGTGCGGAGATACCCCTGCTGATGTCCCTGATCCAGCGCATCTCGCGAAGGGACGCGGACGGCACGGTCGCCGATCTGTTCGCCGCCGACTACGTGGGCGCGCTCGTCGGCGGGCTCGCGTTCCCGTTCCTGCTGCTGCCCTGGTTCGGCGAGCTGACGGGCGCGCTGGTGACCGGAGCCGTCAACGCGGTCGCGGGCGGGGCGCTCGTGCTGTGGCTTTTCCGCTGGGACATGACGGCGCGCTGGCGCGTGCGGCTGCTCGTCCTCAATGGCGTGGTGCTCGCCCTTCTCGCCCTCGCGACCGCGCTCGTCGGCGACTTCGAGCAGGCCGCCCGGCGGGCGATCTACGGCGACCATGTGCGGGTCGCCCTGCACACCGGTGTGCAGGAGGTCGTGCTCACGGGCAGGCCGTCCGAGGCGCCCGATCTCTTCATCGACGGGCGGCTGAAGGTGCGCGGCCGGGACGAGCACCGCTACCACGAGGCACTCGTCCACCCGGCGATGAACGGGCCGCACGCGCGGGTGCTGATCCTCGGCGGTGGCGACGGCCTCGCCGCACGCGAGGTGCTGAAGTACGGGGACGTCGCCTCGGTGACCGTCGTCGACCTGGACGAGGGCCTGGTCCGGCTGGCCCGCACGGACCCGGCGCTCACCGCGCTGAACGGCCGCGTCCACGACGACCCGCGGCTCCGCACCGTCGCGGGGGACGCCTTCTCCTGGCTGCGCCGCGAGGCACACCGCGGTCGCTACGACGTGATCGTCTCCGACCTGCCCGACCCGGGAATCACGGCGAGCACCAAGCTGTACTCCCAGGAGTTCTACGGCCTCACCCGGCGGGTCCTCGCGCCGGGCGGCCGGCTCGTCGTCCACGCGGGGCCCGCGGCCGCCAGGCCGCGCACGTACTGGACGGTCGACGCGACATTGCGGTCCGCCGGCTATGCGACCGCCGCGTACCGCGAGGGCGGCACAGGCGCCGGGAGCAGCGGAGCCGACCGCTTCCCGGGCAGTGCGGCGGCTGCGAACGACTGGGGGTTCCTGCTCGGTGCGGTGGAGGGTGCCCCGCCCCTCGGGCTGGACGACGGCGCCCCGCGGCTGCGGTCGCCGCTCGCGGGCTCGCTCGACGCGTACGGACACGCGGCCGAGCGCGCCCGGCCGGCGGAGCTGGAGCCGTCGACGCTGGTGCGTCCGCGCTACTCCCACTGAGGGGCACTGGTGCGTCCGGCCGGACCGCACGGCGTACGAAAGGCAGACGTGAGGGGTCTCTCTGAGTAGGCTCGGCTCCTATGGAGCATGAGGTGTTCGTACCGGTTCCGGCTGAGACCCTCCGACAGGCGCTGCGGGACCCCGCCCGGGTCGCCCGCTGCGTGCCGGGGCTCCAACGGGACGCGGACGCGGCCGCCGGGCCGCTGTCCGGAAGACTCAAGGTCCGTGTCGGCAGCCACACGATCACCTACCGAGGCGCCCTGCGTCTGGTGGAGCAGGCGCGTGTCTTCGGCATCGAGGGCGAGGGCGTGGAGGCACGCGGCGGCGGCTCGGTGAAGATCACGCTGACGATCCGACCGGAACCGACCGACGGCGGCACGACGCTGACGTTCAGCGGCTCGTCGATGGTGGAGGGGCGCCTGGCGGACATCGCTGCCGACACACGGATGCTGACGGGGCACCGACTGCTGGACCGCTTCGCCGAAGCACTTGCGGCCGCGGCGTTCGACGACGCTGCCGACGCGGGCCGGGCGGCGGACGGTGCCGACGCGGGCCGTGCGGCGGACGCGGGCCGCGCGGCGGACGCGGCCGACGTTCCCGATGCGGCCGGCACGGCCTCCGTGGAGCGGGACGACGCTCCCGCCCCCGCCCAGGCCGCCGAAGCCGCCGACACCACTCCGTCCGCCGAAGCCGCCGACACCGCTCCGTCCGCCGACACCGCCCCGTCCGCGTCCGATGCCCGTGTCTCCGACGACAGCGCGCCCTCCGTCTTCGACGCGCCCGTGCCGCCGCCGTCCCTCGGCCCCGATGCCGAGGACGCGTTCGACGACCTCGACGAGGCGGACGATGTGGACGAGGTCGGCGACGCCAGCGACGTCGAGGGGCTGGGCGACCCCGACGGCCCGCCTGAGCTCTCGGACATGCCGGCGGAACCTGCAGCCGAGGCCGCGCACGCCCGCCGGACGATGATCGGCCGCAGCGCCGAGGAGGTGGACCACGCGCCGCCGCGCGGCCGCTACGCGCCCACCCCCGCGGCGGAGGGAGCCGGTAACGGCGACACCCTGCGATGGGTCGCCCCTGCGGCGGCGTTCGTCCTCGCCTCGGCCGTCGTCCTCGGCCGGGCGCTGCGCCGCCGAAGGTAGGCAAAGGCTCTAATGTCGTCGTGTGAGTAGCGAAGAGAGCATCCGGCTCACCGCCGGGGACGTCGAGTTGACCGTGCATCCGGAGAACGGCTGCCGCATCGGGAGCCTGCGCGTCGGCGGCACCGAACTGCTGCGGCAGGGCGATCGGTACGGCGCGTTCCCCATGGTCCCCTGGTGCGGCCGCACGAAGGACGGCCGGTTCCGCAACGGGGACGTCGTGCATCAACTCCCGCTCAACGCAGCGCCGCACGCCATCCATGGCACCGGGCGCGACAACGCCTGGCGCACCGTCAAGGCAGGGGAGCGCGAAGCGGCCTGCACGTACGACCTCGCCGAGCCCTGGCCGTACACCGGGCGGGTCACGCAGACGTTCGAGCTGACGGAGGATTCGCTGACCGTTGCGCTGGGCGTCGAGACGTACGGGACGTCGTTCCCGGCCCAGGCCGGCTGGCACCCGTGGTTCCTCCGCAATACGGGCGGCGGCGAGGACGTGCGGATCGACTTCACCCCCGCCTGGCAGGAGGAGCGCGGTGAGGACCATCTGCCGACCGGACGGCGTATCGATCCGGTGTCCGGGCCGTGGGACGACTGCTTCGGTATGCCGGACGGCGTCCTGGTCACCCTGACCTGGCCGGGGCAGCTGGAGCTGACGGTCGCGAGCCGCGCCGAGTGGGTCGTGATCTACGACGAGCAGGCCGAGGCGGTCTGTGTGGAGCCGCAATCGGGTCCCCCGAACGGCCTCAACACCCATCCCGAACTGGTCACTCCCATCGAACCGCTGGAGATCGCGACCACCTGGACCTGGCGACGGCTCTGAGCCGACGGCGTCCACGGGCGGGCAGCGGCTCTAAGCTGGCGGGCATGACTGACGTGCGTGCTGAGCTGTTGCAGCAGATCAAGGACAAGGCCGTGGTGCACGGCAAGGTGACCCTCTCCTCGGGCATTGAGGCCGACTGGTACATCGACCTGCGCCGGATCACGCTCGACGGCGAGGCCGCGCCGATGGTCGGCCAGGTCATGCTCGACGCCACGGCCGACCTCGACTACGACTGCGTCGGCGGACTGACGCTGGGCGCCGACCCGGTGGCCACATCGATGCTGCACGCCTCCGCCGCGCGCGGTCGGCGGCTCGACGCGTACGTCGTCCGCAAGGCCGGCAAGGCGCACGGTATGCAGCGCCGTATCGAGGGCACGGACGTGAAGGGCCGCCGCTGCCTGGTCGTCGAGGACGTCTCCACCACCGGCGGTTCCCCGCTGACCGCGGTCGAGGCGGTGCGCGAAGCCGGCGGTGTGGTCGTCGCCGTCGCGGTGATCGTCGAGCGTGGCGCCGCGCCCAAGATCGCCGAAGCGGGTCTGCCGTACGTCAACGCGTACTCGCTCGAGGAGCTCGGGCTCGCCTGATCATGGCCTGACCTGCGGATACGTCAAGGGGCGTGCTGTTTCACGTGAAACAGGACGCCCCTGCCGCATGCAGGCAAGACGGGCACTGTGGAGCCGGGCCGAGAGTCTGGAAAGATGGGCCGCGACGATGACGTCGCCCCCAGGTCAGGGCCAGCACCACTACCCGCACATCACAAGGAGCGGACACATGCCCATCGCGACTCCCGAGGTCTACAACGAGATGCTCGACCGGGCGAAGGCAGGAAAGTTTGCCTACCCGGCCATCAACGTGACCTCGTCCCAGACCCTGCACGCTGCCCTGCGTGGCTTCGCGGAGGCCGAGAGCGACGGCATCATCCAGATTTCCACCGGCGGTGCCGAGTTCCTGGGTGGCCAGCACAGCAAGGACATGGTCACCGGCGCCGTCGCCCTGGCCGAGTTCGCGCACATCGTCGCCGCGAAGTACGACGTCACCGTCGCGCTGCACACCGACCACTGCCCGAAGGACAAGCTGGACGGCTACGTCCGCCCGCTGCTCGACATCTCCGCCGAGCGGGTGAAGGCCGGCCGCAACCCGCTGTTCCAGTCCCACATGTGGGACGGCTCGGCCGAGAACCTCGCCGACAACCTGGCCATCGGTCAGGAGCTGCTGGCGCTTGCCGCCGCCGCCAAGATCATCCTCGAGGTCGAGATCACCCCGACCGGCGGCGAGGAGGACGGCGTCTCGCACGAGATCAACGACGAGCTGTACACCACGGTCGACGACGCGCTGCGCACCGCGGAGGCCCTCGGCCTGGGCGAGAAGGGCCGCTACCTGCTGGCCGCCTCGTTCGGCAACGTGCACGGCGTCTACAAGCCGGGCAACGTCGTGCTCCGTCCCGAGCTGCTGAAGGACCTGCAGCAGGGTGTCGGCGAGAAGTACGGCAAGACCTCCCCGTTCGACTTCGTCTTCCACGGTGGTTCGGGCTCGACCGCCGAGGAGATCGCCACCGCGCTGGAGAACGGCGTCGTGAAGATGAACCTCGACACCGACACCCAGTACGCCTTCACGCGTCCCGTCGCGGACCACATGTTCAAGAACTACGACGGCGTCCTGAAGGTCGACGGCGAGGTCGGCTCCAAGAAGACCTACGACCCGCGCACGTGGGGCAAGCTGGCCGAGGCCGGCATGGCCACCCGTGTCGTCGAGGCCTGTGGCGCCCTGCGCTCCACCGGCACCAAGATCAAGTAAGTACAGGCACGGGCGGCGGGCCCGGCATCCCTTCGCGGGGGTGCCGGGCCCGCGCTGTTGTGGGGAGGGGTCCGTCGGCGTCTCCGACTCGTCCGGACACGTCGTCGCTGGGATGATCCCCTTATGGCCGACCGCCCGGACGACGAGCGCGACAAGAGGGTCGACGGCACGGCCGAACGGGCCCGATCCCGGGACGACTCCGGCGCCGACCGCCGCCCAGGTGTCATCCGGCTGTCCTCGGCCACCGGCCGCTGGGTGGTTCTGACGACCGTTCTCGGCTCCGGCATGGCAATGCTGGACTCCACCGTCGTCAACGTAGCTCTGCCCCGCATGGGCGAGGACCTTGACGCCGATCTGGCCGTCCTGCAGTGGACGGTCAACGCGTACATGCTCACGCTCGCCGGGCTCATCCTGCTCGGCGGCGCGCTCGGCGACCGCTACGGCCGGCGTCGGATCTTCGTGCTCGGCGTCGTGTGGTTCGCCCTCGGCTCGCTGCTGTGCGGAATCGCGCCCAACAGCGGCGTGCTGATTGCCGCCCGTGCGCTGCAGGGAATCGGCGGCGCCCTGCTCACCCCCGGTTCGCTCGCGCTGATCCAGGCGAGCTTCCACCCCGACGACCGAGCCCGCGCGGTCGGGCTGTGGTCGGGGATGGGCGGTGTCGGCGCGGCGATCGGACCGTTCGTCGGCGGATGGCTGGTGGACGGGCCCGGCTGGCGCTGGGTGTTCCTGCTGAACGTGCCGCTGGCCGTCCTCTGTGTGCCGGTGGCGCTGCGGCACGTCCCGGAGTCCCGTGACCCGCAGGCGACGGGCCGCTTCGACGTCCTGGGCGCGGTGCTCGGCGCGGCCGCGCTCGGCCTCGTCACCTACGCGCTGATCGACGCCGCGTGGTGGGCCGGTCTCCTGGGGGCCGCGACCGGGGTCGCCTTCGTCCTTGTCGAGCACCGGCGGGCCGAGCCGATGCTGCCGCTGTCGCTGTTCCGGGTGCGCCTGTTCACCGCGGTGAACGCGGTGACGCTGTGCGTGTACGCCGCCTTCGGCGGGTTCTTCTTCCTCGTCGCACTGCAGCTCCAGGTGGTCGTCGGCTACTCGGCCCTCGGCGCTGGTACGGCGCTGCTGCCGACGACCCTGCTCATGCTCCTGCTGTCCGCGAAGTCGGGCGCGCTCGGGCAGCGGATCGGGCCGCGCATCCCGCTGACCGTCGGACCACTGCTGTGCGCGGGCGGGATGCTGATGATGCTCCGGGTGGGCGAGGACGCCTCGTACGTCCTGGACGTGCTGCCCGCGCTGCTCGTGTTGGGCATGGGCATGGTGGCCCTGGTCGCGCCGCTGACGGCGACTGTGCTGGCGTCCGTGGACACCGCGCGGGCCGGGATCGCGAGCGGGGTCAACAACGCGGCCGCCCGTGCGGCGGGCCTGCTCGCGGTCGCGGCGCTGCCGCTGCTCGCGGGCATGGGCCCGGAGGCTTACCGCTCGGCGGAGGAGTTCGGGGAGACGTTCCGGCGGGCGATCCCGATGTGTGCGGGGGTGCTGGTGCTGGGTGCGCTGGTCGCCTGGACGACGGTCCGCACCCCGGCGGACGGGGCGGCGGAGGACCACTGCCACCCGGCGTGCAGGGTCAACTGCGGGGTCGCCGCACCGCCGCTGGAGAGTCCGGGCCCCGCGCAGCGTTCCTAGGGCCTTTGGTCCGGGCGGCCGTGCCCTGCGGGTACGGGACCGGCCCCACGCGGGGGCGCGCGACCTGTGACACTTGAGGCATGTCCATCCACGAAAACCTGCTCGGGGGACCGCCCCCGACCCATCTGCCCGACGAGGTCGAGCCGCGTGAGCTGCTCGCGAGCGGGACGGCTCCCGCCGACGTCGCGGCGAAGTACCCGACCAGTTCGCTGGCCTGGGCCCGGCTCGCGGACGACGCGTACGAGAACGGCAGCGTCGTCGAGTCCTACGCGTACGCCCGCACCGGTTACCACCGCGGCCTCGATTCCCTGCGCCGCAGCGGCTGGAAGGGGCACGGCCCGGTGCCCTGGGAGCACGAGCCCAACCGCGGCTTCCTGCGGGCCCTGCACGCCCTTGCCCGCGCCGCGCAGGCGATCGGTGAGCAGGGCGAGTACGAGCGCTGCACGACGTTCCTGCGCGACTCGTCCGAGACCGCGGCGGACACCTTGGGCTGAGGCTCCGGCCTCCTCGCTCCCTGGGCCTTCTCGCTCCCCGGCCCGCGCCGTGGCCTCGGTCCCCCGACCGACCGGACCGGGTAAATCCACGTGCCCGTCCGGGATGTGACACGCGCCGCAGGCCCCTGTCCTTTGCACGGGCGGGGGCCTTTGGCCGGGTACGATCGCACGCGCTGTCGATTTACACGAGTGCAGCCGTTGTCGCCGGCCGGTGCAGAGGCCCTTCCCTCTCCCCCAACACCGGCCCGAACCAGGGGAGAGGTCTGTCGTGGGCAAGCGCGCCGCCGCCGGCGGCCGTGGGCGCAGCCGTGGCCGTGATCGGGCGGGACGCCGCAGGACTGTCCCGGTCCTCGTGGTCGGCGCCCTCGTAGGAACCCTGTCCCTCGGCGGTGGCGCCGCACTCGCGCACTGGCGCGGTGGCGAGGCCGGTACCTTCGTGGCCGGCGCCGGGGCGCAGCCGGCCGAGCCGCTGAAGTCCCCCGAGGCGTCGACCGGACCGGCCCCCGAGCCGTCCGCCTCCGCCTCCCCTTCCGCCTCCCGCTCCGTCTCGCCGCGCGTCACCGTATCCGCGTCGCCCAAGGCGTCCCCGCCCCCGAGCAGGCCGCCCTCCGTGCCCGCGTCCGGTGACGGGACCTTCAGCGCCGCCCGGTCCTCCGGCGCGGCGGCCGGCACCGGCGTGCTGCGCCGCTACAGCGTCGAGGTCGAGGACGGCATCGACGTGTCCGCCCGGCAGGCGGCCGCCGAGATCGAGGCGATACTCGCCCACCCGCGGGGCTGGGCCGCCCACGGCCGCGGCCGTTTTCAACTCGTCTCGTCCGATGCCGACTTCGTCATCCGGATAGCCACCCCCGCCACCGCCGACCGGCTGTGCCTCGCCCAGGGACTGAACACCCGCGGCGAGCTGAACTGTGAGACGACCGAGGGCGTCGTCGTCAATCTGCGGCGCTGGCTCCTGGGCTCGCCGACCTTCGCGGGCACGCCCGCCGAGTACCGGCATCTGATCATCAACCACGAGGTCGGACACGAGATCGGCATCCGCGAGCACATGGGCTGCCCGGGCCCCGGGCGGCCCGCGCCGGTGATGATGCAGCAGATCAAGGGCCTGAACGGCTGTCGGTCCAATGCCTGGCCGTACGACGAGAAGGGGACGTATCTCACCGGCCCGCCGGCGTGAGCATCGTTTTATGATGCCGTTGGGGACCGGGGCCCACACCGGACAGGAAGGGGCGGACCGCTACCCGGATCGTCGAGGAGACAGCGATGTCACATGACGCCGCCCCGAATCTGGACTTCGCGGGCACCACTCCGTACGAGGACTACGTCCAGGCGGACGTCCTCACCCACCTCCAGCACCCTCTTTCGGACGACCCCGGAGAGATGGTCTTCCTGGTCACCACCCAGGTGATGGAGCTGTGGTTCACCGTCGTCGTCCACGAGTGGGAGACCGCGACCCGCGCCCTGCGGGAGGACCGCATCCCGGTCGCGATGGATGCCCTCAAGCGGTCGGCACGCGAGCTGGAGGCGCTGAACGCGTCCTGGCGGCCGCTCGCCAACCTCACCCCGGCCCAGTTCAACGCGTACCGCAGCGCCCTCGGAGAGGGCTCCGGCTTCCAGTCGGCGATGTACCGGCGGATGGAGTTCCTGCTCGGCGAGAAGTCGGCCTCGATGCTGGTGCCGCACCGCGGTGCGCCGCGGGTGCACGCGGAACTGGAGAAGGCGCTCCACGAGCCGAGCCTGTACGACGAGGTGCTGCGACTGCTCGCGCGCCGCGGCTTCGCGATCCCCGAGGACGTGCTGCAGCGGGACCTGTCGCAGAAGTACGAGCCGTCCGACGAGGTCGAGAAGGCGTGGGCCGCGCTGTACAGCGCTCAGGACGTCAACGAGCCGGACACCGAGCTGGTGCGGCTGGCCGAGGCGCTGACGGATGTCGGCGAGCTGGTGTGGCGATGGCGCAACGACCATCTGGTCGCGACCCGGCGGGCCATGGGCTCGAAGGTCGGCACGGGTGGCTCGGCCGGTGTCTCCTGGCTGGAGAAGCGGGCCCGCAAGAACGTTTTCCCCGAGCTGTGGACGGCGCGCAGCCATGTCTGAGTCCCTGGCCGAGAAGGCCGTGGCGCTGGACGCCGCAGACGAACTGGCCGGTGCGCGGAAGCTGTTCGCCCTCGACGAATCGATCTACCTCGACGGCAATTCGCTCGGCGCACTGCCCGCACATGTGCCCGCGCGCGTCGCCGATGTGGTGACGCGCCAGTGGGGCGAGCTGCGGATCCGGTCCTGGGACGAGAGCGGCTGGTGGACGGCGCCGGAGCGGACAGGCGACCGGATCGCGCCCCTCGTGGGCGCGGCTCCGGGGCAGATCGTGGTCGGCGACTCCACAAGCGTCAACGTTCTCAAGGCGGTCGTCGGCGCGGTGCGGCTGGTGGACGATCCGTCGCGCACGGACGTGCTCGCGGACGCCACCACGTTCCCCACGGACGGGTACATCGCCGAGTCGGCGGCCCGGATGACAGGCAAGCAGCTCGTGATGGTGGACCCCGCCGATCTGCCTGCCGCGCTCGGTCCCCGGACGGCGGTGGCGCTGGTCAACCACGTCGACTACCGCTCCGGCCGGCTGCACGACCTGCCGGCGCTGACGGCCGCCGTCCATGACGCGGGCGCGCTCGCGGTCTGGGACCTGTGCCACAGCGCGGGCGCTCTGCCGGTCGGCCTGGACGAGCACGGTGTGGACCTGGCGGTCGGCTGCACCTACAAGTATCTGAACGGCGGACCCGGTTCACCGGCGTATCTGTACGTCGCCGAGCGCCACCAGGCCGCGTTCGACTCGCCGCTGCCCGGCTGGAACTCGCACACGGACCCGTTCGCGATGACGCTCGGCTACGCGCCGGCGTCGGGCGCGACACGCGGCCGGGTGGGCACCCCCGACATCCTGTCGATGCTGGCGCTGGAGGCGTCGCTGGACGTCTGGGACGGCATCGCGATCGACGCGGTCCGGGCGAAGAGCCTGGCGCTCACGGACTTCTTCCTGGAGTGCGTGTCGGCATACGCCCCGCCCGGCTCGGTGACCTCGCTGACCCCTTCCGCGCACGCGGAGCGGGGCAGTCAGGTCGCGCTGCGGTGCGAGGACGCCCCGCGGGTGATGGGGGAGTTGATCAGCCGTGGGGTGATCGGCGACCTGCGCCGCCCCGACGTGCTGCGCTTCGGCTTCACGCCGTTGTACGTGGGCTTCGGGGACGCGGAACGGGCGGCGCGGGTGCTGTCGGAGGTGCTGGCCGGCTGACGCGCGGGTGCCCTGCGCGAGCCGGGCTGTTCCCTGCCCGCCCTTCCTCCGCGGCCGTCCGGCCGCAGAGGGAGGGCGGGTCACCGCCCGACGGGCGGTGGCGCCCCCACCGGCCTGGTAGCGTCCGCGCTGGTCAGGTTGAATACGCAACCCCCGCGGGACTGTTGGAGCAACACATGCCGGACCCCGTCGCCCGTGACGCCGCCGAGGAAGAGTCGGCCTTCTCGCATCCTGCCGTCGCGCCGGACGCCTCCGTCGCCTACGGGGACCACCCCGATCAGATCGTCGACTTCTACGCGCCCCGCGGCGGGCAGGCCAGCGTGCCGCTCGTCGTGCTGCTGCACGGCGGGGCGTGGCGAGCGCCGTACGACCGGCAGCATGTGACGCCGTTCGCGGACTTCCTCGCCCGCCGGGGGCTCGCCGTCGCCAACGTCGAGTACCGCCGCGGGCGCGAGATTCCGCAGCAGCGCGGGACCGGGCCTGTCGCCGGGCGGTGGCCGGACACGTTCGACGACGTGGCTGCCGCGATGGACGCCCTGCCCGGTCTGGCGCGGCGTGCCCTTCCGCAGGCCGATCCGCGGCGCATGGTCGTCACCGGGCATTCGGCCGGCGGACATCTCGCGCTCTGGGCGGCGGCCCGGCATGTGCTCCCGGTCGGCTCGCCCTGGCGGCTGCACACGCCGCCCGCGCTGCGCGGTGTCGTCGCACTCGCCCCGATCGCCGACTTCGCGCACGCCGTGGGGCTCGATGTGTGCGGCGGTGCGGTGCGCCAACTCCTCGGCGCGGAGGGCGAGTACGAGCAGCGGGCCGCGCACACCGATCCCGCGGTGCTGCTGCCCACCGGTATCGCGACCGTCGTGGTCCAGGGCCGTACCGACATCGTGGTGCCGCAGGCGGTCAGCGAGGCGTATGTCGACGCCGCGGCCAAGGCCGGCGAGACGGTGGGGCTGACCCTGCTGGAGGAGGTCGGCCACTTCCCGCTGATCGACCCGGCCGCGGACGCCTGCGCCGTCGTCGCGGAGGAGATCGCCCAACTGGCCTGGTGAAAAAGGCTGCTGTTTGCGGACAGAAGCTGACCGCAAACCTTCCTACGTTGTTCCCATGACGAATCTCGTGACGCTCGTGACCGGAGCAACCGGAACCGTCGGCCGCCAGGTCGTGGCCGAACTGCTGAACCGTGGGCACGCTGTCCGTGCCCTCACCCGTGACCCTGCCAAGGCCGCCTTCCCCGCGGAGGTCGAGGTCGTGCAGGGCGACCTCACCGACCCCCGGACCCTGGCCGGTGCGCTGGAGGGCGTCACCGGCCTGCACCTGATCACCTTCGGCGGGCCGTACTTCGCCCCGCTGGAGACCGGCCCCCGCATCCTGGAACTCGCCCGCGAGGCGGGCGTGCGGCGGATCACCGTGCTGCACGGTGGCGGGCCGAGCCCGCTGGAGGACGCGGTCCGGGCCGGAGCCGTTCCGTGGACCGTGCTGATGCCGGTGGAGTTCATGGGCAACGCCCTGGAGTGGGCGGATGCCGTCCGTGCCGCCGACGAGGTGCGGGAGCCGTTCGTCGACCGGCTCAGCGCCATGGTCCACGAGGGAGACATCGGCGCAGTCGCCGCCGTGGCACTCACCGAGGACGGCCATGGCGGACAGACGTATGTGATCACCGGGCCCGAGGTGCTCACCCTCAAGGACAAGACGGACACCCTCGCCGCCGCCCGCGGCCGCGAGATCCGGCTCGTCGAACTGACCGGTGAGCAGGCCGTGGAGCAGTGGCGCGCGTCCGGCCTGCAGGAGGACGTGATCGGCTTCCTGCTGGAGGCGTACGGGAACACCCCGCCGGTGGGCCGCACGGTCGCGGACACCGTCGAGAAGGTCACCGGCCGGCCGGGACGGACCTTCGCCGAATGGGCGAAGGAGCACGCGGACGCCTTCCGCGGATGACGGGGGCGGGGGCGGGGCGGCCGGCTCGGTATGAGGGCCGGGGGCCGCCCGCCCCTACCCGTGATACCTGAGAGCTACGCCGCAAGTGTGCTCCCCGGGTGGACGCAGGCGACAGGGCGATGTTCGTAACTTCCTTTCCGGACACAGCAATCCGGACCGGAAGGACTCCCCATGGCGACCCGCCTGCGCCGCACCCGCCTGCGCCGCACCCTGCTCGCCGCGCTCCTCGCGGCCGCCGTCGCCGTCCCGGTGTCGGCCGCGGCACGGCCGTCCGCCGTTCCCGCGCCGGAGCCCGCCGCGCTCGCACCGCTGACCGCCGCCGAACTGCCGTTGCTGAAAGCCCGTTACGGCATCAATCGCGCGGGTGTCGGGGCCGCCGCCCGTGCCGCGGAGGAGCACGGGGACCGCCGTCGGGCGGGTGCGCTGCGGGCCATGGCGGGGCCGGGGCGCCAGTTCCTCACGTTCGACGGACGCAACGGGGGCCGCACCACGGAGGTGTTCGGGGACCTTGCCCGTGCCGAGCGGATCGCCGTGCTCGTACCCGGCTCGGACACCGACCTCGACACGTACACACGCTTCCACACCGGAGCCGCGGCCCTGTACGAGGAGCTGCGCACGGCCGGCGGGCCGCGTACCGCCGTGGTCGCGTGGCTCGGGTACGCGACCCCCGGGACGATCAGCACCGACGCGCTGACCGCGGGCCGGGCCGATGACGGCGCCGCGCAACTGGCCGCATTCTTGGAGCAGTTGCACGCTCTCAAGGGCAGGGCGCCTGTGGCGCTGCTCTGCCACTCCTACGGTTCCGTCGTGTGCGCCCGCGCGGCCGGTGCCGTCGACAGCGCCGGGGTGCGGGACATCGCTCTCTACGGCAGCCCCGGCACCGGCGCCGACAGCGCCGATGCGCTGCGCACCCGCGCGACTGTCTGGGCGGGCCGCGGCGACGGCGACTGGATCTCCGGCGTCCCGCATGTGCGGCTCGAACTGCTGGACACAGAGGTCGGCTTCGGTACGGACCCCGTGTCACCCGCTTTCGGTGCCGAGGTCTTCGAGGCCGGGGACGGCGGCCACAGCGACTACCTGCGCCCCGGTTCGGCCGCGCTGCGGGCTCTCGCGCTCATCGCCGCGGGGCGTTCGGCGGAGGTGCCCCGTGCCTGATCTGCGCACGCTCGCCCGCCGCATCGAGACCGCGACCCCGCCCGGCCGGGACCGTGCCGTGGACGCCCTGCGCGCCTTCGCGATCCTCGGGGTCGTGCTGGGCCACTGGCTGGTCACCGCGCTCGTCGCCGACGGCGGCGAGCTGCGGGGCGCGAGCCCGCTCCAGCACATGCCGCAACTGGCGCCGGTCTCCTGGGCGTTCCAGACGCTCTCCGTCTTCTTCCTGGTCGGTGGCCATGTGGCGGCCCGCAGCCTGGCGTCGGCCGCGCCGGGCAGCGGATACCTGACATGGCTGCGGGCCCGGCTCGCGCGGCTGTTCCGACCAGTGGCCGCCCTCCTGACGCTGTGGAGCGTCATCTGCGGGGGCATGCTCGCCGGTGGAACGGGGCCGGAGACCGTGCGCACCCTGCTCGCTCTGGCGTTGTCCCCGCTGTGGTTCCTGCTCGTGTTCGCGGCGCTGACGGCGGCTGCTCCCCTCGTCGCCCGGCTGCACCCGCTGTGGCCGCTCGCCGTGGTCCTGCACGTGGACCTGTTCCGGTTCGGCTTCGGTGCGCCCGACGCACTGGGGTGGCTCAACCTCGCGGCGGGCTGGCTCGTGCCGTACTGCCTGGGTGCGGCGTGGGCCCGTCGCGAGCCGGGCCGGGGTGTGCGCTGGGCGCTGTTCGCCGGCGGTACGGCGGCCACCGCCGCGCTCGTCGCCTGGGCCGGCTACCCGGCGTCCATGGTCGGCGTCCCCGGCGCGCACGTCTCCAACCTGAACCCGCCGACGCTCGCGGCCGTCACCTTCGGAATCGCACAGTGCGGTGCCGCCCTGCTGCTGCTCGACCCGCTGCGCCGCGCGCTGCGAAGGCCCCTGGCCTGGGCGGCGGTTGCCCTGCTCAACCTGTCCGCGATGACGGTCTTCCTCTGGCACCAGACGGCACTGATGGCGGTCACGGCGGGGGCGCTGCCCGCGGGCCCGCTGCCCGGACTGCACACCGTCCCGGACGGTCCGGCGTGGGTGTTCGCCCGGATCGCCTGGCTGCCGGTGTTCGTCCTCGCCCTGGCGGTGTGCCGGGCGGCCTTCCACGCCCATGAATCCGGCGCAGGCCGGTCCCGTGTCGTGCGGACCTCGCCCCACCGGAACGCGACGGCCCCCGGCCGAAGGAGTCGAACTCATGTCTAGGGTAGGCACGGTGAGAACGTGGGGATCTGCGGGCACCGCCCTGCGCGACGGGTGGCACGCCACGCGTGCGCATCTCCTGACCGCCCGCCGCGACCCGCTGCCCCCGATGGGCGGTCCGCGCCTGCTGCGCAGGCTGCCGCATGTCGTGGTGGTCTGGCTGGCCGTCGTCCTCACCGTCGCTCACGGCGACCAGCTTGTCGCCAGTTACGGCCTGGCACCCACGACGGGGGTGCCGCTGGCGATCATCATGGGCTGCGCGATCGTGCTCGCGATGTTCCGTCCCGTGCCCGGCTGGTGGCTGTCGCTCGCGGTCGGCGCCCTGGGCGCCGGTTCGGGCAGGACGTACGACATCGGATCGGACGGACCGTGGCCCTGGCCGTTCACCGGGATGCTCGCCCACGGACTCGTCCTCCTGCTGCTCGCGCTGCGCGTGCGGACCAGGTTCGCCTTCGAGGCGTTGGCGATCAGCGTGCTGTGGGGGGTCGCCGCCGAGGGGATGGCGGGCGATCAACCCCACATCTCGTCCGTGCCGCTGTCCGCCGTGATCTTCACCGTGGCCGTCGTCCTCGGGGCCGCGCTGCGCGGCCGGCGTGACGCCCGTGGCCGGCTCGTCGAGCAGGAGGTGCTCACCGCGGAGGAGCGCACCCGCCGCACCGTGCTGGAGGAACGCAACCGGATCGCGCGCGAACTGCACGACGTCGTCGCCCACCACATGTCGGTGATCTCCATCCAGGCCCAGGTCGCCCCGCACCTGGTGCCGGAACCCACGGACGAGCTGAAGGAGAATCTGGCGGGCATCCGGCAGAACGCCCTCGACGCGCTCACCGAACTCCGCCGTGTCCTCGGCGTCCTGCGCTCGGAGCATCCGGAGTCCGCCGAGGCCGCGCCGCACGCCCCGCTGCCCACGCTCTCCCGCCTCGGCGTGCTCGTCGAGAACGCCCGCGCCGCCGGACTCGACGTCGGCTGCGAGACGACCGGGGACCACCGCCCGCTCACCCCGGGCGTCGAACTGTCCGCCTACCGGATCGTGCAGGAGGCCCTGAGCAACGCGATCCGGCACGCGCCTGGCACGACCGTACGGATAGAGCTCGCCCACTCGCGGCCGGGGCTGCGGGTCAAGGTCACCAACACCGCGCCCCGTCGTCCCGCGCCCACGTCGCCGGGAGCCGGTCATGGTCTGCTGGGCATGCGTGAGCGGGCGGCGATGCTGGGCGGCGACCTCGCCACCGGGACGACACCGGACGGCGGCTACGAGGTGACGGCCTTCCTGCCGAGCGATCTGCCGGACGGGATGACCATCACGGGGGAGAGGAAGACATGACGATCCGGGTGCTGATAGCCGACGACCAGATGATGGTCCGGCAGGGCTTTTCCGTGCTGCTGAACGCCGAACCTGACGTCGAGGTCGTCGGCCAGGCCGTCGACGGGCTCGACGCCGTCGCCCTGGCCGCCGAGCTGGCTCCCGACGTGGTCCTCATGGACATCCGGATGCCCGAGCTCGGCGGAATCGAGGCCACCCGCCGCGTCACCACGGCCGACCCGGGGATCAGGGTCCTGGTGCTGACCACGTTCGACCTCGACGAGTACGTCTACGAGGCGCTGCGCGCGGGCGCCTCGGGGTTTCTCCTGAAGGACGCGTCGGCGGAGGAGCTCGCGAACGCCGTGCGGGTCGTGGCGGCCGGGGACGCGCTGCTGTCGCCGAACATCACCAAGCGGCTGATCGACGAGTTCTCCCGTACGGCCGGCGCCCCGCGCGCCCCGCTGAAGGAGCGGATCGGCGACCTCACCGAACGCGAGACGGAGGTGCTCACCCTCATCGCGCAGGGCCTGTCGAACTCCGAGATCGCCGGCGCCCTCGTCGTCGCCGAACAGACCGTGAAGACTCATGTCGGGCGGGTCCTGGTGAAGCTGGGGCTGCGGGACCGGACCCAGGCGGCGGTCTTCGCGTACGAGACGGGTCTGGTGCGCCCGGCCGGTTACTGACCGTCGACGGACCCCGCCCCACCAGGTAGTACTCAGGACGGATACCGCAGGATCCATAGCGATGCTGACGACCCCGGTCACCGCTCCGCTTACCTTTCTTACGTGACCGAGAAGACCCACAGCCCCGAGTACCGCCTGGCCCAAGGGGCGCTCAGCGGCCTGCGCCAGGACCTCTTCCACAATGCTTCCGCCTACCGGCCGCTGCCCCCGCTGCGGGCCGACGGGCCGCTGGTCCGCCGCCTGCCGGGCGAGCGGATACGCAAGGCCGCGGTGTGGCTGCCGCACGCCCTGGTCCTGTTCATCGCCTTCTGCGTGATGTTGCTCGCCGGTGCCAGCGGGGACGGCGACTTCGGCGACCTCCTGTTCGCGCTCGTCCCGGCCGGTGCGGTGGCGATGACGCTGATCAGGCCGGTCGGCGCTTGGTGGGTGTCGATCGCGAGCACGCCGTTCGTGAGTGTTCTCGGCGGCTCCTTCGGCGACTGGCCCTGGTCGCCCGGCGGCTTCCTCTCCCATCTGACCGTGCTGACCGTCGTGGCGCTGCGGACCCGGCCGCGGACCGCGGGCTGGATGTGGGCGATCACCGGCGTCTACGGGGTGTTCGCCGACACCCTCCTCAGCCGCGGCTACGGCTCCGACACCGCCGCGATGATGTTCACCTCCGCCGTGTCCCTGCTGGTCGTGAGCATGTTCCTGATCCGCCGCGACGCGAACGAGGAGGTCGCCGCCCAGCAGACCGTCACCGCCGTCGAACGGGACAAGCGCACGGTGCTGGAGGAGCGCACCACCATCGCCCGCGAGCTCCACGACGTGGTCGCCCACCACATGTCGGTGGTCGCCATCCAGGCCGAGGCGGCGCCCTACCGGGTGGAGAACCCGCCGGAGGAGCTGGAGCGGGCGTTCGCCACGATCCGGGAGAACGCGGTCGCCGCGCTGACCGAGCTGCGCCGCATCCTCGGCGTCGTACGGGCCGAGGACTACCAGGCTCCCGACGCCCCGCAGCCGATGCTCACGGATCTCGACACGCTCCTGGCCAACGTCAGGGAGGCGGGTCTCGACGCCGAGAAGACGATCACCGGCGCGGTACGTGAACTGCCGCAGGGCGTCGAACTGTCGGCGTACCGCATCGTCCAGGAGGCGCTCAGCAACGCGCTGCGGCACGCCCCGGGGTCGACCGCGAAGATCGAGATCTCGTACGTGCTGGGCGGCATCGGCCTGCGGATCGTGAACACCGCGCCTGTCGGACTGGTCAATCCCGCCCGCCGCCCGACCGCCACCCCTGAACGAGGGCTTCGCCCGCCCCTTTCGAAGGGCGCGGGTCACGGCATCACCGGCATGCGGGAGCGTGTGACGATGCTGAACGGCGAGATCACCGCCGAGCCCACCGCGGAGGGCGGGTACGAGGTGACCGCGTTCATCCCCGTCGCCGCCCCCGCCCCTGCCGCCCCCGAGGAGACGTCATGACGATCCGTGTGCTCATCGTCGACGACCAGAGCATGGTGCGCGAGGGCTTCTCGGTCCTGCTGAACGCCATGCCCGACATCGAGGTCATCGGTGAGGCCGTCAACGGCCGCGAGGCGGTCACCAAGGTCGCCGAGCTCGCGCCCGACGTCGTCCTGATGGACATCCGCATGCCGGAGCTGAACGGCATCGAGGCGACCCGCGAGATCGTGGCCGCGGACACCGGGGCGAAGGTGCTGGTGCTGACCACGTTCGACCTCGACGAGTACGTGTACCAGGCGCTGCGCGCCGGGGCGTCCGGCTTCCTGCTCAAGGACGCCTCCGCCCGGCAGCTCGCCGACGGCGTGCGGGTGGTCGCGGACGGCGAGGCGCTGCTGGCGCCGACGGTCACCCGCCGGCTGATCACGGAGTTCTCCAAGCTCGCCGAGAACCCCCGGCCGGCCGCGATGACCCAGGTCGGCGATCTGACCGAGCGCGAGACGGAGGTCCTGGTGCTGATCGCGCAGGGTCTGTCGAACGCGGAGATCGCCTCCCACCTGGTCGTCGCCGAATCGACGATCAAGACGCATGTGAGCCGGGTCCTGGTGAAACTGGGCCTGCGGGACCGTACGCAGGCGGCGGTGTTCGCGTACGAGGCGAGACTGGTCACGCCGGGATAGCCGGGTTAGCGTCCGCCCATGGACGCGCCTTTCGAGCCCTGGTCCCCTTCGTTCGTCGCCGACCCGTACCCGGCTTTCGCCGAGCTGCGGGCGCGGGGGCGGGTGCACTGGTTCGAGCCGACGCAGCAGTGGCTCGTACCGCACCACGCCGATGTGTCGGCCCTGCTGCGGGACCGGCGGCTGGGGCGGACGTATCTGCACCGCTTCTCGCACGAGGAGTTCGGCCGGACGCCGCCGCCCGCCGCGCACGAACCGTTCCACACGCTCAACGACCACGGCCTGCTGGACCTTGAGGCACCGGACCACACCCGGATCCGGCGGCTGGTGACCAAGGCGTTCACGCCGCGGACCGTCCAGTCGCTGGAGCCGGTGGTCCGGAAACTGGCGGCGGACCTGGTCGCGGACTTCGCACGCGCGGGCGGCGGCGATCTGCTCGCGGACATCGCCGAGCCGCTGCCGGTGGCGGTGATCGCGGAGATGCTCGGCATTCCGGAGTCGGACCGGGATCTGCTGCGGCCCTGGTCGGCGGACATCTGCGGGATGTACGAACTGAACCCGTCCGAGGAGTCGGCGGCGCGCGCGGTGCGGGCGTCGCTCGAGTTCAGCGCGTACCTGCGCGAGCTGATCGCGGCGCGCCGGGCGGACCCCGGCGACGACCTGATCTCGGCGCTGATCGCGGCGCACGACGAGGGGGACCGGCTCAGCGAGCAGGAGATGATCTCCACCTGCGTGCTGCTGCTGAACGCGGGCCACGAGGCGACGGTCAACACGACGGCCAACGGCTGGTGGACGCTCTTCCGACACCCCGAGCAACTGGCGGCGCTGCGGGCCGACCACTCGCTGCTGTCCACAGCTGTGGAAGAGCTGATGCGCCACGACACCCCGCTCCAGCTCTTCGAGCGCTGGGTCCTCGACGACATCGAGATCGGCGGGGTGGTGGTGCCACGCGGAGCCGAACTGGCGCTGCTGTTCGGCTCCGCGAACCGTGACGGTGAGCGCTTCGCGCGCCCGGACGAACTGAACCTGGGGCGGGCGGACAATCCGCATGTGAGCTTCGGGGCGGGCATCCACTACTGCCTGGGGGCGCCGTTGGCGCGTATCGAACTGGCGGCGTCGTTCGGGGAGTTGCTGCGGCAGGCGCCGACGATGCGGGTCGTGGTGGAGCCGCGGTGGAAGCCAGGTTTCGTGATCAGGGGGCTGGAGGAGCTGCGTGTGGAGCTGTGACGGTCCCTCACTCCGCCCTTTCCCGTAACCGGGGCATGCCCCGGACCCCGTACCGCACTTCGCGCGGTGCACCCGAGCGCCGGTTCACCTCACGACGTCACCACGTCACGGCGCCGCAGCCCCACCAGCCCCGCCGTCACCAACACCACTGTCACCGCGGTCAGTACCAGCGGTGCGCCCCACTCCATCTCCGCTCCCGGCAGCTTCGGCAGGTGCCCGAACGGCGACAGGTTCATCACCGACTGCGGCACGTTCAGCGCCGGTCCGATCCACCCCAGCAGCAGCGCCGCGCCCGCCGCGCCCCAGGCGGCCACCGCGGTCTGCGGGAAGGCGCCGTGGAGGACCACCGCCGCGCCCCCCAGGGTCCACACGGCCGGCAGCTGGACCAGGCAGGCGCCCAGGATCGGACCGAGGTCCTTGCCGTACGACAGCCACAGGCCGGTGCCGGCGACGAGCATGATCAACGCGGCGCCGCCGAAGGCGATCAGCAGGTGACCCGCGGCCCAGCGCAGCCGGCCGACCGCGTTCGCCAGGATCGGTTCCGCGCGCTGGGAGGTCTCCTCGCTGTGCAGCCGCAGCACCGAGGCCACCACGTACAGCGCGGCGACCATCCCGAACATGCCGACCATCGTGGCCAGGAACGCCTCGGTCAGCACGGTCTGCCCGCCCATCCGCTCGAAGATCTCCCGTGCTTCCTCGTTGTCGCCGACCAGGTCCGCCGCGCCCTCGACCATGCCGCCGAAGACGGCCCCGGCGACGAGGAAGCCGAGCGTCCAGCCGAGCAGGCTGCCGCGCTGCAGCCGCCAGGCGAGGGAGCCCGCGGTGGCGAGCCTTCCCTCCGCCGGTCCCGGCCGGGCGGGCAGGAAACTCATGCCGACGTCACGCCGGCCGGTCAGCTCGTAGGCGATCACGGCCTGCACGGTGACGGCGCCGGCGATCAGCAGCAGGACCCACCAGCGCTCGTCGGAGAAGGCGCGGACGTTCTCGGCCCAGCCGATGGGCGAGAGCCAGGTGAGCGCCGAGGAACCGTCGGCGTTGCCGGCGTCGCCCGCGGCGCGAAGGAGGAACGCGAACCCGAGCACACCGCCCGTCGCGCCCTTCGCGAGCCGTGCGCTTTCGGTGACCTGCGCGATGCTCGCGGCCAGGGTGGCGAAGACCATGCCGGTGCCGCCGACGGCGAGGCCGAGGGCGACGGCGCCGCCCATGCCCTGGCCGGCCAGGCCGCCGATGATGATGAGGGTGACGACGGTGTTGGCGGCGAGCGCCGCGAGCAGCGCTGCGGTCAGCGGCGCACGGCGCCCCACCACTGCGGAGGAGAGCAGCTCCTGACGGCCCGTCTCCTCTTCCTCCCGCGTGTGGCGGACGACGATGATCAGGTTCATCACGGCCGCGAGCACTGCGGCGAAGGTGCCGAACCGCCAGGCGACGAGACCGCCCACCGAATCGTCGAACACCGGCCCGTACAGGGACCGCATGGAGCTGTTGGCGGTCATCGAGGCGGCGATCTCGGCACGGTCGGCGGCCGTCCTGTACAGCGACTCCAGTGTGCCGACACCGCTTGCGACCATGCCGCCGACGACCACGGCCCAGACGGGCAGCATGATGCGGTCGCGACGCAGGGCGAGCCTGAGCAGGGTGCCGGTGCCGGCCAGGTGGCGGCTGCGGCGCCGGCCCGCGGCAACGGCTGGTGCGTGGGCCACGGCGGTCATCGCGACATCGCCTCTTCGGGTGCGTAGTGACGGAGGAACAGCTCCTCCAGGGTGGGCGGGGTGCTGGTGAGGGACCGCACCCCGGACTCGGTGAGCGACCGCAGGACGGCGTCGAGCTTGTCGGTGTCGACCTGGAGCTTGACGCGCCTGCCCTGCACATCGAGGTCGTGCACGCCCGGCAGCAGGGCCAGCCCGTTCGGCGGTCCGGCGAGCTCGGCGGTCACGCTCGTACGGGTCAGATGGCGCAGATCGGCGAGTGAGCCGGATTCGACGGTCCGGCCCTTGCGGATGATGCTCACGCGGTCGCACAGTGCCTCGACCTCGCTCAGCACATGGCTGGAGAGCAGGACGGTGCGGCCGCGGTCCCTGGCCTCGGCCACGCAGTCCTGGAAGACCTCCTCCATGAGCGGGTCGAGGCCGCTGGTCGGCTCGTCGAGGATGAGCACGTCGACGTCGGACGCGAAGGCGGCGACGAGGGCGACCTTCTGGCGGTTGCCCTTGGAGTAGGCGCGCCCCTTCTTGGTGGGGTCGAGCTCGAACCGCTCGATCAGCTCCGTGCGCCGGGCCCTGTCGAGCCCTCCGCGGAGCCTGCCGTAGAGGTCGATGACCTCTCCGCCGGAGAGGTTGCGCCACAGGGTGACGTCGCCGGGTACGTAGGCGATGCGGCGGTGCAGCTCGACGGCGTCCTGCCAGGGGTCCTCGCCGAGCAGCTGGGCGGCGCCGGAATCGGCGCGCAGCAGGCCGAGAAGGACCCGGATGGTGGTCGACTTGCCGGCGCCGTTGGGGCCGAGGAAACCGTGGACCTCTCCGGTCTCGACCGCGAGGTCGAGGCCGTCCAGAGCGTGGGTCCGGCCGAACGACTTGTGGAGTCCGGAGACGGTGATTGCCTTCGTCATGATTCAGAACGTACGCTACTTTCACAAAATTGTGAAGTTAAGGAAGCATATAAACTCGCAGTGCTGAGGTCGACGAGGGAGACGATGACCGGTATGAGCAACGAAGAGGCGGTGTCGCGCTTCGTGGAGCGCTTCGCGTCCGAACTGACCGAGGCGGGGATGCAGCGCATGGCGTCCCGGGTCTTCGCGGCGCTCCTGGCGTCCGAGACGGCGTCCATGACCTCGGCGGAGCTCGCCGAACAGCTGCAGATCAGCCCGGCGGCGGTCTCCGGAGCGGTCCGCTACCTTTCCCAGGTCAACATGGTCAGCCGCGAACGCGACCCCGGCTCGCGCCGCGACCGCTACGTCCTGCACAACGAGCTCTGGTACGAGACCTTCGCCAATCGCGACCAGGTCCTCACCCGCTGGGAGAAGGTGCTGCGGGACGGGGCCGACATGCTGGGCCCCGACACACCGGCGGGCGCGCGTGCGGCGGAGACGGCGGAGTTCTTCGAGTTCGTGCAGAAGGAACTGCTGGGCATGCTGGAGCGCTGGCGCGAACACAAGGCCGCGGGCGGCTCCGCGAAGTGACGGGCGCCGGCGCGGATGTCCGTGCCGGCCTCCCGCCCGCGTCTACGTCGCCGCGGGAAGCGTCAGTCCCCACGCTCCCGGGCGCACGGTCCAGGTCCGCGTCCGGACCGGGCCCGTGACACGGGCGTCCGCGCGGTAGCGGAAGTCCGCGCCCGAGACCGTCACGGTCAGGGCACGCGTGCTGACCGGCTCCGATCCGGAGTGGTGCTGGACGACCACCTCCGCGTGGCCGTCCAGCGCTGCCCGCACGCTCACGCCCTCGACCGGCCGGTCGAGATCCGTCAGCAGCACGCCGTCCGCCTCCACGCGCAGTCGGTGCGTCCGGGCAGTCGGAGCGGGCGGCGGATGGACGAGGGTGCGCACCAGGGAGCGGGCGGCGTGCCACACCGATGCCTCGGCCCGTGCCGCGGCACGCACGGCGGGGATCGTCAGGCTCCCGAGCACCACGCCGTCGGACTCGTCGACCAGCAGGTCCAGCCGGCGCACCACGCCGTCGAGCACGGCCCGCGCCGCCGCGACCGGGCCCGCGGGCACGCCGAGGGAGTGCGCCAGCTGCACCGAGGTGCCCACCGGAACGAGTGCGATTGCCCCGTCGCCGAGCCAGCGATCGCGGTGGAGCAGGGCGACGGTCCGCAGCAGTGCGCGGTCGTCACCCACCACGACCGGCCGTCTCGACCCCCTGCGGGCCAGGGCCCGGGCGAATTCTTCCGGTCCCTCGGGAAGACAGATTTTCGCCTCCGACCCGCCACACAGCACATCCTTCGCGATACGCACGGATTCGCCGTCCATTCGGCGGGCGACCGGGTCGATGACCACCAGCAGCTGGTCGTGATCCGACACCTCGGTCCTTCCTCGGGTAGCATCTTTGTGCAAGAGCCCCTTGCGCTATTGCGCCAGGGGCTTCGTCTATTCCGGGGCAACCGGTCCGAAGACTCAGGCACGGCTCAGGCCCCCTGACCTTGGTCTTGCCCCGCCCGGAAGGGGTGTACGCCTGTGCCCGCACTTGTGCTGCTCGGTGCTCAGTGGGGTGACGAGGGCAAGGGAAAGGCCACCGACCTCCTCGGTGGATCCGTGGACTATGTGGTGCGCTATCAGGGCGGCAACAACGCCGGCCACACGGTTGTCGTGGGCGACCAGAAGTATGCGCTGCATCTCCTCCCTTCCGGAATCCTCTCGCCCGGATGTACTCCGGTCATCGGCAACGGCGTCGTTGTGGACCCGGCGGTTCTGCTCTCCGAGCTGAGCGGGCTGAACGACCGCGGCGTCGACACGTCCAAGCTGCTGATCAGCGGAAACGCGCATCTGATCACCCCGTACAACGTCACCGTCGACAAGGTGACGGAACGGTTCCTTGGCAAGCGCAAGATCGGCACGACCGGGCGCGGAATCGGCCCGACGTACGCTGACAAGATCAACCGCACCGGCATCCGCGTCCAGGACCTCTACGACGAGTCGATCCTGGAGCAGAAGGTCGAGGCGGCGCTGGAGTCCAAGAACCAGCTGCTCGCCAAGGTCTTCAACCGGCGCGCGATCGAGCCGGCGAAGATCGTCGAGGAGATGCTGCAGTACGCCGACCAGATCAAGCCGTACGTCGTGGACACCACGCTGATCCTCAACGACGCCATCGACGAGGGCAAGGTCGTCCTCTTCGAGGGCGGCCAGGGCACGCTGCTCGACGTCGACCACGGCACGTACCCCTTCGTCACCTCCTCGAACCCGACGGCGGGCGGCGCCTGCACGGGCGCGGGCGTGGGCCCGACGAAGATCAGCCGCGTGATCGGCATCCTGAAGGCGTACACGACCCGCGTCGGCGCCGGACCGTTCCCGACCGAGCTGTTCGACGAGGACGGCGAGGCGCTGCGCCGTATCGGCGGCGAGCGCGGCGTGACGACCGGCCGCGACCGCCGCTGCGGCTGGTTCGACGCGGTCATCGCGCGCTACGCGACCCGGGTCAACGGCCTCACCGACTTCTTCCTCACCAAGCTGGACGTCCTCACCGGCTGGGAGCAGATCCCGGTCTGCGTCGCGTACGAGATCGACGGCAAGCGCGTCGAGGAGCTCCCGTACTCCCAGACCGACTTCCACCACGCGAAGCCGGTCTACGAGATGCTGCCGGGCTGGTCCGAGGACATCACCAAGGCGAAGACCTTCGCCGACCTGCCGAAGAACGCGCAGGCGTACGTGAAGGCGCTGGAGGAGATGTCGGGCGCGCCGATCTCGGCGATCGGCGTGGGCCCGGGCCGGACAGAGACGATCGAGATCAACTCGTTCCTCTAGGCACCGCTGAACAGAGCAGGGCCCGGCACGGGAGAACTCCCGTGCCGGGCCCTGGGCGTGACGTCCTAGGGATGCTCGAAGAACTGCAGCACGCCGCCGACCGCGAAACACGCCGCACCGGTGAGCGTGCTCCAGTTCGCGATCTCGGCGCTCACCAGGTCGCCCGTGCCCGGCACGGTGAAGTCCGCGAGCGCCGCCGCCATGAACAGCACCGATCCGAGCTGGTTGACGGCCACGATCCACCAGCCGATGTCGTGCACGCGGACGCCGATCGGTGCATGGCTCACCTCGGCGAGTGCGAGCTGCCCCGAGATCAGGAACAGCACACAGCCGATGACATCGGGCGCCCAGACCAGCCGGTTCGCCTGCTGGGCGGTCAGGCCCTGCAGGAACGAGTCCAGCAGATTGACACCGAAGACGAGCGTCCCGGCGAAGAGCAGGAACGTGCCGAGCCAGTCGATCCGCATGGGCTCGTATCTCCACCACCTCCAGGGCACGGGCTCCAGGGAGCCGGCGCCGCTGCGCTGCCGGGGCGCGTTGATGGTCTGGAGCAGGGAGACATAGCCGCCGGCGGAGAAGAACAGCCCGCCCGCGAAGTAGACCGCAGCGCCCGTGAGCGTCCCCCCGGAGGCGAGCGTGAGAGCCGCCCCGAGGGCGAAGAGCGCGCCGCCGACCGTGAAGCTTGCGGCGGCAACGGTGTTGAGCATGCGCATGCGGGCGAGGGTGTGCGGGTCCGCCGGCCGCGGCAACGCCTCCGCGTCCTCGGCCGCCCGTACCGTGAGCGCCCCGAGCTTGCGCACGGCACGCGACTCCCAGACCGCGATCTCGCCTTCGGCGGAGCGCCAGGTCAGCCTGGTGGTGAACGGTCCGGCGCCTTCTGCGCGTTCCTCGGTGTGAGCCACGCGGGTCAGCGTAGTGACGAGTCCGTCCGTGTACGGGGATTGCGACGCGGCCGGAATTCCCGTACATGACCCCTTCGTCGGTCGGGGTGAACCCGCCTCCTGACGAGTGCGGCGACGGCCGCTCAGTGGTGGCCGCACCTCGACGGGGCGACCCTGCGAGTCGGTCCGGCCGCCGGCGGGCTTGAGGGCGCAGCCCCGGGTGCTCTCACTTGAGCCGGCTGATGCACGAAGCGGTGATGACCAGCCAGGTCAGGAGCCAGAACCAGGTCCAGATCCGAGTGCGCGTGTGCTGCGGCAGGCGGCTCTGCCCTACGACGGTGTGCTCGGGCGGCGGCACATCTGGGAAAGGGTCCTCGTACCGGGCCGGTGGGGGGACGTCCTGGAACGGGTCATGGTGCGTGTCCGGTGGCGTGGGGGCAATGGCGGTCGGAGCGAGAGGGGGCTCGGGCGCGGCGGGTTCCGCGGTGACGGTCGCGAGGTCCGCAACAGCGGCAGCCTTGTCCGGCACCATGAGTGTGCGGGAAGCCGCCGGTGCAGTGTCCGCAGGAGCCGGCGATTCGGCATGCAGCAAATCGGCTGCCCTGCGGCCCAGTTGTACCAGCACCTCGCCCGGAAGTCAGGCGCCGGACGGGAGGTGCGGGAGCCGCTCCACCAATTCTTCCACGGACGGCCGGACATGCGGATCCTTGCGCAGGCAGTCCTCGACGAGCTCCGTGAGTCCTTCAGGTATGCCGGTGGTGTCCGGCGGCTCCTCCACGATGCGCCACATCAGCGCGTGGAACCCCATCTCGGTGGTTCCGAAGGGGAGACGCCCTGTGGCCGCGTAGGCCAGGACCGCGCCGAGGCAGAACACATCTCCCGCCGGCGTGACCCGCTCACCCCGGACCTGCTCCGGCGACATGAAGCCCGGTGAGCCGACCACGACACCGCTCCGGGTCGCGAGCCCGGTCGCAACCGTGTCGAGTGCCCGTGCGATGCCGAAGTCGATGACGCGCGGTCCGTCGATGGTCACCAGCACATTGGAGGGCTTGAGGTCACGGTGCACCAGCCCCGCGGAGTGGATCGCCCCCAACGCCCTGACCAGGCCGCCTCCGAGTGCCCGCACCGAACTCTCCGGCAGCGGCCCGTGGTCACGGCGGACAACCTCTTCCAGCGACGGTCCGGGGACGTATCCCGTGGCCACCCATGGTGTTGTCGCCGTCGTGTCCGCGTCGAGGACCGGGGCAGTCCAGTCACCGCCGACCCGACGGGCGACGGCCACTTCCTGGGTGAACCGCCTGCGGAACTCCGGGTCCGGCGCCAGCTCGGGAAGCACCAGCTTCACCGCGACGGTCCTGCCGCCCTCCGACCGGGCGAGGTACACCCTGCCCATTCCACCGGCGCCGAGGCGCCCGAGAAGGCGGTACGGGCCGGGTCGTCGGGGAGCAGAAGATCCACTCGGTGATCCTTGCACGCGGTTGCGGCCACCGTCAGTCATCTCAGGGGATCCGCAGGTCGCTCGGGCAGGGGTGCGCCCGCGGTCAGGAACGCAGAGATGCCTCACTTGCGGAAGTAGACTCCCGGCTCCCCGTCCGCGCTCATCCCGTACATCTGCAACCGCTCCTTGCCCTCGAAGCGGTCGACCCGCAGGTTCACCGACGCGGCGTCCGGTGTGCATTCGGTGTCGGATGCCTGCTCGTCCGGGGTCGCCGGGCCCACGACCACGAGATTGCCGACGCCCGCGAGCACGGCCGTGGACGCGCACGTGTAGGTCCCGCCCGTCGGCGCGCCCGTCTCCTCGTCCGTACGCGGGGACGTCTGTTGGAAGCGGACGACCGGTGAACCGACCGGGCCCTGCGTGACGGTCACCTGGCGCTCGAACAACTCGGCCTGGCCACCGTCCCATTCGGGACCCGACTCGTCCTCGATCCAGGTGCCGATGAACTTCGCGGGCACCACCTCCGGCCCGGTGCGGGCCTTGCGGAACGTCGCCGTGGCCGAACCCGACGTCCACTCCAGCACGTCGGGGGAGCGCACCGTGAGCGTCTGATGCGCTGCCGGGGTGCACCGCTTCTCCGGGACGCTCACCGTCACGTCGCTCTCGCCGAACACGATCCGGTCCGCATCCGCCGAGACGAGTACGGAGCGGCCCATGCACAGCCGTTCGCCGGTGACCGTGACGTACACCGCCGTCTTCTCGCCCCTGCTGCCCTGGCCGATCTCGATGCGGCCGGTGGAGTACGGGGCGTCGGCGGTGCCGTCGAGCACGCCCTCCCAGGCGCCGATGAACGCCGCGGGGACATCGCCGGCCGGGCGGCCTCCCGAGCCCGTGCCGGGTGGTGTCGTGCCGGACGACGTCGGCCGGTTGCCTGTGCCGTTCGCTTCCTGTTCCGGCCAGAACTGCACCGCCGCGCCGCCCGCCGCGAGCAGCGTCACCACCAACGCGGCCACGAGCGCCGTCCGCCGTCCGCGGCGGCGCGGTGGCGCGGGGTCCACGACCGGCGTCGGATCGCCGAGCCCGGGTACCGGGGTGTCCGCGTCGAGCAGCCGTGCCGCGCTCCTGCCCACCCGGGCGAGCACCTCGGCGGGCAGCCACGCACCGGCGGGTCCCTGGTCGCCTGCGGCGAGCACGGACGCCGGCGGACGGCGGTGCGGATCCTTGTCCAGGCAAGCACGGACGAGCGGTTCGAGCTCCTGCGGCAACCCGCTGAGGTCGGGCTCGTCGTGCGCGATACGGAACATGGTCGCGTGCGCGCCGCTGTCCGCGGACCCGAACGGGGGCACCCCGGTCGCCGCGTACGCCAGGACGGCGCCCAGGCAGAAGATGTCGGACGCGGGGGTGAGCTTCTCGCCCCGCACCTGCTCCGGCGACATGAAGCCGGGAGAGCCGACGACCGCGCCCGTGCCCGTCAGGCCCCCGTCCGTGACGGTGTCCACGGCGCGGGCGATACCGAAGTCGATGATGCGTGGACCGTCCACCGTGAGCAGGATGTTGGACGGTTTGAGGTCCCGGTGCAGCAGCCCCGCCGTGTGGACGTGCGCGAGGGCGTCGGCGAGCCTGCTCGCCAGCGCCCGCACGGTGACCGGCGGCAGCGGGCCGTACTCCTCGCCGACCACGGTCCGCAGCGAGGGCCCCGGCACATAGGTGAGCGCGACCCAGGGCGCGTCGGCGGCGGTGTCGGACTCGATGACGGGCGCGGTACCCACTCCGCCCACGCGTTCCAGCGAGGCGACCTCACGGGCGAACCGCCGCCGGAACTCGTCCTGTTCGGCGAGCTGCGCGTGCACCACCTTCACGGCCACGGTCCGCCCGCCCTCGGACCGCGCGAGATACACCCGGCCCATGCCGCCGGTGCCGAGCCTGCCGATGAGTCGGAACGGGCCGATGCGGGTGGGGTCGTCGGGGGTGAGGGCATCCACGTGGCGATCCTTCCACAGCGCCCGGCGCGGTGGTGACATGTTCACGGTCGGTAATTCCGGGCTCGGCTGAACAGCCGGGCGGGGAGCCACGTATAGACCTGATGACACCCGGACGGTACGACCTTGGGGCCGCGGATGAGGCACGCACGACGGAAGATCCAGCGGATCGTGCGACTGGCCGCTGTCGGTGGGCTGCTCTGCGGCGGGCTGATGGTTTGTCCAACGCGATGGCCGGCGAATCCACCGGCCGGGGCGGAGCCGCGCAGGCCGCCGACCCCGCCGCCGAACTCGTGTCGCAGCTCGGCACGTCCCGGACCGCGGGCAGCTGGATCGGCGCCGACGGGCGGCGGGTCGTCGCCGTGACCGACAAGGAAGCGGCGGACGAGGTACGGGCCGCGGGTGCCGATGCCAAGGTCGTGCGCAACAGCATGGACCGGCTGCGCGCGGCCACCGAGACGCTGCGCACGGCGCCCCGTGTGCCCGGCACCGCGTGGGCGATGGACTACGCGTCCAACGAGATCATGGTGCGCGCCGACAGCACCGTCTCCTCCGGCGACTGGTCGCGCATGACCGGGATCGCCGAGGAGATCGGCGGCTTCGTCCGGATGGAGCGCACCCCGGGTGCCTTCACCACCCGCGTGAACGGCGCCGAGCCGATCTTCGGCGAGGGGCGCCGCTGCTCCGCGGGCTTCAACGTGACCGACGGACGGGACACGTTCATCCTCACGGCAGGTCACTGCGGGCCCGAGGGCACGGCCTGGTTCCAGGACGGTGCGGGCTCCGAACTGGTCGGCACGACCACCACCACATCCTTCCCCGGCAGCGATTTCTCGCTCGTGCGGTACGAGAGCACCGAGACCGTCGACAAGACGAACGTGGTCGGCATCGGGAACGGCCGGGGGGTGCGCATCGTGGGGGTCGCCGATCCCGTCGTCGGCCAGCAGGTGTTCCGCAACGGCAGCACGACCGGTTTCCGGTCCGGCGAGGTGACCGCGGTGAACGCGACGGTCAACTACCCCGAGGGCACGGTCACCGGCCTCATCGAGACCACGGTCTGCGCGGAGAGCGGGGACAGCGGCGGCCCGCTGTTCTCCCAAGGGCTGGCCATGGGCGTGACGTCGGGCGGCGACGGGGACTGCGACAGCGGTGGCACGACGTACTTCCAGCCGGTCACCAAGGTGCTCCAGGACCTGGGGATGAACCTCTCGGGCGTGGCGGCCCCGCCCTCCGCGAGCGGGACCGGGAACGCCGCGGCGCCGCCCGTGGCCACCGGATCGGACGCCGCGGGTGCGCCGGACGGATCCGGATTCCCGGGCAGGGACGCCTCGCAGAGGGTCACCAGCATCGTCGACTTCGACAGCCCCGGGCTGGGGCTGGGGGTGCTCGGTCTGAGCCTGGTCGGGCTGGTGGGCGCGCGCTGGATCGTCTCGGCGCAGGAGCGCAGGGAATTCCGCAGCTTCTACTCCGCGAGCTGGGGGTAGCGCTGCCCGGCGGGGCGTCCTGGGGTCCGGGGGAGGGCGATCAGTCCGTCCTCGTGTAGGTGAGCGGGGCGCCGCCCGAGCCGACCAGTTCGCGCACGATGGTGCCGTCGGTCATGTCCAGGCGGCTCCACTGCCCCGGTGAGCAGGACGTCGGATCACCGAACGTGACGGTCGTCGGGCCCAGTTCGAGCGGCGGACCCGAGGCGCGCAGGGAGGCGGACCAGCGGCAGTCGTAGTTGGGGCCGGTGCCCGAGAGGGTCATCACCTGCTCGCCCGTCCTGCCCTGAGTGATCGTCATGGTGCGGGTGTTGGAGCCGTCCGCGGTGTCGAACGTCGCCTGCCAGCGGCCCACGTACTCCTGCGGGACGCCGCCCGTGGCGGTGGACGGCGAGGACGAAGCCGACGGCGACGGGGTGCCGGGGCCGCCGGAGGGGGTTTCCTCGCCGGACGGCTTCGGCCCGGGCTTCTGGTCCGCCGTCGTCGATCTGTTGTCGTCCTTCGTCTTGTCCTTGGCCATGAACGCGTAGACGGATCCGCCCGCGCCGACCGCGACCACCAGGGCGACGGCAATCAGTGCGAGGGTGCCGCCGCGGGAGCTGCTTCGCCGCGGCGCGGCAGGGGGCGGAGTGTAGGCGGGTGTGGGCGCGGGGGTGTACGCGGCGGGCGGGGTGTACGGCTGCGGGTAGCCGTACGCGGCACCGGCCGGGCCCGGCGGGGGCGGCGGCGGTGTGGGCGCGGGTGGGGTCGCCGGCTGCGGCGCGGGCGCGGCCGTCTGTGTCGGCGTCTGTGCGGCGGGGACGGCCGCCGGCTGCTCGTACTCCAGCAACTCGACGGCATGGCGGCCCAGTTGCGCCACGAGCGCGCCTGGCAGCCACGGCTCCCCGGCCGTGTCCTCCGTGGTGCGCTCGAGGATCTGCGGCAGGGTCGGCCGGGCCGCCGGTTCCTTGTGGAGGCAGTCGCGCACCAGCTCGCGCAGGCCCTCGGGGACACCGTCCAGGGACGGTTCCTCCTGCGCGATGCGGAACATCTGCGCGTGCACCCCGCTGTCGGCAGCGGCGAACGGAAGCCGCCCCGTCGCCGCGTATGCGAGCACGGAACCGAGGCAGAAGATGTCGCAGGCCGGCGTGACGCGGTCGCCGCGTATCTGCTCCGGGGACATGAAGCCGGGGGAGCCGACGAGCGCGCCGGTGCGGGTGAGACCGCCGTCGGTGACCGTCTCCAGCGCGCGGGCGATACCGAAGTCGATGACGCGTGGGCCGTCGATGGTGACGAGGATGTTCGACGGCTTGAGATCGCGATGGATCAGCCCGGCCGAGTGGATGCTCGTCAGTGCGTGCGCGAGTCCTGAGGCGAGGAAACGCACGCTGCGCTCGGGCAGGGGGCCCAGCTCGCCGGAGACGACGGTGTGCAGCGCGGGCCCGGCGATGTACCCGGTGGCGACCCAGGGCACGGACGCCTCGGTGTCGGCGTCGAGTACGGGCGCCGTCCATTTCCCGCCGACGCGCAGCGCCGAACGCACCTCGAGCCGGAAGCGGTTGCGGAACTCCTCCTGCTCGGCCAGCTCCTGCCGGACGAGCTTCACGGCAACGGTCCGGCCCCGGTCGGAGCGGGCCAGGTACACCTGGCCCATGCCGCCGGCGCCGAGCCGGGCCAGCAGCCGGTACTCGCCGATGTTCCGGGGATCCCCCGGTGCCAACTGCTCCATGGCCGTGCGGCCTCCCCCGTAGCCGAGTGTGCGACGGACCGAGGATAGTGCGGCCGCGGGCGTCGATTGGGTCAGGATCCGACCTGTTCGCGGCCTACGGTCGGTCATACGAGCACGAAGCACGAAGCCGGTCCGAGAACCCGGGCCGTGCATCCTTACGCGAGGAGACTGCCGTGACCGTCAAGCCGGTTCCCGAGGGCTACACCACCGTGACGCCGTGGATCATCTCGCACGACACCGCGGGTGTCATCGACTATCTGCAGTCCGCCTTCGACGCGGTCGAACTGGGCCGCTTCACCAACGACGACGGGCGCATCGGGCACGCGGAGGTGCGGATCGGCGACGCGGTCGTGATGCTCTTCGACGCCCGCCCCGAATGGCCGCCGACGCCTGCCTTCCTGCGGCTGTACGTCGAGGACGCGGATGCCGTGCACCGTCGGGCGGTGGAGGCGGGTGGCACATCGGTGTCGGAGGTGACGCATCTGTTCTTCGGCGACCGGGTGGGGCGGGTGCGGGACCCGTTCGGGAACCTGTGGTGGATCCAGACCCACATCGAGGACGTGAGCGAGGAGGAGATGGGGCGGCGGATGGGGGACCCGGTGTTCACGAAGGCGATGGAGTACGTGGCGAACGCGGACTTCGTCCCGGGCCGCGAGTAGGTCCTGTGCCGGCCCGGGTCCGTGCACGGGCGCGGGCGCGGGCGGATCACCGGTCCCGCAGGGACGTCTCCGTCTCGATCGCGTCCATCGCCTTCGAGAGCTGCTCCAGCACCCGTACCGTCTCGGCGAACTCCTCGGGGCCCAGTGCCTCCAGCAGCCGGTGTGCGAGCCGGGCGTGACCGGGGTCTATCTTCGCGATCGCCTCCCGGCCCAGCTCTGTCGCATGCAGCAGTTTCGCGCGGCGGTGGGCCGGATTGGGGCCGTACTCCGCGAGTCCCTGCTCGGCAAGGAGATCGGCGATGCGCTGCACGCTCTGCCGGGTGATGCCCATCGTCCGTGCGATCCCGGCCACCGGCTGCGGATCGCGCAGTACGGCTCCGAGAACCTGCCAGCGCGCGGCCGTGAGCCCCGCGTCCCGGGCCAGTCCGTCGGCGACGGTGATGAACTGGCCGTTCAGCCGGAAGACGCCGAGTGCCGCGCGGGTCAGCAGCTCCTGGGGGTGGTCGTCGGGCCTCATGCGTCGAGTGTCTCGTACGCCGATGCGTCCGAGTCGTGGAACAGCCGGTACCAGGCGTCCAGCTTCTCGTCCTCGTAGACGCCGAGCCTCGCGAAGACCTCGCGGGCGAACGCCACGGGCTCGGTCGGGCCCGCGGTGATCAGATCGCCGTCGGTGACGGCGTCGGCCTCGCGGTAGTGCTCGGCGCCCTTGTAGCCGGTGGCGTCCAGATAGAACGAGACGGCGCTGGTGTGGTCGCGGTCGTCGAGCAGACCCTCGCGGGCGAGGCCGGCGGTCGCTCCGCAGATCGCGGCCACCGGAACGCCCGCGTCGAGGAATGCGCGCGCCTCGGCGGCGAACGGCGCCAGCTCGTCCCCGGTGTCCCACTTGTCCGCCCCGGTGAGGATCAGCAGCGCACTGTCGGCCGGGTCGAGGTCGTCGAGCGCAAGATCGGGCTGGATGCGGACGCCGCCCATGGTGGTGACGGGGGCGGTCGTGGCGCCGACCGTCTTCACGGTGAATCCGTGCTGGGTGAGGTGGGCGGTGGTGTGGCCCGTCTCCCAGTCGGCGTAGGTGTCGTACACGGCCAGATGAACGGTCTTGCGGGACATGGTGTCCTCCTCCGCGTGCCCTGCTTGCTATGACAGTAGCCTGTCATATCGACAGCATGCTGTCAATCGAACGGGCGTCTCCCGCCCGCCCTCCAGGGGGCCGGGCGGCCGACAACCTGCCCAGATAAGTGGCCGAGGCCATACAAGGTGGCCATGTCGGGCACCACCCGCCCCTCCATACGCTGAGTCGCATGACCCCTCATGCCGATCCGCAGACCGGCGCCGCCGTCAAGGCGGCGGACCGTGCGCACGTGTTCCACTCCTGGTCCGCCCAGGGCCTGATAGACCCGCTCGCCGTCGCCGGCGCCGAGGGGGCGTACTTCTGGGACTACGACGGGAACCGCTACCTCGACTTCACCAGCGGACTCGTCTTCACCAACATCGGATACCAGCACCCGAAGGTCGTCGCGGCGATCCAGGAGCAGGCCGGGAAGCTCGCGACCTTCGCGCCCGCCTTCGCCGTCGAGGCGCGTTCGGAGGCCGCCCGGCTGATCGCCGAGCGCACCCCCGGCGACCTCGACAAGATCTTCTTCACCAACGGTGGCGCCGAGGCCGTCGAGAACGCCATCCGCATGGCCCGCCTGCACACGGGCCGTCCGAAGGTGCTCTCCGCCTACCGCTCGTACCACGGCGCCACCTCCACCGCGATCAATCTGACCGGTGACCCGCGCCGCTGGCCCTCGGACAGCGCCTCCGCCGGTGTCGTCCACTTCTGGGCGCCATTCCTCTACCGCTCCCCCTTCTACGCCACGACCGAGGCGGAGGAGTGCGCGCGTGCCCTCCAGCACCTCGAGGACACCATCGCCTTCGAGGGCCCGGGGACGATCGCCGCGATCATCATGGAGACGATCCCCGGCACGGCGGGCATCATGACGCCTCCGCCCGGCTATCTCGCGGGTGTCCGCGAGATCTGCGACCGGTACGGGATCGTCTTCGTGCTCGACGAGGTCATGGCGGGCTTCGGCCGCACCGGCAGGTGGTTCGCGGCGGAGCACTTCGACGTGGTGCCGGACCTGCTGACCTTCGCGAAGGGCGTCAACTCGGGATACGTGCCGCTGGGCGGCGTCGCGATCTCGGCGGAGATCGCCGCGACGTTCGACAAGCGCCCGTACCCGGGCGGTCTGACGTACTCCGGCCACCCGCTCGCGTGCGCGGCCGCGGTCGCCACCATCCAGGTGATGGAGGACGAGAAGGTCGTCGAGCACGCGGCGGCCCTCGGCGAGACCATCCTCGGCCCCGGCCTGCGCGAACTGGCCGAACGCCACCGGTCGGTGGGCGAGGTCCGCGGAACGGGCGTGTTCTGGGCCCTGGAACTGGTCCGCAACCGCGAGACCCGCGAGCCGCTGGTGCCGTACAACGCGGCGGGTGAGGCGAACGCGCCGATGCTGGCGTTCGGCGCGGCCTGCAAGAAGAACGGCGTGTGGCCCTTCATCAACATGAACCGCACGCACGTGGTCCCGGCGTGCAACGTCACGGAGGCGGAGGCGAAGGAGGGCCTGTCGGCCCTGGACGCCGCCCTGTCGGTGGCGGACGAGCACACAACGGCCTGACGTGCCGTTTCGGTACGGGGCCGGGGGCAAGCCCCGGGCCCCGTACCGCGTTTCCGCCCGCCCTCCGGGAAGGGCGGTACGGGAACGTCACACCACCGACAGCACCACCTTCCCCGCCGTCCCGCCCGCCTCACCCAGCTCGTGCGCCTTCGCCGCCTCCTCCAGCGGCAGGACGGTGTCGACGTGCACCCGCAGCCGGCCCGCTTCCACGAGCGCCGCGATCTCCCGCAGGCCGCCGTTGTCCGGTTCCACGATCGTGAACCCGGCGCGCAGGCCGCGCCGTTCGGCCACCTCCGCCAAGTAGGCCTCCGCGGGTGAGGCGATCGAGACCAGCGTCCCGCCCGGGCGCAGAACATCGAGCGAGCGCGGACCGTAGTCACCGCCGACCGCGTCGAGCACGACGTCCACGTCCCGGACGGCCGTCGTGAAGTCCGTGGACCGGTAGTCGACGACCTCGTCCGCGCCCAGGTCCTTCACGAAGGCGTGCTTCGACGCGCTCGCCGTGCCGATGACGTACGCGCCGCGGGACTTGGCGATCTGGACGGCCAGATGGCCGACCCCGCCCGCCGCGGCGTGGATCAGTACGCGCTGACCCGCACGGACGTCCGCGGTGTCGACGAGCGACTGCCATGCCGTCAGCGCCGCCACCGGCAGCGCGGCGGCCTCCGTGTGGGAGAGCACGGCCGGTTTACGGGCCAGATGGCGGGCGGGCGAGGTCATGAACTCCGCGTATGCGCCCGCGGGTTCGGGCAGCCGGGGCATGCCGAAGACCTCGTCGCCCGGCCGGTACATCGTCACCCCGAGCCCCACCGCCTCCACCACGCCCGAGACGTCCCAGCCGAGCGGTACGGGGCCGTCCGCGAGCAGGCCGCCCGTCGCACGGTGCCATCGGTCCGTCGGGTTGACACCCGCCGCGTGGACCCGCACCAGAACCTCGGACGGCCCGGGCTCGGGCCGGTCCACCTCGACGAGTTCGAGTACGTCGGGACCGCCGAGGACGTCCTGGCCGATGGCACGCATGATCCGCTCCTTCAGGGAGGTGAGTGGCTGTGGGAACCACCCTGCGGCAGCGGCGAGGACCGTTCGAGTGGCCGTATGGCCAACGTGTGCAAGGATCTGGCCATGCCCGTGGCCACGCACCGAGTCGTCGTACTCGCCCTCGACGGCGTCTACCCCTTCGAACTGAGCATCCCGGTACGGATCTTCGGCACCGCGGCCGGCCCGGACGGCGAGCCTCTGTACGAGGTGATCACGTGCAGCTCGGACGCCGGCACGGTCCGCACCAGCGCCGACTTCACCATCAATGTCGAGCACGGCCTCGACGTACTCGGGACCGCGGACACCCTCGTCGTGCCGCCGTTCGCCTGCGGCCCGCAGGAGGGCCGGGACCGGCTCCCCGCCCCACTCGCACAGGCCCTCGGGGACCTGCGCCCCGGCAGCCGCATCGTCTCCATCTGCACGGCGTCGTACGTCCTCGCCGCCGCCGGCCTCCTCGACGGCCGCCGCGCCACCACGCACTGGAACGACGCGGACGACTTCCAACGCGCCTTCCCGCACGTGGAGGTGGACCCGGGCGTGCTGTTCGTCGACGACGGCGACGTGCTCACGGCCGCGGGCGTGGCCGCGGGCGTCGACCTGTGCCTGCACCTGGTCCGCCGCGACCACGGCAGCGAGATCGCCAACCGGGTCGCCCGGCTGTGCGTCGTACCGCCGTGGCGGGACGGCGGCCAGGCGCAGTTCATCGAACGCCCGGTCCCTTCGCCGTCCGCGGCCTCCACGTCCGCGACCCGCGCCTGGGCGCTGGACCGGCTCTCCACCCCGCTCACCCTCGCCGAACTCGCCGCACACGCCCGCATGAGCGTGCGCACCTTCTCCCGCCGCTTCCGCGACGAAGTCGCGATGACGCCGGTCCAGTGGCTGACCCAGCAGCGCGTCGCCCACGCCCGACGCCTCCTGGAGTCCACGGACCTGCCGGTCGACCGGGTGGCAGCGGAATCGGGCTTCGGCACGGCGGCTTCCCTGCGGCAGCACATGGCGGCGGCGATCGGGGTGTCCCCGATGACGTACCGGCAGACGTTCCGCGCAAGGCCGGGGGAACTGGTCAGCAGCTAGTGACCTGAGTCGGAGGTTCGTCGGCAGTAGGTGGCGACTTTGTCGAGGATCTCGTCGGCGGTCTTCGTCCAGACGAAGGGCCGTGGCTGGT
>NZ_JBWKCY010000042.1:0-31523 GCF_056436245.1 Streptomyces sp. NPDC043812
CGTTCGGGCCGAGCAGCGCGAACACGGACCCGGCCGGCACCACCAGGTCGACGCCGTCGAGCACGACCTTGTCACCGTAGGACTTGCGCAGCCCGGTGGCGGTGATCGCCGGCGCCGTCGCGTTCGCGGCGAGCGGCGCGGATGTCTGGGTTGCAGTCATGCCGCTTTCCTTTCGGGGATGGGAAGTTGGGGGCACGCGGGGTCAGGCGCGGCGGATGATGATGTCGCCTGCCCCGCTCCGGGCGTGCACCTCGACGGTCTCGTCGGAGTCCGCGGGGCCGGCGGAGGAGCCGAGCGAATTGCGTACCGTGCCGAACTTGGTGTTCAGGTCGAGCCAGGCGGCGGTGCCCTCGTGGATGCCCACTTCGAGGTCGCCGACGGACGTGCGCAGGTCGATTCGGCCGCGGGTGACGCCGCCGACGCGGATGCGGCCGTTGGAGGACATCGCGTCGACCCCGGCGTGGGCGACGCCGATCTCGATCCGGCCGTTGGCGCACTTGGCGTCGACGTTGCTGTGCGCGATGCCGATGGAGATGTCGCCGTTGGCCGCGTTGGTCTTCAGGCCGCCGGTGACCTCGCCGACCTCGGTGGCGCCGTTGCCGTTCTTGACGGTCGCCGCGCCGGCGACCGTACCGATCTCGACCCGGCCCGCGCCGATGACTTCGATGTCCCCGGTCGAGCGGGCCAGGCGGATGTCGCCGTGGTCGGTCTTGAGGTCGGCGCCGCCCACCTCGTCGACGTGAAGGTCGCCGAGCGAGGTCTTGAGCGTGACCTCCCCGAAGGGGCCTTCGCAGAAGAAGCTGCCCATGGCCGACGTGCCCCGGACATCGGATCCGGCGGGCAGTTCGATGCTCACCTCGATGGCGCCCGGCTTGCCGAACAGGGACCGCTTCTTGGGTGTCTTGACCGTGAGGTGGCCGCCCGAGCAGGTGACCTGGGTCTGCTGCACGGCCCGTACGTCGTTGTCGTCGGAGCCGTTGCGCGGCAGCACCTCCACGACCGTGTCGGTGCGCTTGCCCGCGGTGATGCGGGCGGTGCCGACCTCCAACTCGAGGGTGACGGAGATCGGTTCGGGGGTCTCGAAAGCAGGCATGGCTGTCCCGTCCTCTTGGCTTGGGTGGGTGATCCCGCTGGTGAGGCGGGTGATGAGTGACGTCGGCGGGATCGGCGATCCCGCCGGTGAAAGTGGGGTGCGGTGGGCCTAGCGGACCCAGCCGGTGAAGCCCCGGCCGCCCGAGTCCCTGGCGCGGCCCGGCGGGGTCGCACGCTCCCCGCCGTCGAGGGCGGTGGACACGGCCCGCACCAGCCAGGCGTTGACCGACAGGCCCTCCGCCGCCGCGGCGTCCTCGGCACGGGCCTTGAGGTGGGCGGGGAGGCGGAAGTTGATCCGCGCCATGGCGCCGTCGTCGGCGTCCGCGGGCGGCGGTGACGGGGCGGGGGCCGTGACCGGCGCCTGGGTCTCCTGGAACGGCTCGGGTGCGGGCGGCGGCGTCACCACGAACTCGGGGTCGAGCCCGCGCAGCCGCACGTCGACCGAGCCGGGCGCCAGCTCCCGGGTGACCTCGCCCATGGCTGCGGACAGCGCGTTGAGGAGGGTCAGGCGGGCGGCGGACTCCAGGGGGGCAGTGAGCCGCTCGGCGAGGGCGCGGGCGTCGTCGCCGCCGGCGTCCGCGGCGACGGCCAGCTCGTGCCGGAGGTTGTCGACGTAGGGCGTGAGGTCCATGACGCCATCATGGCATGTCAATGGCGCCATGGCGAGCCAGGTTGGCTCCTTTTTGGCGCCTGCCGCTCTGACCTGGGGTTTCATCCTTGAATTGGTGTGTCGTGGCGTCGCACTGGCAGTCAGGTGGCTTGCGGTGATGCCGCAGCGATGCCATCGTGGCACCACCCGAGCAAGGTCTGGCGCCATCGCAGTGCCGGTCTGACGCCATCACTGAGGCCGCTCCGTGCCCCGCTCCCGCGCCCCGCTCGGCCCTGCGCGTTTTCGACCTTCCCCGCCCACCGACAGGAGTTCCCAGCCGTGGCTACCTTCCTCTACAACCTGGGCCGTCTCGCCTTCCGGCGGCGATGGCTGATGGCGCTGCTGTGGGTGGTGATCTTCTGCGGTGCGGGATTGGCCGCCTCCTCCGCCCCGACGCCGCCCGCCGAAACCTTCTCGATGCCCGGTACGGAGTCACAGAAGGCCTTCGACCTGCTGGAGAAGAAGTTCCCGGACGCGAGCGCCGACGGCGCGAGCGCCCGGGTCGTGGTCCGCGCACCCGAGGGCGAGCAGATCTCCGCCCCCGCGCAGAAGGCCCATGTCGCGGCGCTGGTCGCGCAGTTGAAGCAGTCCCCGCAGGTGGCCTCGGTGAGCGACCCGTTCACGACGAAGGCGGTGAGCAAGGACGGTTCCACCGCCTACGCCATCGCCACCTACAAGGTCCCCGCCACCAACGTCGGCGACAAGGCGCACGACGCGCTCGACGACGCACTGGCCAAGGCCCGCGACGGCGGCCTGACCGCGGAGGCCGGCGGCGACGCCGTGAAGATCGACGCCGAAATGGGCGGCACCGGCGAGAAGATCGGCATCCTGGTCTCCGCCGTGGTCCTTCTCCTCACGTTCGGCTCGGTGGTCGCCGCCGGGATGCCGCTGCTCACGGCCCTCATCGGCGTCGGCATCGGCATCTCCGCGATCACGGCACTCGGCGCCACCCTCGGACTGTCCAGCACCACGTCGACCCTGGCGATGATGATCGGCCTCGCCGTCGGCATCGACTACGCCCTGTTCATCGTCTCCCGCTACCGCGTCGAACTCACCGAGGGCCGCGACCGCGCCGACGCCGCAGGACGGGCGGTCGGCACCGCGGGCTCCGCGGTCGTCTTCGCCGGGCTCACCGTCATCGTGGCCCTCGCCGGCCTGGCCGTGGTGAACATCCCGATGCTCACCAAGATGGGCCTGGCCGCCGCGGGCACGGTCGCCGTCGCCGTACTCGTCGCCCTCATCTTCGTGCCGGCGCTGCTCGGCTTCGCGCCGGTCAAGGTCCTTCGCCGCCGGGACCGCGCGCAGTTCTCCGGCAAGCCGCTCAGCGCCCGCCGGCAGCGCAAGGCCGTCAAGCGCGCCGAGAAGGACGCACGGCGGGGGCCCAACCTCGGCTCCCGCTGGGCCGGTTACGTCCTGCGCCACCCCGTCGCCGTACTGCTCCTGGCCGTCCTCGGCCTCGGCGCGGCCGCCGTGCCCGCCGCAAGTCTGGAGCTCGGTCTGCCCGGCGAGGGCACCATGGCCCCCGACACCACCCAGCGCAAGGCCTACGACATGCTCTCGGAGTCCTTCGGCGCCGGGTTCAACGGGCCGCTGATGATCACCGTGGAGGGCCGGGACGCGGCCGCCGCGGCCGACACCGTCGGCAAGCGACTCGCCGAGCAGGACGGCGTCGTCGCCGTCACCCCGGCCACGCCCAACGAGGCAGGCGACACCGCGATCCTGAACGTCGTCCCGGCCACCGGCCCCACCGACGGCGCGACCGAGGACCTGGTGCGCCACCTGCGCTCCCTCGCCACCGGCTTCCGGGCCGACACCGGCGCCGAGGTGCTGGTCACCGGCCAGACCGCGATGTTCATCGACTTCTCCAAGACCCTCGACGACGCGCTGCTTCCCTATCTCGCCCTGGTCGTGGGCCTGGCGTTCCTGCTCCTGATGGTGGTCTTCCGCTCGATCCTCGTGCCGCTCAAGGCCGCGCTCGGCTTCCTGCTCTCGGTGACCGCCGCGCTCGGCGCCGTGGTCGCGGTCTTCCAGTGGGGCTGGCTCGCCGATGTCTTCGGCGTCGACCAGCCGAGCCCGATCATGAGCACGATGCCGATCTTCATGATCGGTGTGGTCTTCGGCCTCGCCATGGACTACGAGGTGTTCCTGGTGACCCTACGGCGGCCGGGTGGTCGCCGCGGCCGCCGCCATCATGATCAGCGTGTTCTCCGGCTTCATCGTGGAGGACAACGACTTCATCAAGATGATCGGCTTCGGCCTCGCGGCCGCGGTGCTCTTCGACGCCTTCATCGTCCGCATGACGATCGTCCCCGCCCTGTTCGCCCTGCTCGGCAAGGGCGCCTGGTGGCTGCCGCGCCGGCTCGACCGACTGCTTCCCAACCTCGACGTCGAGGGCGAGAAGCTCTCCCGCATGGCCCCGGCCGGGCGGGTGGCGCCTTCGCGCCGCGAACATGAACTGGTCGACTAGCTACCTGGGTCGACCGTGGTCAGGCCCAGCGGCTCGGCGCCCGCTGGGCCTGCCGCGTGCGGTGGCAACGGCCGGCCCCGCCGGGCGGGCAGGCGCGAGAAGATCACCAATGAGGTCGAGGTCCCCTACGACACACGCCGATGCAGGCCGTCCACAACCGGGGCAACACCTGGACGCTGACCGTGTGACCGGTTGAGGCCCGCGGGAGTCCGCGAACTCGTCTCTCGTCACCCCACGAGGCGGCCGGCGCATTCCGAGACGCACACCGCCGCCGTCACGGCCGTCTCCGGCATCGGGCCGTGGCGGGCAGCCGGAGGGTCGGCGTGTCACCCCTGGGTGTACGACCCTGGTCCGATTCCCGGCGCTGCGGGCGCAGTTACGATCACCGCATGTCCGCCACACCGCCCTCCGCCAGGACCGGGACCGGCTCCCGCCTCTCCGCGTTGCGGAGCGCCCCGCCCGCCGTATGGATGTCGGTGGCCTGGTGGGCGGGCCTGGCGTTCACGTTCCTCGTCCGCTTCCGACTGCCCGGCGAGCAGGAGCCGTCGGTCACGCCGGGAGTGGTGATCTTCCGGTGGGACGGGCTGATCCAGCTGGCGCTGGCCACAGCGCTGGCCCTGGCGGGCGCGCGCATGCTGCAGCGCCGGCCGCTGCCCGCTCTTCGTCTGCTGCTGGCGGCATCGGTGCTGGGCGCCATGCCGCTGAGCGTCGGGGAGATCCCCCTCGCGCAGTTCCTCGCGGTGGACGTGGCGCTCTACTTCATCGCGGCCGCGCATCCTCGCCGGACCGGGGTGGTTGCCGTGGTGGCGGCGCTCGGGGTGCTGGCGGGCTACCTGGTGACGCGGTGGATGTTCGGCTGGGACACCGGCACCTCCGCCGAGTTGGCCGTGGCTCTGACGGCCGTAGTCGCCTGGTTGGTCGGCGGCTCGGCCCACGAGTCCCGCGCTCACACCGCACAGTTGCGCGAGCGGGCCACCACCCAGGCGATCACCGACGAACGACTGCGCATCGCAAGGGAGTTGCACGACATGGTCGTGCACAGCATCGGCATCATCGCACTCCAGGCCGGGGCGGCGCGGCGGGTGATCGGCACCCAGCCGGACCGGGCGCGCGAGGCGCTGGGCGAGGTGGAGCACACCAGCCGGGAGACGCTGGCGGGCCTGCGCCGGATGCTCGGGGCGCTCCGCGAGGCGGAGTCGGCCGAGGCCCCCGGCCGGACGGCGGCCGGGGAGACGCCGGGCCTCTCGGATGTGGACGACCTGGCCGCGGTGACGACGGCGGCCGGTGTGCGCGTCGAGGTCGAATGGCGCGGCGAACGGCGCCAACTGCCGCCGGAGATCGACCTGTCGGGGTACCGCATCGTCCAGGAGTCGGTGACCAACGTGGTGCGCCATGCCAACACGGCCTCGTGCCGGGTGACGCTGGACTGCGGGGACGACGAACTGTCGATCGAGATCGTCGACGACGGCCTCGGCCACGGCGCCTCCACGGACACCGGCTTCGGACTCCTCGGGATGCGCGAGCGGGTGGGTGTGCTGCACGGCGACTTCTCCGCCGCGCCGCGTCCGGAGGGCGGCTTCCGGGTCGCCGCCCGTCTGCCGCTCGCGGCGGGCGCCCGATGAGCATCCGGGTCGTCCTCGCGGACGACCAGCCCCTGATCCGCGCGGCGCTCCAGATGGTGATCACCGACGCCCCCGGGATGGAGGTGGTCGGCGAGGCCGGCAACGGCGCGGAGGCGGTCGCGTTCACCGAGAGCCTCGCCCCGGACGTGGTGGTCATGGACCTCCGCATGCCCGGCATGGACGGCATGGACGGCATCGAGGCGACCCGCCTCGTCACCGAGCGGGCCCCGGACTCGCAGGTGATCGTCCTCACCACGTTCGACGACGACTACGTCTACGGTTCGCTGCGTGCCGGAGCGTCGGGCTTCCTGGTCAAGGACATGGCCCTGGACGACATCCTCGCGGCGATACGCGTGGTGGCCGCCGGCGACGGGCTCATCGCCCCCGGCGTCACGCGCCGCATGATCCGGGAGTTCGCGGGCCGCCCGGAGGGGAGAGCGCCGAGAAGGGACCTGGCCAACATCACCGACCGTGAGCGTGAGGTCCTGACCCTGGTCGGCAGCGGCCTGTCCAACACGGAGATCGCCGAGCGCCTGTTCATCAGCGTGGCCACGGCGAAGACGTATGTCACCCGCCTGCTCTCCAAGCTCGACGCCCGCGACCGGGTCCAGCTCGTGATCATCGCCTACGAGTCGGGGCTGGTGTCGACAGGCGGGTGACCGGGACGAACCGGGCCGCGGTCAGGCCACCGCGGTCTTGGTCGCCGAGTCCACCGTGCAGCGGTACCGGACGTCGTCCCTGACGAAGTGGTACGTGTCCTTGGCCTTGAACGTCCGGCTCTCCCCGGGGCCGAGCGTGAGGGGCGCATCGGCGGTGTCGTAGAGGCCGATGATCCCGTCGTCGGACGTCTCCACCCACTCGACGTAGATCCAGTACGTGTACGTCTTCGCGGAGGAATTGGTCACGGTGCCCGTGTAGTTCAGCGTCTCGGCGGCCTCGTCGTACGTGCACTTGTCGGCCGTGATGTCGCCCGTCGCGTCCTGGTCCTCGGGGTCCGCGTCGTCCGTGGAGCCCGTCGTACCGGAGGTGGTGCTGCCGGTCGTCGTGTCGCCGCCCGTGGAGGAGTAGGACCCGGAGCTGCCGCCCGAGCTGCCGTGGTCGTTGTCGCAGCCACCCCCGCCGGACCTCCTGGCGCCGGTCAGGGCGACGAAGACCACCGCCACTGCGTCGATGACGCGGACATGACGACACTTCATGGTGAACCCCCGTGGTGCGGAACGGACTTGACCGACCGGATGCCGGTTGACGTGCACACGCCTCACTAGCAACCGGTGATCACCGTTCCGCAAACGGCGGGGTCAGCCCTCGTCGGGCGCCAGCGTCAGCGAGATCGAGTTGATGCAGTACCGCTGGTCCGTCGGGGTCGGGTAGCCCTCACCCTCGAAGACGTGACCCAGGTGCGATCCGCACCTGGCGCAGCGGACCTCGGTGCGGACCATGCCGTGGGAGGCATCCGCGATCAGTTCGACCGCGTCGGTGTCCCTCGGGTCGTAGAAGGACGGCCAGCCGCAGTGGGACTCGAACTTCGTGTCCGAACGGAACAGCTCCGCCCCGCACGCCCGGCAGGAGTAGGTGCCCGCCGTCTTCGTGTCCGTGTACTCGCCGACGAACGCCGGCTCCGTGCCGGCCTGGCGCAGCACCGCATACTCGGCGGGGCTCAGCTCCGCTCGCCACTGCTCGTCCGGCTTCTCGACGTCGTACGCCATGAAGGTACGCCTCCTCAGTTCGACAGGCGGGCCAGGATGGCCGGACCGAGGTCCGTGACATCGCCCGCGCCCATCGTGAGAACGAGATCGCCCGGCTGCGTCATTCCCGCGATCACCTCGGGGACGCTCGCCTTGTCGTGGACGGCCGCGACCTGCGCGCCCGCCGCCTTCGCCGCGTCGATGATCAGCTCGCTCGTGATGCCGGGAATCGGGTCCTCGCGAGCCGGGTAGATGTCGAGGACCACCGAGGCGTCGGCGAGGGCGAGGGCCTGACCCATCTCCGTGCCGAGCTCCTGGGTGCGGGAGAACAGGTGGGGCTGGAAGACGACGAGCAGCCGGGACTCGGCGGCGGCGCCGCGCATGGCCTCCAGGTCCGCGGTCATCTCCGTGGGGTGGTGCGCGTAGGAGTCGATGACCTGGACGCCCGCCGCCTCGCCCTTGAGCTGGAGGCGGCGCTTGACGCCGGTGTACTTGCCGAGTGCGGAGGCCAGGTTGTGCGCCGGGATACCGAGGGCGACTCCGGCGGCGAGCGCGGCGACCGCGTTGTGGGCGTAGTGCCGGCCGGGGACGGAGACCGTGAAGGTGAGGAACTTCCCGTTCAGCAGGACCGTGACCTCGCTGGTCAGGCCGCGCGGGGTGACCTTGTGGACGCGGACGTCCGCCGACTCGGACTCGCCGTAGGTGACGACGTTCAAGGAGGAGAGGTCGCGGACGCGGGAGGCGAGCTCGACGGCGCCGGGCTGGTCGGCGGCGATCACCAGCGTGCCGCCGGGCACGATCTTGCCGACGAAGGTCTCGAACGACTCGTAGATCTCGTCCATCGAGGCGTAGTTGGCGTGGTGGTCCAGCTCCACGTTGAGGACGATCGCGACCTCGGGGTCGTACTTATGGAAGCTGCGGTCGCTCTCGTCGGCCTCGGCGACGAAGATCTCGCCCTCACCGTGACGCGCGTTGGTCCCCGGACCCGCGAGGTCGCCGCCGATCGCGTACGAGGGGTCCAGGCCCAGCTCGGTCAGGGCCACGGCCAGCATGGAGGTGGTCGTGGTCTTGCCGTGGGTGCCCGCGACGGCGATCGAGCGCAGTCCGGTCATCAGGGAGGCGAGCGCGTCGGAGCGGTGGACGACCGGCACGGACAGTTCGGCGGCACGTGCGAGCTCGGGGTTGTCGGCGCGGATGGCGCTGGAGACGACGACGCAGCTGGCGTCGTCGGCGAGGTGGCCGGCCGCATGACCGATGTGGACGGTCGCGCCCAGTGCCCGCAGCGCCTCGGCGGTCGCCGACTCCTTGGCGTCGCTGCCCGCGACCTTGGCACCGCGCCGGGCGAGGATCTTCGCGATGCCCGACATGCCGGCTCCGCCGATGCCGATGAAGTGCGGGCGCTCCATGGCGCTGGGAACGGCGGGTGCCATGTGTCTGTCTCCCGAGGTGTGCGTGTACGTGCAGGGGCCCACCCTATTGCCTGTGGGCGGACCCGCCGCGCGCCCTACTCGCTGTGCGCGAAGAGCTTCAGCACCGGTACGCCGACCTTGTGCCGGGCTCTGGAGGCCCAGTCGCGGTGGAAGAACTCCTCGACGTAGTGCGGCTCGGTCAGCACGATCACCTCGTCGGCGCCGGACTCGTCGACCACGGACTTCAGCTTGTCCAGCGGGTGGTCCTCGACGAGCCGGCCCTCGGCCTGGCAGCCCGCCGCGCGCAGGGCGGCCAGGGAGACTTCGAGACCGCGTTCGGCGGGAGCCTTGGCGGCCTCCCCCTCCGGCTCCTCGCCCTCGTGGACGGCCTCCTTCAGTTCACCGACGGCGACGTCGTCGATGGCGCGGAGCAGTACGTCGGCCTGGTCCCCGCGCGGCTGCATCAGCACGACGAAAGAGACCGCCTCGTCCCCGTGCAGGGTCGTGACGAACTCCACGTCCTCGGAGGTCAGGGGCTTCTCGATCATCAGTACGCTTGTGAACACGTTCAGGAGCCCTTCTGCGGAAACCATCCTTCCCCCCGACGACGCGGGGGTCTGCCAGTCAAGTGTGCCCCTCCGAAGCTAAGCGGAACGGTAGATTCCGCCGATTGTCACCGTTGGCCGTCACATCGCGGCCGGCCGTCACACCCGGCGGTAGCGGGTGAACAGAAATCCGGATTCCTCCAGCAGCGACACCAGCGCGAAGCGCGCAGGATCGTCCAGCGCGGGCCCGCCGGCGATGCGCTGCGCATCCCCCACCGTCATCGTCGGCGACACCGTCAGGCACAGCTCGTCCAGTACCCCGGCGGCAGCGAACTGACCCAGCATCCGCGGACCGCCCTCGGTGAGCAGGCGCACCAGGCCGCGCTCGGCCAGCGCCCGCACGGCCCGTGCGGGGTCGACGCCCGGCCCGTCACCGGCGACGACGACCTCGGCACCCGCCTTCTCCGCCTCCCGGATCCGCTCCCGCGACGCGGCCGCACCCGTCAGCACGAGCGTCGGCACCAGCGGCTCGGTGAACAGCGGGAGCGAGAAGTCGAGCTTCAGCGAGGCGCTGACCACGGCGATCACGGCCGCACGCCCCTGCCCCGAGGCGGCGCGGCGGGCGGCGAAGGCGTCCCTGGCGCGGGCCGGCCGGTAGCCCTCCAGACGTACGGTCTCGGCGCCGACGATCACGGCGTCGGCGAGACCCCGCAGCGTGCCGAAGATCCGCATGTCCGCGTCGGAGGAGATCGGCTGCGAGCGTCCGTCGTGCTGGGCCGCGCCGTCGAGGGAGGACACCATGTTGGCCCGCAGCCAGGGGCTCTCGTGCTCATCGCCCGTGGGATAGGCGTAGGCGTCGGCAAGCTCGTCCAGCGACCACTCGCGGTCGGCCCGGTGTTCGCCGGGCGGTGTCTGGTCGGTCACAGGGAACAGGCGTCGCATGCCGTGCAGTCTTACACGGCCCTTACAGTTGAGTACTGTGCCGACCAGCCCGATATCCGAAGCCGCTCCCCTGTCGCTCTGCGCCCGCGAGCCGCACGTCCCCGCCGACCGACTGGTCGCCGAGATGGTGCCGCCGCCGCGCTTCGACGCGGTCCGCTTCGACACCTATGTCCCGGACCCCAAACAGCCCAGCCAGACCGAGGCCGTCAAGGTCCTGAGCGACTTCGCGTCGGGCCTGGGCGGAGCACATGCCGCGGGCGGCGGCAAGCGGCGCTGGTTCGCCAAGAAGCCCGCCGCCCCCGCCGGGCCGCGCGGCGTCTACCTCGACGGCGGCTACGGCGTCGGCAAGACCCATCTGCTGGCCTCCCTGTGGCACGCCACCCCCGCCGACCCCTCCCACAAGGCCTTCGGCACCTTCGTGGAGCTGACGAACCTGGTCGGCGCGCTCGGCTTCCAGAAGACCGTCCAGACGCTCAGCGGCCACCGGCTGCTGTGCATCGACGAATTCGAGCTCGACGATCCGGGCGACACCGTCCTCGTCTCCACCCTGCTCGGCAAGCTCGTCGACGCCGGTGTGGCGCTCGCCGCCACCTCGAACACGCTGCCCGGCAAGCTCGGCGAGGGCCGCTTCGCCGCCGCCGACTTCCTGCGCGAGATCCAGGGCCTGTCCGCGCACTTCCGGCCGCTGCGGATCGACGGCGAGGACTACCGCCACCGCGGTCTGCCCGAAGCCCCGCCGCCGTACTCCGACGAGCAGGTCACCAAGGCCGCGTACGCCACCGCCGGCGCGTCCCTCGACGACTTCCCGCACCTGCTCGAGCACCTGGCCAGGGTGCACCCCAGCCGTTACGGCGCGCTGACGGACGATCTGCGGGCCGTGTGCCTGACCGATGTGCAGCCGGTGCCCGACCAGTCGACCGCGCTGCGGCTCGTCGTCCTCGCCGACCGGCTCTACGACCGTGAGGTGCCGGTGCTGGCCTCGGGTCTGCCGTTCGACAAGCTGTTCAGTGACGAGATGCTGAACGGCGGCTACCGCAAGAAGTACTTCCGGGCGATCTCGCGGCTCACCGCGTTGGCGCGCGACGCGAAGGTGTTGGTGGAGCAGTAGGTTTGGGGCCGTAACCCGATCTGAAGGGATCCATCATGGCCACCACGCGTCAGGCGCACACCGTTTGGGAAGGCAGCCTGCTCGAGGGCAAGGGCGTCGTCACCCTCGACTCCTCCGGCGTCGGCGAGTACCCCGTCACCTGGGCGGCGCGGACGGAGCCGGCCGAGAGCGGCAGGACCAGCCCGGAGGAGCTGATCGCGGCCGCGCACTCCAGCTGCTTCAACATGGCCTTCTCGCACGGCCTCGCCGGTGCGGGGACCCCGCCCACCCGGCTGGAGACCAAGGCCGACGTCACCTTCCAGCCGGGCGAAGGCATCACCGGTATCCACCTCACCGTCGTGGGCCAGGTCCCGGGCCTGGACGAGGCCGCGTTCGTGAAGGCCGCCGAGGAAGCCAAGGTGAACTGCCCGGTGAGCCAGGCGCTGACCGGCACGACCATCACGCTGAGCGCGTCCCTGGCGTAGCACAGTGACCCCGTGAGGCACAGTGGCCCGCATGGTTACGTGTCACGTATCTGCGTGATACACACGTGCGGGTCACATCTCCTGTCCGCCAGCAGGGAGTTGCCACATGTCTGCAACACGACGTCAAGTCTTGGCCCGTACCGGCGCACTGGGTGCGTCGATCGCCTTCACCGGCGCCTTCTCCGAACTCTTCGCGGGCACCGCGGCCGCCCGCGGCAACGGCGGCTACGGCCCGCTCGTGCCCGACCCGGACGGGCTGCTCGATCTGCCGAAGGGCTTCCGCTACAAGGTCCTGTCCCGAGAGGGCGAACAGATGGGCTCCGACCAGGGGCCGGTGCCGAGCAACCACGACGGAATGGCGGCCTTCGCCGGCCGCCGCGGCCGCGTCCACCTCGTCCGCAACCACGAGAACCGGCACAACGGCAGGATCGGCGTGCCGACGATCGGCGGCCTCACCTACGACCCGATGGGCAAGGGCGGCTGTACGGCGCTGGAGCTCGACGGCCGGAACAACGTCCTGTCCGAGCAGGTGGCCATCGCCGGCACCGCGGTCAACTGCGCGGGCGGTCCGACCCCGTGGGGCACCTGGCTGACCTGTGAGGAGACCGAGGACCGGGCGGGCACCAACGGCTACACCAAGGACCACGGCTTCATATTCGAGGTGGACGGCGCCGACCCGCGCCGCACCGGCGCCGTACCACTGACGGCAATGGGCCGCTTCCAGCACGAGGCGATCGCCATCGATCCCTCGAACGGGATCGTCTACGAGACCGAGGACGCCTTCGAGCGCCCCTTCGGCCTCTTCTACCGCTTCCTTCCCGACAAGCCGATGGGGGGCACCGGTTCGCTGCGTGCGGGCGGCCGGCTGGAGGCGATGCGGGTACCGGACGTGCCCGACCTGTCCGAGATCCAGGAGGTCGGCGCACGGTTCGACCGGATCGAATGGGTGCCCGTGCCGGACAGCCAGGCGAAGGAAACCCCCATCAGGCTGCAGGACTTCGGCCGGAAGGGCATCACCCACGCCCAGAAGCTGGAGGGCTGCTACTGGGGCGGGAAGTCGGTGTACTTCGTCTCCAGCTTCGCCCGCAGCGCGGACGGGTCGGCCGCGGACCACTTCGGCCAGGTGTGGAAGTACGAGCCGCACAGGCGGCGCCTCACCCTGGTGATCGTCTTCGGCCCGGACACGGACATCCAGCTCCCCGGCGAGTCCCCCGACAACATCTGCCTCGCGCCCAGCGGCGGGCTGATGGTGTGCGAGGACGGCGGCGGCGCACAGCACGTGTACGGCATCACCCGGCGCGGCGAGGTGCACCCGGTGGCGCGCAACGCGCAGGACATCGGCACGCCCGAGGAACCGGAATGGGGCGAGTTCGCCGGTGTCACTTTCTCCCCGGACGGCGCCACGATGTACGTGAACTGCTACACGCCCGGCACGACCTTCGCGGTCACCGGACCCTGGCGCTGACCGCCGCCGCCCGCCCGTGAGCCCGGCGGGCGCGGCGCCAGGTCCTGTCCGGGCCGGCGCCGCGCTCGCGGGAGCGCCCCTCGCGTCGCACGATCGTGTGAGGCGTACGGACCGGGAAAGGGGCGCGCGGTGGCCAAGGACAGCGCGGGAAAGACCGCGAGGAGCGGGAAGGGCGCGCAGACCCGGAAGGCGGGAACGCCGGCGAAGTCCGGGAAGGCGGGCAAGGCCGGGAAGAAGGGCCGGCAGAGGCCCGCACCGCTCGGCGAACTGCTGCGCATCCCGCCCGGCAAGCCTGTCGACCTCTCGTCGTACGACCCTGCGGCAACCCCCGCCGGTCCGCCCGGCAAGGCGGACGGCAGGGCGGCCACCGCACGGCTCGCGCCACGCCTGGCCGATCTCCAGGAGCGTCTGTACGCGGCGGCCACGGCGGGCGACCGACGCCGGCTGCTGCTGGTGCTCCAGGGGATGGACACCAGCGGCAAGGGCGGCGTCGTCAAACATGTGGTCGGCCTGTTCAACCCGGCCGGCTGCCGCATCAAGGCGTTCAATGCGCCGACGCCGGAGGAACTGGGCCAGACCTTTCTGTGGCGTATCTCCCAGGCGCTTCCGCACCCGGGCGAGATCGGCATCTTCGACCGCTCGCACTACGAGGACGTACTGATCGCCCGCGTCCGGGAACTGGTCCCCCCGGATCGGCTCGAACGCCGCTACAAGCAGATCAACCGTTTCGAGCAGGCGCTCGTCGAGGACGGCGTCACGGTCGTCAAGGTCTTTCTGCACATCGGCTTCGACGAGCAGCGCCGCCGGCTGCTGGCACGGATCGACAACCCGGACAAGCACTGGAAGTTCAACGAGGGCGACATCGCCGAACGGGCCCTGTGGCCCGCTTACCAGGAGGCGTACGAGATCGCCCTGGAGCGTTGCTCGACGGCGGCGGCGCCGTGGTTCCTCGTGCCGGCCGAACGCAAGTGGTACCGCAACTGGGCGATCACCACGCTGCTGCTGGAGCAACTCGAGGCGCTGGATCCGCGGTTCCCGCCGGGCGGGTTCGACACGGCGAAAAGCCGCAAGTCGCTGCTGGCCGGGCTCTGAGCGGCCGGCGTCAGGTGCGGCTCGCGAGGAGCGCGTAGAGCAGCGGAATGCGCGGGGCGGAATCGGGCAGTCGCCACCATCCGTCGGGGGTGCGGTCCATCCCGGGCCACCTCGGCCAGGGGATCTCGTCGCTCTCGCGGAGCCTCTCGATGCGCAGTCCCGCCCCGATCAGGGCGTTGATCACCTCGCCCTGACCGTGCATCCACTCGAAGCACTCGGTCGCGCCCTCGACCGCCGGGCCGTCGGTGTAGGTGTGCGTGGAGTCCTTGCGGAGTGGGCCACGGCCCGCGAGGTAGTCGTCGCGCAGCAGGAGCTCCGGGCTGTCGCCGGGTGCCGGGGTGAGTCCGAGGGCGTTGAGCAGCGGGTGGAACTCGACGATGTACACGCGTCCGCCCGGCCGCAGCAGCGCGGCGACGGTCGCGGCCCAGCGGTCGAGATCCGGCAGATAGCACAGGGCGCCCTTGCCCGTGTAGACCAGATCGAAGGCGCGCCCGGCGAGAGCGTCGGCGGCGTCGTAGACGTTGGCCTGCACGTACTCGGCCGGGAGGTCCGCCTCCGCGGCGATGCGCCTGGCCGCGGCGACCGACGCGCCGGAGATGTCGAGGCCGGTGGCCCGTGCTCCCCGCGCGGCGAACGCAATGGTCTCGGTGCCCAGATGGCACTGCAGGTGCAGTACGTCGCGCCCCGACAGGTCGCCGATGTCCGCCCACTCGTAGGGGGCGAACCAGCGCGCCGGGTCCGCGGGGCCGCCCACGTCGTAGAAGCGGCTGGCCAGGTGCACCGGGGTACGGGCGTCCCAGTTGGCCTCGTTGGCCCGCATCATGCGCCGCAGAGCCGGGTCGATGTGCTTGGCTGCCTCGGTCATGAGGCCATCCAAGCGGCCATCGCCCGGCTCTGTCGCACGCTCGCCGTGATTGGCGCGAGTTCGGCGACGACTACTCGATGACGAGCTCGACCGGCAGGTTGCCGCGGGTCGCCTTGGAGTAGGGGCAGTACGCGTGGGTCTTCTTCAGCAGGTCCTGGCCGGCCTCGCCCTGCAGGTGGTCGGGCAGCTCGACGCGCATGACCACGGACAGGCCGAAACCGCCGTCGGTGTCCTTTCCGATGGAGACCTCGGCGGTCACGGAGGCGTCCTTGACGTCGATCTTCTCCTGGCGGCCGATGGCGCCCATCGCGCTGGCGAAGCAGGCGGCGTAACCGGCGGCGAACAGCTGCTCGGGGTTGGTGCCCTGTCCGTTGCCGCCGAGGGCCGCGGGGAACGAGAGCGGCAGGTCGATCTGGCCGTCGGAGCTGACGGCACGGCCTTCGCGGCCGTTGGCGGTGGCGACAGCGGTGTACAGCGCGTCCATGGGTGCATCCCTCTTCGTCCGGGGTTCGTCCGTGCCGAACCGATGACATAAATAAAGCACACAATTCAGTTGCGCACAACTTAATGGCGCACGGCTTGCTAGACTGGGGGCATGGAGAAGACGACGCTGCACGATGTGCCGGACGAGGACTTCCTCCGCCTCGACCGCCAGATCTGCTTCTCGCTGCACGCCGCGACAAGGGCCTTCAACGGCGTCTACCGCACGGCGCTGAAGGATCTCGGCCTGACCTACCCCCAGTACCTGGTGATGCTGGTGCTCTGGGAGCACGGCGAGCTTCCGGTCAAGCAGATCGGTGAGCATCTGCGGCTGGACTCCGGCACCCTGTCCCCCCTGCTGAAGCGCCTCGAGACGGCCGGCTACGTCGAGCGCCGGCGCAGCGCGGAGGACGAGCGCTCCGTCACGGCCCGGCCCACCGACGCAGGCGTGGCGCTGCGCGGGCATGCGCTGCGAGTACCCCGCAGGATCGCGGCGGCCACCGGGCTGCCGCTGGACCGGATCCGTGCGCTGCGCGACGAGCTGGACGCCCTCACACAGACACTGGACACCGCCGGCACGCGGATGGCGGGCGGGGACTGCGCCACCGACGGGGACCTCGGGCCCATCCGGCCCTGATGTGCCGGGCAGGTCCTGAGGGGGCGCCGCGGGCGGCGGCCCCGCATCGCGACACCCTGCGGGCACAACGCGCCATTCATCCGTTTTCGGAATATTTTGGCTGGCACAGGACCGCACAGGACCGCTCGATTCGGCGGCTCGCGCCGCAGACCGGAGACGTCGTGAAGCACCCCCGCCCTGCCCGCCACGTTCTCGCCGCCGCTCTGGCCGCCGCACTCGCCGCCGGACTGACCGCATGCGGATCGGACAGCGACAACGGGGGCGAGGGCACCGCCACTCCCCGTGCGACGACGACCGCGCCCGCCAGCCCCACGACCGGTTCGCCCACGCCCCGCACCCAGCAGGACTTCGAGGAGTCGGTGTCGGCCGAGTCCGAGCGGGTGCGCGCGTCGGCGTCGGCTCAGCTGAACGAGGCCACGGGCCGGGGCAACGCCACCGCCGACGTGTCGCAGCAGGGAGTGGCCACGGCGCGGTCGGACGGCAGCCGCGCCGCCCTGATCCGGGTCACCAACAGCACCGACAAGACCGCTTTCTACGCCGTCCAGGTCGACTTCGTGAACGCGTCGGGCGGCGTGGTCGACTCACGCGTCGTCGGCTTCGAGAACGTCGCTCCCGGCCAGCGCGTCGAGCGCTACGTCGTCAGCAAGAAGGCGGGCGAGGAGAACACCACCCCCCGTATCGCCAAGGCGCAGCGGAGCTAGGTCCTGTCCGGGCGCGGGACGGGGCCAAGGGCCGGGAACGGGTCGAGCAGCACGACGACGGGCCCCCGTGACCTCCGGGCTCGGGGGCGTCCGAGCTCGCTCGCACGCACGTGAGCGGCGGGGCCGCGGGCATTCTGGTGCCCGCGGCCCCGCCGCTCCCTCGGACGGACGCCGTCAGCCGTTGTTACCGGCGAAGCCGCTGCCGTCGGCTCCTCCTTCGCCGTTCGCGTCCGCGCCGTCCCCGGCGTCACCGGCATCGCCGATGCCACCGGAGCCGTTCTGGCCGGCGGCGCCGTTGCCCGCGTCACCGGCGCCCCCGTCGACCGCACCGTCACCAGCGCCTGCGTCAGCCGCACCGTCACCAGCACCGGCATCAGCCGCACCGTCACCAGCGCCTGCGTCAGCCGCACCGTCACCAGCGCCTGCGTCAGCCGCGCCGCCACCGGCACCTGCATCGCCCGCGCCGATCTGGGCGCCGACCGCCGCCAGCGCCGTCGTCACGGGCTGGAAGAACGTCTCACCGCCCGCCTGGCAGTCGCCGCTGCCGCCCGATGTCAGGCCGATCGCGGCCCCGTCGCGGGTGAACAGGGCGCCGCCGCTGTCGCCCGGCTCCGCGCAGACGTCCGTCTGGATGAGGCCGGTGACCGTGCCCTCGGGGTAGTTCACGGTTGCGTTGAGCCCCGTGACCTGACCGTCGTTCAGACCGGTCGTGCTGCCCATACGGAACACCTGCTGGCCCACGGCCGCCTCGTCCGCGCCCACGATGTCCAGCGTCTGGCCGTTGCCGAGGTCCACCGTGCTCGGCGCCTGCGTCGCCGGGTCGTCGTACGTGACCAGGGCGAAGTCGCCGTCGCCGGGGAAGGTCGCGGCCTGGACCGTACCGATCGGTGCGCCGTCCGCGGACTCGGACCACTGCTCGGTGGCCACACCGCAGTGGCCCGCCGTGAGGAAGCCCGGCGCCCCGTCCTGCGTCGTCACGTTGAAGCCGAGCGAGCAGCGCGCGCCGCCCCCGAAGATGGCGTCGCCGCCCTCCAGGAACGTCTTGAACTCGCCCGCCGACTTCTTGATACGGGCCGTGCCGGAGCCCAGGTCACCGACTGCCGACTCCAGCCGGTCCCAGCTCTCGCCGGTGACCGTGCGGTCTGCGGTGACCAGGACCTGGTTGGTCCGCGGGTCGACGGCCCAGGACGTGCCCGGGATGGTGGCCTGCTTCGCCAGCGTCTGCGTGGCCGACGTCAGCTCGCCCATGCTGTTCTCGACGCTTCTGGCCACGGCACCGGCCTTGTTGACCTGCACGATCACTTCGTTGTTGTCGCCGCTGACGTTGACCACGAGCTGCTGCTTGCCCGCGTCGTAGTACGCACCCGCATACGATTCGCCGAGCTCGGGGATCAGCTCCGACACGAGGTCCTGGGCGGAAGCGGCGCTCAGCCGCTTCGGGTCCGACTCGGCATCGGAACCCGACTGCGACGCATTCGCGTTGGGGAGCAGGATGGCCGCCGCAGCGATGCCCACCGCCCCGGCTCCTGCAAGCACGGCCTTTCGCTTGGGTATTCGCCTGTGACTCAACTCGCTGCCTCCTGCGGGGGATACGGAATCCGGTTGCCGACGGGAACCGGGGGACGCGTCCGACCCTTGATACGTACGAGGCGGGAGTTGTACTCATCGCGATTGCGAAAGAGGAGTGCCGACGGACCGTCAGAAGGACGATCCGTCGGCCAGTTCGGTGCCGCAACGGCTGCAGTAACGTGCGCCGATGTCGTCACTGGGGCGGTCGCACCCGGGGCAGATCCGATGGAGCCGGCACGCGGCCTCCCCGCCTTCCGTCACGGCGGCACGGGAGGTGGCGGGCGGCTTGATGGTGAGGCCCGGCCGGCGGCGATGGGCGGTCATGTACACCAGCCCCTCGTCCCCCGCGGACAGGGACCGCTCGGTGCCGTGCGGCAGCCAGGCCACGCAGCCGGGTTCGAGGCGCTCCGGCCGGCCGGCGACGGAGAGTTCACCGCTGCCGGCGACGACGCACAGCAGCACGTCGAGGTCGGGTTCGACATGGCGCTCGACCCGGTCGCCGGGCAGGAGGCGGATGACATTCGCGTCGAGCTGCCGCGCGGCGGGGTCCAGTCGCCACACCGCGCCGCCCCGGTCGTGGGGCGGGGCGAGCAGCTCCGACATCGTGGCGAGCACACCGGCCGTGGGGGGCAGTGCCATGCCGTTCCTCCCTGAACGCGGGTCCGCGCGGTGGACCATGGACCGGGAGCATCATTGCATGATGCAAGAGAAGGGCGGCACCGTCCGGGGCGGAAGGCAACCCTGACGCAGGAACAGTCCTGAGCGATCATTGACATGATGATCGGATAGTTTCCGTCAATGGCCACTCTTGTACGAAGATTTATGGCTTTGGCGCTGCTCGGGGCGGTACTCGTCGGGTGCGGTACGGACTCCGGCAGCGGCGCCACGTCGGCGCCCACCCCCTCCTCCCCCGTCGACTCCGGCCGGTCCGCCGCCTCACCGCAGGCCGGCAACCCGCAGGGGCACGGGCCCCGGCCGAAGGCCCCGGCCCTCGCGCCGGGACCGCACGGGCTGACGCCGGTGTTCCGGCGGGCGACGGTCCCGCGCGGCGCCGCCGACAAGACCGTCGCGCTCACCTTCGACGCCGACATGACCGCCGGTCAGGGGCCGCGCGCGGCACGCGGGGAGCGGTTCGACAACCCCGGACTGATCGCCACGCTGCGCCGCCTGAGGGTGCCCTCCACCGTGTTCATGACGGGCCGCTGGGCCGAGGAGTATCCGGCCCAGGCGATGTCCATCGGCCGCGACCCGCTCTTCGAGATCGCCAACCACTCCTACAGCCACCACGCCTTCACCTCCGGCTGCTACGGGCTGCCCGAAGTGGCGGTGAAGGACATGCGGGCCGATGTCGAGCGGGCCTTCAGCGCGTTCGAGCGGGCCGGGGCGCGCAATGTGGTGCCGTACTTCCGCTTCCCCGGCGGCTGTTACGACGACGAGGCGCTGCGCGCGATCGCACCCGCCGAAGTCACCGCCGTGCAGTGGGACGTCGTCAGCGGTGACGCCTTCGCGACCGACGCGGACGCCGTGGCCGAGCAGGTGCTCGCGGACGTCGAGCCGGGCTCGCTCGTGGTCATGCACTGCACCCGCAGCGCCGCCCCGGCGACCGAGCGGGCCGTCCGCAGGATCGTCCCCGAACTGCGCCGCCGCGGCTACCGGTTCGTCAAGGTCTCCGAGCTGATGCGCTCGCCTCAGCGCGACCCCGGCGCCCGCATCGACAGCGGCGGCAGCGTGCCGAGCCCGACGAGCCGGTGACGTACGGCCATGACAGCGTCAGCGTGCGGGCGTGGTCCCAGCCCCAGGCGCTGCCGCGCTCGACCGCCGGCGTGAGTGCGGCCAGCGCGCACACGACGGTGAGACAGCCGGGCAGATCGAGCTGACGGGGCGCCGAGTCGTCCCTCGAGTCGGGTACGCAGAGCACGGCGACGAGGAAGGCGCTCGCGGTCAGCGGTGCGAGCAGCCAGAAGATCCAGTGCCACCCCGGGCCCCTCGGTGAAGCCGCCGCCCACGAACGGTCCCAGCGCGGTCCCGATGTTCGCCACGCCGAACGCGGCGCCCAGCGCCCGTGCTCTGGTCTCCTCGGGGAAGGCGTTGCTGATCACGGAGACCGACACGGGAAGACGAAGCCTGCACCGACGCCCTGGACGATCCGTGCGGCCACCAGGAGCGGCAGCCCCGGCGCGAGCGCGCATCCGACCGAACCGGCCACGAAGAGCGCGATACCGGCGAGGAGAGCACGCCGTCGCCCGAAGACGTCACCCACGCGGCCGCCCACGATGAAGCAGCAGCCCACGGCGAGCATGTAGGCGGAGAGGGTCCACTGGGCCGCGGACGGAGACACGTCGAGTTCGTCCGCGATGCCGGGGATCGCCAGGTTCAGGGCGAAGAAGTCGATCTGGACGCAGAACAGTGCGACCGCCACGGCGACGAAGGCACCCGTCCTTCCCGCCGCCGGCCCCGGCTCTGCGCGCATGGGCGCCCCCTTCTCGCACGCCGTCCGCGCGTCGCCCGGTGGGCCGGGTGTACGCCCGCGTCCCATTGTCCGGCGATGCCCGGACGTCAGCAGCCCGGCTCCCCGGATCGCGGACGGGCAGGGCCCGGCGTCACCATGGCAGGTACCGGGCACGGTACGAACCGGGCACGGTACGAACCGGGCACGGTACGAACCGGGCGACGCGTCCGCCGTCGGCGCCCGCTGCGGACACGCCCCGGGCAGGTCCGGCCGGATCAGGGCCGGGCCGCCCCGGACCACGGACTGCCGGAGGCCGACCACAGTGCACCTGTTCCTGCCGGTCCTGTTCGCGATCTGCGCCGCGTTCAGCAACGCGCTCGCGACCGTGCTGCAGCGCAAGGCGGCCCTCGACGTCCCCCGGTCCGACGGCCTGCGCGCCGGGCTGATGCTCGATCTGCTCCGCAGACCCGTCTGGCTCATCGGCATCGTTGCGGTCATCGCCGCCGCCGTCTGCCAGGCGGTGGCCCTGGCGACCGGACCGCTGACGGTCGTTCAGCCGCTGTTCGTGCTCGAACTGCCGCTCGCCCTCGTCATCGCCTCGCTCCTGCTGCACGGGCATCTGGCGCGGCGCGGCTGGGCGGCTGTGGTGGGCGTTGTGGCAGGCCTCGGCCTCGCCCTCGCCGCGGCCTCCCCCGAGGGCGGCCGCACACATGTGCCGCTCGACCGCTGGATCCCGGCGCTCGCCGTCTGTGCGGCAGCGGTGGTGGCGCTCGCACTCGCGGCACTCCGCCGTCCCGAGGGCCGGGCCCGCGCCGCGTGCCTGGGCCTGGCCACCGCCATCTGCTACGCGCTCACCGCGGCACTGATGAAAGCGGCGATGCACATCCTGGACGACGGAGGCATCACGGCGTTCTTCGCCGCCTGGCAGACCTACGCCTTCGCGGTGGTCGGTGCGGCCGCGCTCTTCCTTCTGGAGAACGCTCTGCAGGCCGGTCCCCTGGTGGCGTCGCAGCCCGCGATCACGCTGGGCGACGCGAGCGTGAGTCTGGTCCTCGGCATCACCCTGTACGAGGAGCACGTGCGCTCCGGCTGGTGGCTGCTGCCCCAGTTGCTCGGTGTCGCCCTGGTGGTGTGGGGCGTACTCGCGCTCTCCCGGATGCCACTCGCCCGTTCCCTGGCGGGGACGGACCGGACGGAGCCGGCCACGGAAGCACCCTAGTCTTCCGAGTCGGGAATTCTGTTCAGATGTGAGGCGAGACGTTCGAGGATCTCGTCGGCGGTCTTCGTCCAGGTGTAGGGCTTCGGGTCGGTGTTCCATGCTGCGATCCAGTTGCGGATGTCCTTCTCGGAGCGGTCCAGGGCCCGGATCTGCGACTTCTCATCGACGCAGAACACCAACGCCCGCTCGGGCGGATCCAGATACAACCCCACGACGTCGTGCACCTTGTCGACGAAGTACGGATCCGTCGACAGCTTGAAGGTCTCCGGCCGGTGCGGCTGCAGACCGAACGCACGCCAGATCCGTGACGCCGACGACCGCGACAGACCCATCTCCATCGCCATCGCCATCGCCATCGCCATCGACCGAGTCGACCAGTGGGTTGCGCTCTTCGGCGGGGACTCCAACGCCTTCGTGACCACCGCGGCAACCTGCTCGTCCGTCACCGTCCTGGTCCCGCCCGGCCGCGGCATGTCACCCAGGCCGGCAATCCGGTACTGCACGAACCGGGACCGCCAACCACTGCATGAGGCGTGGAACCGAGCCGGGCCGCCACATCTTGCTCGAAGCACCCTCAGCACACGCCAGGACGAACCGACACCGCAACGCCCGCGCCTGCGCCTGCGCCTGCGCCTGCGCCTGCGCCTGCGCCTGCGCCTGCGGCATGGAACGACGCCGCACCCACCCCTCAAGTGCCGCCCGTTCCTCATCCGACAGTCTTAACTCGGCCTTCGACCGCCGCGTCCGCGCCATGAGACAACCTGCGCATCTGAACAGAATTCCTGACTCAGAAGACAGGGCCGCGACCACCACAGCCCTACGAGACCTCGGTCACCCGTGACGATCCCGGACAGGTCTCGATCATGCAACGACCATGGCCATGACACCTACCTGGGTGTGAAGATCCTTCTCGCATAAATGATCTATCGATGGAGATGTCATGAGGAGTGTCCGCTTCAAGAAGAAGATGGCCGCCTGCGCTACGTCCTTCGCGGCCGTGGTGGCCGTGATGGCAACCGCCGGTCCGGCGCATGCGGCGGAGTACAAGGTCACCGACAACTGTGATGTTCCGTGGATCACCTGCTCTTACGGTGATTTGTGGCTGTTCTACAACTCGAAGGACATTGCCATCCAGGATGGCTACTACAAGTCGGCGTTCACGACGTACTACAGCAACGTGTCCGACCACTGGGGTACGAGTCAGTACCAGGGATCGTCACTGACGACCTACCGGTACGTCTTCGGCAACGGCGGCAATGGCAACGGCCAGTACATGAAGAACAATGCGGCGTCTGTACAGAACTGCGCCCGAGACGACAACTACCGCGTTTACTACAACTCCGGCTACGGCGGCACATCTCAGTACTTCGCGAAGAACGGCCCCTACGGAGACTGCAACATCACCAACCTGATCTCCGCACTGAAGAACAACAACGCGTCCTCCCACTTCGCTTAAGAAGGAACCCCCGTGAAGCACATCAAGCGGACCGCCACCGCAGTAGCCCTGGCCGCTTCGGCTCTCCTGGTCAGTGCCTGCTCCTCCGGCGCGAGCCCGGAGACCACGAAGAACGTGGCCGACGGCAAACTGATCGTGAACAAGGAAAACTGGCCCAAGAAGATCCCCACCAGTGGCCTGGCCAAGGATCTGACCCTTCCGCTGGAGGCGTACATGGCCTCCTACGAGGACCAGGTCACCGTCGAGCAGGCCGCCACCGATCTTCAGCAGTCCTGTATGAAGGACTATGACATCGACCTGACTCTCCCGAGAGCCGGCGCCAACCCGCCTCCCAGTGACAACGACGCCAACATCGAACGCCGTTATGGCATCACCAACCGGGCCGAGGCGGAGAAGTACGGCTACGAGCTCCCCCCGGCACTGCAGGAGCACACCAAGCAGACCTTGCGCGATCTGTCCGGTGTCGAGGTAGAGGTCCTGACCGGCCACACCAAGCCCGAACTGCCCAAGGCCCCCAAGGGAGTCCAGGCGGGAGAGCCGATCGCCAGCCCCGGCCTGGGCATCAAGCCCGCTCGGGCCGAGTACAACGGGAAGAAGTTGAAGGCGGGCGGCTGCATCGGCTGGTCCAAGGGCCAACTTGGCGTGCAGGAAGCCGACCCGATCATCGTGGCGGAGCTCGCCGGGGACAGTCTGATGCAGTCGATGAAGGACGACAAGGTCATCAAGGCCATCGCCGCGTGGTCTTCGTGCATGGGCGGCAAGGGACATCCGGGTCTTGGCGATCCGTACAAGGCAATGGACCAGGGCGTCACCAACGATGGGAAGCCGTCGCAGGAGTCCATCGCTCTGGCGGTCGACGACATCGACTGCAAGGAGAACACGGATCTCGTGAAGATCTGGTTCGGAGTGGAGTCCGCGATCCAGGACAAGCAGATCGCCGACAACAAGAACCAGCTGACCGGCATCAAGGAGCAGCACGGCCAGGAAATCGCTGCCGCGCGCAAGCAGATGGCGGCTTCCGCTCAGTGACGGGTGATGCAGTGGTGACCGGACCGTGGATGGTCCGGGCACTGTGCCTGACGGCGGTGTGTGTGCTTGCCGCCGGGTGTACGGACGGCGCCGCCGGCAGGGCCCCCGCGTCGCAGCGGCCGGTGACCCCGAGCGCTGAGCCGAGCAGCCCGCAAGTGCGTCCATCGCCTGTGGCTTCGGTGCACTCCGAAGGCCGCACGCGTGTCTTGGAGTACGGAGACCTGGTCGTGCGTGCCACCCCGGAAAGCAGCGGTGTGCGGACCGAGATCGAGGTAGCCAATACCTACGAGCGGGATGCGACGTACTCAGTCCAGATCAGCATCGCTGACGGTGAGGGCTGGACCGCGAACAACCGGTTCTGGCTTCAGGATGTCCCTCCGGGCAAGACCGGACGGGATGATGCGGTGATCGGCTCGGAAGGCATGGGTCCGGTTCCGCAGATTCCGAAAATCTACGTCGATGAGTTCACTCCCATCGTCGACCGAAAATAGAAAAGGGAACACCTTTAGTGCGTACAAGACAGAGGAGACGCGCGGTGGTGATAGCGGCAGCGACTGCGCTTCTCGCCTCGTCACTGTCCATCTCCGCGCAGGCTCAGGGACCGGAGGTCCCCGACAATGCCGTTCAAGGCGGCAAGAGCCTGCCGAAAAAAACGAGCAAGCCCCGCGAGGTCGGCAAGAAGGACCGCGCAACCGTCCTGGGTGATAGCCACTCTTCTTCCCGGGACGTGGCCCTGTCCACCTCCGGCGACGGCGCCGGCTTCCATGTCCTGACAGGCAACGAGAAGGACGGCTACAAGTTCACCACCGTAGCCACCCTGCGCGAAGACGGATTCGATGCGGACTCCTGGATCGGTAACGCGTGCGTGACCGGATCCGGGAAGTACGCGGCCATCGCCTACGCACCCCGGACGTTCACCAACAACCCCGAACTGATGGTGCGCGGCGCGTTCACCGCCGTCGTCGAGCTGGGTAGCGGCAAGGTCACCAAGTTGCCGTTCACCGCGTCGCTGGCCTACTTCTCTCCGGGCTGCGGCACCAGCGATGATGTGGTGTTCACCCAGCTGACCCACGACGGGGACGAGGAGCAGAAGACCCGTCTGATCACCGTGGACGCGGCCACAGGCAAGCCGTCCCGGCCGGCCGCCTTCCCCGGTCAGGTCACGTCAGCTGTCCCGACCCGGCACGGCATCGTGGCCGGGCACGGCAACAAGCTCGTCCGCATCAACGGGCAGAAGGAAACCGTCCTCGCCGTCACGAAGCATGTGCCGTTCCAGATCGCGGCTGACAGCGGCGACGGCGTGACCTTCATCGACCGGGAGGCCGACACAAAGAAGACCCAGGCGAGGTCCTGGGCCAAGCACCTGGCCGCCACGCAGGTCAAGGGCGGGAAGACCACCCCGAAGACGGTGGCTGAAGGGAAACTCACCGACTGGGACCTGTCAGCCACCCCTGGCGGCACGGTGTTCGTCACGGGTAAGGCCAAGAACACGGGGAATCTGCCGGGACCGGTGAAGAACCCGGGGCATCTCGCCAAGGGTGCCCGCATGTCGACTCTGGGCCACGTGGGCGTGTCCACCTCTTGGGCGGACGGCAAGACCAGCCTGATCACACCCGAGGAGGCCAAGCAGGTCCGTGATGCGCGGATCACTCTGGACGTGGTAGCCACCGGCAAGCACACCGAGTTGGACGCCACACCTCAGCTGTCCGCCGAGCGGGCCGAGGCCGGAAGCCGACTCTCCCCGGCGCTGGGCGTCCCGACGGGGAAGGAGTCATCCGCGGAGCCGTCGGTCAGCGGCGACAGCGAGGGTCCGTCCACGCAGACGGTGCACACCCGGGCGCTGACGGCGTCGCCGACCGCTCCGGGCGAGGGCACCGATGAACGCTACTGCGCGGTGGCCCGCAACGATGTCAAGAAGCAGGCATTCCAGCCCACCCCCCGGCAGGTGGAATGGGCCGTGGACCAGGCCGTCGTCGGTGAGCTGAACTTCTACCGCTCGCCGAACTGGAAGAACACCGGCATGGGCGGCTACCAGCCTCAAGGCCTGTTCCCGCCGATCGTGCTGGCCGGCGACCCCAACGGCACCCTCGACAACGAGGACCCCGATGTCACCGACCGCTGGCACATACCCTCGCAGGTGATGCTCGGCGTCACCGCGCAGGAATCCAACATGTGGCAGGCGACCCGCTTCGCTGTCCCCGGTGTCACCGCCAACAGCCTCATCGGCAACTACTACGGCACCCAGTACACCTCCGACGGCACTCAGGCCGACCCGTGGCGCATCAACTTCTCCGAGGCCGACTGCGGTTACGGCATCACGCAGGCCACCGACGGTATGCGGCTGGCGGGCAAGGAGAAGGAGGGTGAGACGGCTCTGTCCCCGCTCACCCAGGAGGCTGTCGCACTGGACTACACCGCCAACGTTGCCTACGGCGTGCAGATCCTCTCCGACAAGTGGAACCAGACCTACCGGGCCGGGATGAAGGTTAACGACGGCCACCCGCAGTGGATCGAGAACTGGTTCTTCGCCCTGTGGGCGTACAACTCCGGCTTCTACGAGACGTCTGATTCCGGCGGACACAAGGGGCTGGGCTGGACCAACAATCCGGCCAACCCGTTGTGGAAGGCCAACCGGATCCCCTTCCTGCAGAGTGCCACGGACCCCTCCAAGGACGACTACAGCCATGCCGCGCACCCGCAGGACTGGCCGTATGAGGAGAAGGTCCTCGGCTGGGCCGCTCGCCCGATCTCGGCGATGTTCGCTCCGGGCGACTTCAAGCCTGGCTACCTGGCTGCCTGGTGGAACAGCAACGCAGACCGCAGCACCGTCAAACCGCCGATCGACCAGTTCTGCGACGCATCCAACGACTGCGACCCGTCCAAGATCGGCGACAACGACTCCAACGACCCCGGCCTGGGCGCCTGCGGGCTCGCCGCGGGCGACTCCGACACCAACCCCCACTGGCTGCACTGCTGGTGGGACAAGCCGGCCGAGTGGAAGAACTGCACCACCGGGGCCGAGTGCGGCCACCAGGTCCACCGCTTCAACACCTCGTACCCGGAACAGCCGGACGCCAACTCCTACCCGCCGCGCTGCAGCAGCGGCCTGCCGTCGAACGCACTGATCGTGGACGATGTGCCCAACGGCACCACCCCGGCAGGATCTGGTTCACGCGGCTGCGGGGCAGTACAGTCGGACGGCACCTTCACCCTCACCTTCCAGCCCTCCGACATCATCGATGCCGACACCGGGCAGACGATCACCACCTACCCCGGCAAGGTCGACACGCACCAGATCGGCGCGGCGTACGGCAATCACTTCTGGTTCACCCACACCCGCTCCCCTGAATCCTTCCCGGAGCCCGGCGACCGGATGAAGGTGACCGGCACCTGGAAGCTCGGCGAGAAGATCACCGAGCACAGCGGTCAGGCCAAGGTCTACGCGCACATCCCCGACCACGGGGCGCAGACCTCCAAGGCCGAATACCGCATCAAGCACGCACACGGCACCACCGTCAAGGCGATCTCCCAGGACGCCAACCAGTCCAACAAGTGGGTCGACCTGGGCGCCTACCAGTTCAACGACACCGTCCCCGAGGTCAGTCTGGACAACTTCAACGGCGGCGACGGCTCCAAGGACATCGCCTACGATGCCATCGCCTTCGTGCCCGGGGACCACGACGGTCTGAACGACATCATCTTCCCCGAGGCGGACCCGAACGCGCCCGACGTCGACTTCGTGGCCGCTCAGGATGCCGAGGAAGTCCTCGCAGGCGCCGCTCTGAGGTCGTCGGCGGCCGCTGCGCCGGGGAGCCAGACGTGCGCGACCGGTAGCGACGGGATCAGCTGGTGCGGTTCCTACGTGCCGCTGGACGAGAAGAAGGCCACGTCCCTGAAGACGGTCGAGCGCGCCGCCGTGGCAGCGGCTGCGGGCCCCGTCGGCTGGTGCGCGAACGTCAACGGCGCAGCCATGCAGACCAGAACGCAAGGATGTCTGCGCGGCCTGCTTCCGTTGACCGCGACACGCGACGGCGTCCCCGTCGGTAACGCGACCATGAAGGTCATCCAGGAGATCAACCTCAACCCCAAGTCGAACGAGTTCACCACGTGGACCGAGCTGTCTCTCGTCAACATGACGGGGCTCACCTCCACCACGCTGACATCGTTCGCGGAGGACTGCTGGCCGACCGGCGACTGCGCCGAAAGCACTGGCCCCTGGATCGGCAGCACAACGTGGACCCCCGGTGACATTCACGTCGCCACCCGGACCAACACCTATACCTGGAACAAGACCACCGGAGGCGAATCGAAGCTGGACTTCACCTGGGACACCACCTGGTCCACACCCAGCGCCGGTGTTCAGGCCGTCCCGAAGTGGTCCAACAACGCCTTCGATGTCCGCTGCGACAACAAGGTGGGGGGCAACACCGGATGTGTGTTCCCCAAGTACACCCCGACGCTTCAGATGAACACAAAGAAGTACCCGGCCGCTGCCGCGTACTACTGGGTGATCATGGAGAAGCTGGCCTCCCACCCCGGCAGCGAGCAGCACAACAAGCCATTGCACCGCCTGGCGGATGATACGAAGGCCAAAGAGAACCGGGACAAGATGTGCATGCTCGCGGTCGCGGAGTGGAACCCGCATCCGAACGCGGACGGCACCAGCTGCGACGAGTACCCGTTCGCAAAATCCCGTGAGAGCGGCGGGATGACGCTGTCCTCGGGCAAGCACTGCGCGCAGTTCTACGCGGACAAGCAAGCCGACGGCAGCTGGATGCTGGAGCTCGACAACAACTACCCGTATCCGACATGGAACGAGATTTGCGGCCGCGCCGCAGTCCCGGCCAAGCAGAACACGGATGCCGGTGGCGACCTCGGGCGGTTCACGTCCGAGATCCGCCTGCTCGACAATGACGCGTATTTCGTCCAGACCGGGTTCGAGTACTGCGACATCAAGTCGGTCTGCAACATCAGCTGACAGCAGGACCAGAAACGAAGCGTCCTGCCGGATCATGGTGATCCGGCAGGACGCTTCGCTTCCAGGGTCAGCCCACGACCCATTCCAGCATGCGTCCTTCGTGGACCGAGGGACGACGCCCCGCGGTCGGTAGCCGCAGCGATCCCTCCACCGCGTTGCACAGGTCGGTCAGCATCGGAGTCATGGACGGCCAGAGCGGCTGGTACTCGGGATCGCCGAACGAGATCTCGCCGACTTCTCCGTAATGGTCCGCTCGGTGGTCGACGAACAGCAGATCACCGGTGAGGGCCTGAGCGAAGGGAACCCACTGGGTGTGTGCGGTGCGCCCGACCACTTCTTCCTCGTAACCTTCCTCGACCGCTTCGTGCGCCATGTCGGAAAGGTTCTTATGCCATTCCAGGATTCCTTCGGTATCCAGAAGGCAGTACCCGAGAAGAAAGGCGCCGGGCGCCATGCTGGACCTGCGCGGTGTGACACCGTTGTGTTCCAGAAGGAGCGACTTCAGTTCACCGTGGAGCGGGAAGCCAACTCCGCTCTCCAGCCTGGATATGTCAACGTCTGACGCCCCTGGGCGGAGCGTGGAGTAATCGCCCGGCGCGTTCTGCCGAAGCCACTCTTCCCATCGGCGCCACAGTTCCTGCATGTTGTTCATCCCGTCCATTGTGGGTCCCGCGCGGGAGCTGCCAGTTCCTCCTGTCACCGTAGCAATTTGGTCGGCCGACGGTGGCTCGGGTGGGCTCGACCGCGATCAACAGCCGCCACCGTTGGAATTCGTCATGCATTGCCCCCACTCGACCAACAGACTACGAGGTGCCCTGTACAAGTACTTCTGGTTCAGATCTGGCGCACGGCCCCATGCCAGGGGCCGGCAACGGCGCTGGTGTGTCCCACGCCCGGCTGCCGTCACCCACCCACGGCGATCGATCCCGCTGACGAGACCGTCGCCGAGCTCTCGATGATCGCCGGGTTCGACGACGACCTGGCAGGTGAGTCCACCCGGATCGCCAACCGGCTTCGCGGCCTGCTCACCCAGATCCACCCCTCCCTCGAGCGTGTCCTGGGCCTGCGCATCCAGCACCCGGCCGTGCTCGGACTGCTCGACCAGTTCGGCTCACCCGCCCAGATCCGCAAAGCCGGACGCCGTCGCCTCGTGACCTTGATACGTCCCGAGGCGCCGCGGATGGCCGAGCGCCTGGTCGAGGACATCTTCACCGCACTTGACGAGCAAACCGTCATCGTCCCGCACCGCAAACGCCCCGGGCGGGACCTCCTGGCCGGCGAGGAAGAAGACAACGCCGTGCCCGCAGAGTCCGTGCCCGCGTGGAGCACGCCTTCGCCCGCATGGAGCACTACAAGATCCTCCGGGACTGTCGACAGCGCGGCAGCGGTCGTCACCACGCAGTCCAGGCCGTCGCCCACATGCACGACCTCGCCCTCGCCACGTGAACAGAACCACCCCAGAGGCGCCTCCGACCTGCCCGAACACAGCCTTCTGCAACACGCTTTACTGATCTTTTCGTAAGTTTGGTGGGTGTGGTGGCCGTGTGGGTGGGAGGCTGTCGGGGTGGCATATCAACCTTCCCCTTCGGTTGCCGGGTCC
>NZ_JBWKCY010000043.1:0-30220 GCF_056436245.1 Streptomyces sp. NPDC043812
GACCCGGCAACCGAAGGGGAAGGTTGATATGCCACCCCGACAGCCTCCCACCCACACGGCCACCACACCCACCAAACTTACGAAAAGATCAGTAATGCTGTTCGGGGTTCGGATCCAGGTGGAGTTAAGCGTTTCCCGTTCGGTTGGTTTCGCCACTTGTTAGCGTGCGCGAATGGAAGATCTGGGACTCGTGGCGTGGCCGCCTGAGCCGATCAGGACCGAGAGGCTCGTGCTCCGTGAGCCCGAGACCCGGGACCGTACGGCGTTCATCGAGCTGCTCGCCTCGCCAGAGGTGCACACCTACCTCGGCGGCCCCCGGCCGCGTGACGAGCTTGAGCGCGAGATGCCCGAGGTGCCCGCGCGGCGGCCCGGGAGCTTCGTCGTCGATCTCGACGGGTCGATGATCGGCCAGATCCTGCTCAGGAGAGCAACGGAGCACCGTCGCCCGGCTGCCGCGGGGAAGGCCGATCTCGGCTACCTGTTCCTGCCGCGGGCGTGGGGATTCGGGTACGCCACCGAGGCGTGCGCGGCGGCACTCGACTGGTTCGACGGCGTCCTTCCCGGCGAGCCGGTGGTGCTCACCACCCAGACCGCCAACGTCGGCTCGATGCGTCTCGCGGCGAAGTTGGGGTTCACTGAGGTAGAGCGGTTCGAGGCCTGGGGCGCCGATCAGTGGCTCGGCATGTGGTCCCCGGTCACGCCGTCCAGTTGAGTTTGCGACGGAAGCGCCGGGGAGCCCATCCACGCGCGAGCGGCCTGCAACCGCGACTTGCCCGCGCGCGGCGGGCCACCTACGACCCCGGGCGTGAACGCCGACACGTGGAATCAACACGGCCGACCCAAGGGTCACCGGCGTTCGGCGACAGCGAGCGGCTTCAACACCCGGACAGGATCGACCAGTTCCGTCCTCGGATAGGCCCCGGTCTGGTTCCGTGCGATCAGCGCGGCGTACTGGCTCATCCGGAGTCGGTCTTCGGAGAAGTACCCCCGCCACTGCTCGCCCAACGGCAGCCAAGCCGCAGGCTGACCATGTTCCGGGATGAGCGGCGTGGCCCGGTCAACGACTGCGGCGAAGGAGACACCCATCGTGGCCGACCAGCCGGGATGGTAGGAGCGAACGGTCACCGCCGTCGGCGTCGCGAGGAGTTCCGCGCTGATGCCTGTCTCCTCGAACAGCTCACGGGCCGCCGCCTCGCGGGGCGTCTCGCCTGATTCCACCCGGCCGCCGGGCGAGACCCATCCTCGCCAGCGGTGGTTGACCAGCAGGACGTGCGTCAGCTCCGTGTCGAAAACCCACACGTCAGCCCCCAACGGTCCGATCCCCACCCCGTCAGCTCTGCGCAGCAGCCACTCACGGGCGTTGTCGTACTCCGTCACGGCCTGGCGAGCATCGGAGAGAGCAGCTTCCAAGGTGCGGCTCTCGATCACGTGGTGCGTCATGCGGGCAACGTATGCGGAGCCACTGACAGCCGAGCAGGACCTGTTCGGGCACTCCCCCGGGACCACGAATAGGCGGCTTTGGGCGGCGTTCACGGTGTCGGCACGGGATGGGCGCAGCTCGTCCACTCTCCGGCGTGTGCCGCGTGGCAGTCTCCCTGATTCGAACACTCAATCACCCTGTGCCCGTGAGTGCCGTGTTGGCGTCTTGCGGGTGCCCGTATCGGGAGAGGACACCCCCCACATCATGTCCACTCATCGCTTTCGCCGTCGGCGGTCCTGGCGGGCCGCTGCCGTGGCCGCGGCAGTTGCGGCCGTTGCTGTCCCGTCGGTCGCTGTGGCAACCCAGTCCGCCCCCGACTCGAGCCGACCCGCGGTGGTGTCGTTGGACGACACCTACTACCAGGACGCGCTGGGCAAGAGTGGCCCGGAGCTGAAGGCCGCCCTGCACACGATCATCAGCGAGCAGACGAAACTGTCCTACGACCAAGTCTGGGACGCGCTGAAGACCACTGACGAGGATCCGGACAACCCGTCGAACGTGATACTCCTCTACACCGGCCGCTCGCAGTCCAAGGACAGCAATGGCAGCGGCGCGGACGACTGGAACCGCGAGCACGTGTGGGCGAAGTCCCACGGCGACTTCGGCACCAGCACCGGCCCCGGCACCGACATCCACCACCTACGGCCCACCGACGTGTCGGTGAACAGCACCCGCGGCAACAAGGACTTCGACGCCGGCGGCGACGAGGTCGGTGAAGCGCCCGGAAACTTCACGGACGCCGACTCCTTCGAACCGCGCGACGCGGTCAAGGGCGACGTGGCACGCATGATCCTCTACATGGCCGTCCGCTACGACGGCGATGACGGCTTCGCCGACCTCGAACCCAACGACCAGGTCGACAACGGCTCCGCCCCGAACATCGGCCGCCTGTCCGTACTGAAGCAGTGGAGCAAGCAGGACCCGCCGGACACCTTCGAACAGGACCGCAACCAGGCCATCTACGGCATACAGAAGAACCGCAACCCGTTCATAGACCACCCCGATTGGGTCGACTCCATCTGGCAATAGCCCTGGCGCGCACCACCGAAGCCCCGCCGGACAGCAAGCGGCCGGGAAGTCACCAGCCCGCTGACGCGCCGCCCCGGGGCAGACGCAGGAGGTCCTGGAGGACGCAGTCCTCCAGGACCTCCTCAACACCCAGGTGATGTTTCGCATCGGCCGGCCCTGGGCCGACATCAGCACGACGATCGCGCAACGCAGTCGGATCGCGTCTTCGAGGTCCGATCCGCTGGAGTCGTCCGCCCTCCTCCACGGGTCATCGGCCGGACGAACACTCCCGAACGACGCCCACAACCGGGATGCGGCCTGACGGCCAACCAACAGTCGATCAAGTAGTACGGGATCGGCCTGCCGAGCAGAGCCACTGGTTGACCCGGATGGCCAAGTCGTGCGCAATAGCGGCCTGCTGCAGGAGAGGCTGATTCGGGTAAGGGCGGGCCGGGTCGGCGAACACATCCTCGTGCGGGGCGGCATGAGCGCTCAGCCACGGTTCGGCAGGCTCGCCTTGCGTGCCACCGCGATGAGTGTGGCAGTGATGAGGGCCGCGGTGAGCAGGCCGGTGACGAGAACCGGGATGGGCGTGAGGGTGGCCGCGAGGATGGCGAGTACGGCCAGGGGGTAGATGACGTCGGCTGTGTTCCGCAGCTCCTCCGTGCGGTGGTGCAGGATCCAGACGACCGCGACGAAGACGGCGACAGGGATGGTGTAGGTGGCAGCCGCGGCGTGGTCGCTCAGGTGGCCGTGGCCTGTGGTGTGGGCGACGTTGACGGCGAGACCGGCCCCGACGGCTGCCGCGGAGGCGAAGACGAGGTAGTGGCCGTAGCCCCAGCGGAGTGCGGCGTTGAGCGTGGTCAGGCGACGGTGGGCGTTCTGGGCGAAGTACAGCCACCACATGGCGAAGACGGTGAGCACGCCGCCGACGGTGAGGGTGGCGACGTCACCCAACGAGGCGTCGGTGTCGAGTGCGGAGCGGACGGCGAAGGTCGCGGCCGTGATGGATTCGCCGAGGACGATCAGAGTGAACAGGCCGTAGCGTTCCGCGATGTGGTGCGGATGCCAGGTGGTGGTGGCAGCGTGTTCCGCCCAGACGGGAACAGCGAGTTCGGCCACGGCCAGGACGGCGAACGCGACGAGGCCGCCGTCGCCGGGTAGGGCGAGGCGGGCCACCCAGCCGATCTGCACCACGAGGATGCCGACTGCATAGCGCAGGCAGCAGCGCCTGCGCTCACGGTCGGAGCGGGCGGCGCGGAGCCACTGGGTGACCATGGCGAGCCGCATCACGACGTAGCCCCATGTGATGACGGTGAAGTCGTAGTCCTCGAGGGCCTTGGCCGCGCCGGCCGCCATGACGAGCGCGCCCGTGATCTGCACAAGCGTCAGCAGCCGGTAGGGCACGTCGTCGGTGTCGTAGGCGGAGGCGAACCAGGTGAAGTTCATCCAGGCCCACCAGATGGCGAAGAACACCAGTGCGTAGCCGAGAACACCGTGGCCGATGTGCCCGGCGGCCAGTTCGTGCTCGAACGCGGCTGCGGCCTGCGCGACGGCGGTGACGAAGCACAGGTCGAAGAAGAGCTCCAGGGCGGTGGCGGTGCGGTGCTTCTCGCTCGCGAGGCGCGCCACCATGGGCCGGTGCCACGCACCGGCTGAGGATTCCGAGTGGCTCATGATCGTCTCATTCCGACGCTGGGGTCCGAACCGGCGATGCGGTCAGGCCTGCCTGGTTTCGTGAATCGGCTGTCCCTGTCGCCGGTGACCGTGGAGGGCCGACCGGGTGCGCATGCTTCCCCGGCTGTCGTTGGCCAAGAACGCGGCCTTGGGGTCGACCGCGAACATGCGGTCATACTCCTCCTCGGTGATTTCGGTCAGCGGCTTGGTCAGCACCATCCCTGCGGTGTCGATGCTGCAGTCCAGCTTGCCGAACCGGTTGATGACCTCGTCGAAGACACGCTCCACCTGTGCGGCCTTCGCCAGTCGCCCCGAATCGCGAACGCCTCGCCCGAACCGTTGTTGATCTGTGCGACGACATCCTCGGCCTTGGCCATGGAGGAGTCGCTGTCGTGGTGCACGGCGCCCCGGGCACCCTCGACGGCGAGAGTCGCACTGACCAGGGCCACCGGCCTCCCGAGCCGCCTGCCGCGTCCTCGCTGCTCGCGGGCCCGCTCCCGCCGTCGGCGGGCAACTCGGGAGGCGGCACACCTCGACTTGATAGGCAAGTGAATAGTTGCCTATCCTGGGGTCGTGGCCGACGACCTCTTCAAAGCCTTGGCCGACCCCACCCGCCGAACCATCCTCGACGAGCTCACGGAGAGGTCCGGACAGACACTGTTCGAGATCTGCTCGCGACTGAGCATGAAGCATCAGCTCGGCATCTCGCGCCAGGGGGTCTCCCAGCACCTCGCCGTGCTGGAGGCCGCCGGGCTCGTCGAGACCAGGCGGGAGGGCCGCTACAAGTTCCACGACCTGAACACAGCCCCGCTGCGGCACATCACCGAGCGATGGCTCGAGCCCGACACATCCGGACCGGAGAAGAGCACCCCATGAAGATCCATCTGACCAGCGTCTTCGTCGACGACCAGGCCAAGGCCCTGCGCTTCTACACCGAGATCCTCGGCTTCGTGAAGAAGCACGACGTCCCGGTGGGCGAGAAGGACCGGTGGCTGACCGTCGTCTCGCCCGACGAGCCCGGCGGCACCGAACTCCTCCTGGAGCCCACCGGCCACCCGGCCGCCAAGACCTACCGCGACACGCTCGTCCAGGACGGCATCCCGCTCGCCCAGTTCGCCGTCGACGACGTACAGGCGGAGTACGAGCGCCTGAGCGGCCTCGGCGTCCGCTTCACCCAGGAGCCCCTGGAGATGGGCCCGGTCACCACAGCCGTTTTCGACGACACCTGCGGCAACCTGATCCAGATCGCGACAAAACCGCAGTAGGCGGTCGACCGCGTGCGGGGCTCGGCCGCGGCGGCGACCGGACCCCCGCCCTGGAATTCGCCCACTGTGGGCATGACTCCGCTCACGGCGGCGGACCGTTCGGTTTCGACGTCAAGCCGGCGGTCCTCGCCCTCGCGGAGCGCCTGACGGGGGCGGCTCACGGAGGAGCTACTGCGCGACACGCGATCGACCGCGAGGCATCCAAGCAGCGAAACCGGTCGAGCGAAGCAGCAATGCTTGAAGCAGTGGCGCCGCATCGCCACCCGCTACGAGAAGACCGCGACCCATCACCTTGTCACTCTCCGGGGCGAACCTGCTCGACACGGACCCGGGGGAGACAAGAGAGGTGAGCGAGGACTACGGCCGCCGATCAGACCTGCTGCCGGCCGGCGCCCGGACCCTGCAGGCGGTCCCCGAGAAAGCTGCGCTGCCGGCGTTCTCCCTGTGGGCCGCCTACGTACCCCAGGCCGCCGACCAACGCACCAACCACACGTTCGGACTGCTCACGATCGCGAAGCCGCCCGTCCCGGGGACTCTTCATCTCGCCTGGCCGTTCATCCGGCGCTTCACCGAGCGGGTCTTCGCGCAGGACCGGATGGCCGTCGAGGCGGAGCAACGCGCTTGGGACGAACAGGGCGAGGACTGGAACCAAGAGGTGTTCCCGCTGATCCTCCATGTCCGCGACGTGCTGCTGGCCAACGGTGTCCCCCTCCGCCCCGCACCTGCACTCGGTGCTGAGCCCTGCGGGGGCAGGGCGGGACAGCCGCCGTGTCCCACAAACGGCTAGGCCCTGTCCTGAGGCGCTCCTGCACGTAAGGGAGTTGGCAAAGGACGCCGACTGCGAACCGTTCGCCGCGGGCGGTCTCGACCGGGCCGGGATGCCTGTTCGGACTGCGGTCGACCGGAGTTGTCCGCCCCAGCAGACGCCCTTTCTCGCTGCGGATTCGGGCGCGCGGCGTTGGGCGGCCAAGACGTCGGGGTGGCGGACATCGGCATTGCGCCGGCGCACGTACCAGTGCAGTTCACGCGTCTGAACCGGGTGGGTGGATGGTTGGAGTCGGCTCGGGTGAACTGGCGCAGTGGCCCGAAGGGGAACGTGCACATCACCCAGGCGCGCGAATTCAGGGTGCGGTCCGGACGGTCCTCCGACCGGGCCACGCGAAACCTCCAGCATCACCTGGGCACATGGCACCGCCCCGAGCCCCGCTGTCCCCAGATCGGCGACCAGACAGGCACGGAGCGGTGACACATCACGACGTGGGTGCAGGGGATGCGGCCTCCCATGCGAACCCGTCCGGGTCGGTGAAAGGCCCGACATCGCCACCGATCGTGAGGCGGTGCGAGCCGGTGCCGTCGGGAGAGACGCCGGCGTCCTTGGCAAGGGCACGGCGCTTGTACAGCGCCAGCTTGACGGGGCTCGACCCAGCAGCGAACTCGACGTACTTGGGGCCGAAGCTCTTCGCCACGGCGAGGCCCTGGTCGACGTAGAACCGCTTGCTCGCGGCCACGTCCGCGACTCCCAGCAGGAGCACCATGTCGTCGATCTGCCGGGTGGCAGGGCCGGTGTCCTTCTTCGCCGAGGTCGCGACCTTCCAGATCGTTCCGTCAGGGGCCTCTACGACACCGCCGTAGCCCCAGAGCGACTTCGTGACGGGCTTCAGCGGCGTGGCGCCGGCGGCGAGGGCGGCGTCGATGAAGCTGTTGACGGTGGCCGGCTGGGACACCGTGAGCGAGAGGGTGAACCCGCGGAAGCCGGTTGTGGGTGCCTCCGAGGCCCGCATGCGGATCTGCGTGTCCAGGCCGAAGGCGGCGGTGTAGAAGCGGTCGGCGGCCGTGGTGTCGGCCACCTCGAGGGTGATGGATTCGATGGATGCCATGGCCATCACGCTAGTTGCGGCTCGGCGGCGGGCGCTTCTTGATTCCTGACCGGTCTTGTCACCTGTTTCGCCACACACGGCGGCATCCCCGCCGCAGCGCCCGTTGCGCGGCGCCGGTAGACGCTGGGCGGCATGCCGACCAGCTCGGTGAAGCGGGTGCTGAACGTGCCCAGCGATGAGCAACCGACCGCGAAGCAGACCTCGGTGACGCTGAGGTCGCCACGACGCAGCAGTGCCGTCGCGCGTTCGATGCGACGCGTCATCAGGTACGCGTACGGCGATTCGCCGTAGGCGAGGCGGAACTGGCGGCTGAGGTGCCCGGCGGACATGTGCACGCCGCCGGCGAGTGCCTCGACGTTCAGCGGCTGCGCGTACTCCCGGTCGATCCGGTCGCGGACGCGGCGCAGTCGCGAGAGGTCGCTCAGGCGCTGCGCCGCGGTGCGTGCGCGCCCCCACGAGGGGTGACACATGGGAGAACTCCTTTTCATCGATGGCCGCGAGCACCTGGGCTGCATGCCGAGGCAGGCGGCGAGGTGCTCGATGGCGATCACCGGCCGGCCGGAGTCGACGAGCCGGTCGAGCATGCCAAGAAGCCGAGCAACTGCTCGGCGGCGGTGGGATGGAGGCCGGTGGTCGGCGCGGCATGTGGACGCCGCCCTTGTGCGCGGTCGGGTAGGCGGCCGGCGTGCGCGCCTCGGCCTCGGCGGCCGACATCGCGAGAAGTTCTGCGATGGTGCGGCCGCCGAGGGGGTGGTCGAGGGCAGCGGCCCGCAAGCGCCGGCCGCCGGAGTCTTCGCAGGTGGTCGCGACGCCGGCCGTCATGGCCGCATCGATGACCGGTCGGCTCAGCGAAGCTCCTGGATGCGGATCAGGTTGCCCGCGGGATCACGGAAGGCGCAGTCGCGGATGCCGTACGGCTGCTCGGTGGGCTCCTGGACGACCTCGGCGTCGGTGGCCTGCACCTTCTCGAACATGCCGTCGAGGTCCCGGGTGGCCAGCAGGATCCAGCCGTAGGTGCCCTTGGCCATCATCTCGACGATGGTGCGGCGCTCGTCCTCGGTGATCCCCGGGTCGGCGGCCGGCGGCGCCAGGAGGATGGACGTGCCGGGCTGGCCGGCGGGGCCGACCGTGATCCAGCGCATCTTGCCCTGTCCTACGTCACTGCGGACCTCGAAGCCGAGGGCGTCGCGGTAGAAAGCCAGGGACGCGTCCGGGTCGTCGTGCGGGAGGAAGCTCGCGTGAATGGTGATGTCCATGATGATCAGGCTAAGTGCGACTCCGTACCCCGCGCTTCTCGATTCCTGACCGATCTGGCCACCTGTTTCGCCACACGCGGTCCGACCTACGCGCCCGCAGGGGGCGATGGTCTTGGTCGGCCTGCTCTCGTCCGTGACCGTTGGGCATACTGATTCGTCATGGACACCCGCGCCGTCACCCGCGTGTACGTGCTGATCACCGCTCTGCTGTCGCTCGCCGTGGCGGTCGTCGCGGCCAGTGGTGGGTACGTCCTGGGTGGGGCGGTGGCAGCGGTCACCTCGGGGCTGGTGACCGGCGCCGCAGCGTGGGGCGGCACGGTCGTCATCCGCCGACGCGTGTTCGCGGACCTGAAGCAGGCCGAGTCGGACGCGACCGCCCATGGTTACGGCCAGGGCCTGGCCCAGGCCGTGCTCCTCGGGGTCACCGCGTACGAGGCTGTCGCGTTCCCTCTGACCGGTCCGGCCGGTGTCACCGTCGGGGAACGCGACGCCCGCCGGGCCCTCGCGTACCGGATTGCGGCCGACGAGGGCCTGCCGCACAGTGTGCGGACGGCCGCCGCCGCAGCCCTGGAAGCCATCGACGACGGCCAGGAGCGTGATCACGCCCAGGAAGCCGTACAGGCATTGAATGTGGCCGTGCACCGGCTGCGCAGCCACCGTTGAGAACGCCGTGGCCGGGCACCTTGGACGACGTGGGTGACAAGGCTCGGTGGGGGCTGGGGCGGGAGGTGGCGTCGGAACACATCCGTCCGGCCACTCCCGAGGAACGGAGGAACGGATGCGCGCCGACCCGGCACCGGCGAACGCGAACGCGGGGCGTCTCAGACGGTGAGGACGAGCTTGCCGCGGGTGTGGCCCTTTTCCCAGTGGCGGACGGCGTCGGCGGCTTCGCTCAGGGGGTACAACCTGTCGATGACCGGGGTGATGTGGCCGGCTTCGAGGTAGTCGGCCAGGGGCTGGAGGACGTCCTCCTTGGGCTCCTTCACGAAGGGTGCGCGCAGGTACTGGCCGATGAACGGGGACAGGAGCAGTGCTCCGAGGGAGCGGTGCAGGCCGCCGAACCATCGCCCTCCCCCTTCGCCTCCGACGAGGACGAGGGTGCCCCGAGGGGCGAGGGCGCGCCGCAGGTGAGAGAGCGGTCGGTTGCCGGCGGTGTCGATGACGAGGTCGTAGCGGCGGCTGTCGGCGGTGAAGTCGTCGCGGGTGTAGTCGATGACGTGGTCCGCGCCGAGCGAGCGGACCAGGTCGGTCTTGTCCGTGCCGCAGACGCCGGTGACCTCGGCTTCGAACACCGCCTTGGCCAGTTGCACGGCGTACGTCCCGACCCCTCCGCCCGCGCCGATGATCAGGACCTGCTGCCCCTTCCGTATCCGCCCTTCCTCGCGAAGCGAGTGGAGGGCGGTGAAGCCGGAGATCGGAACGGCCGCCGCCTGCTCGAAGGTGGCCCCTGGTGGTTTCGCTGCCAACCGGTCCCCCGGGGTGCACGCGTACTCCGCGAAGGAGCCCTCGCACGTGCCGAACACCTCGTCGCCGGGCCGGAACCGGGTCACGTTGTTGCCGACCGCCTCGACGGTCCCCGCGACGTCCCAGCCGCGCACCCGGAGTTTGGGCGCGCGGAGTCCGAAGCCCATCAGGCGCATCGGGTACGGCTGCCCGGTCATGAGGTGCCACACGCTCGGATCGACGCCGGCCGCGCGTACGCGTATGAGGACGTCGTCGTCGCCGGGCACCGGCTTGTCGATGTCCCTGAGCTGAAGGACGTCGGCGGAGCCGTACACGTCCTGGACGATTGCCTTCACGATGCGTCTCCTTCTTCGTTGTCCACGTACTGGAACACGTCGTCGAGCGGGACCTTGAACACGCGGGCGATCTGGAAGGCCATCTCCAGGGAGGGCGAGTACCGGCCCTTCTCGATGGCGATGACGGTCTGGCGGGTGACGCCGATCCGGTCGGCCAGTTCGGCCTGTGTCATCTCTCCGTGCGCGAACCGGAGGGACCGGATCGAGTTCATGACTCTGGTCCGTTGGTTCACCAAGGCCGGAAGCCCCACCGGTACGCGGCGATCTTGGCGACGCAGCCGAGGATCGCCGACAGGGTGAAGCCGGCGTAGATCACATTGGCGATCCAGAAGTGGTCGAGCTCGGCCAGCGACATGGCCAGGGCCGCGACCCCGCCGATGACGACGAACGACTGGCCGACGTACTCGCCGAACCGGTGGATCTCCTTGTCGCGCTGGTCCCTTCGGCCGGCTTCCCGGGAGGCGGTGATCGAGACGACGATGCTGAGCACGATCGACACCGCGATGGAGGCCCCGACGGCCCAGAGCATGGTCGATACGTAAGAGACGTCTGTGAGTGGGGTGTTGGTCGCGCGGTCCAGAATGACGGCCAGGTAGGTCACGTACATGGCGACGGTGACCACCGCGATGATCCACGCGCGCTTTTCTTCGTGTGTCACGCCATGAATGTAAAGCAGAGCTGACATCACGTAAAGGATTTTTGACATGCGGAGTGAACCGTGACCACGGGACCGCCTCTTGACCGGCGTGACGCCGGTCGAGCGACCTGTGCGAGAAGTGCCTTCTGCTGGGCGGGGCGGCGGGTCATCAGCGTGAGGGCGGCCCAGGTGGTGAGCGCTTCGCTGTGCTGAACGAGCCTCTCGTCGTCGCGTGCGTGGCGGCGGGCACGCACAGGCCAGGCCGGGGTGCGTTCAACGCACGGCCCGCCCGTACGCGCAAGACGTGGTCTCGCGGAGGGCGGGCGCGGGATGCTGCTGGTCGAGGCGGTCACCAACCGGTGGGGTCGGACCCCGAGTCACCGGCAGAACGGTGTGGTTCGAGGGCGACGGCCGGTGCGGGGCAGTTCACGCAGTCGGTTACCGGGCGGGGTGCGGTTGGTGCGGTAGCGGTTGGTCACGGTGGTCCTGCCGGAGAGCGTGACGGTGCCGCCGCTGTTGAGGATTCCGCCGGGTCGATCCTGGCGAAGTTGGGTCACCGGGCAGTCCCTGACGGTCGGGCCAGAGTGTCGAGGTTCGCGAAGCCGCCACCCCCACTGTTGCCGTACGACCTGTCGGCGAAGACGGTGGTCCGCACGACGGCCTTCGCCGCCCCCGCAGCACCCGCAGCACCCGCCGACGATCACGCCCTCACCCGCGTCGCGGGTGTGGGTGGTGAAGCCGTGCTCGTCCCACGGCACACCACCCACACGTATGAGGTTCCAGCCGGTGGGTCAGCTTCGCGGTGCGGCCAGGCCACGCCTTCGGCTGCGGGCAAAATAGAACGCGCCCGCTGACGCAGCCGCGACAGCCATGCCGCCGCCGACAGTCATTTCTGTGACGCTGGGCCCCTGGGAGCCACCGATGCCGCCCTGCGCGGCAGCACCCGCAACGACGGTGAAGGTCGCGTTGGCGCTGCGGGCACCGCACCTCACGGTCAGAGTCGCCGCACCGGGGGCGGCTGTGTTGTCCACCCGCGCCGTCGCGGTCGCCGTCGTTCCCTGGGACAGATTCACGGTGGGAAAGGCGGAGGAGCTGACGGTTCCGCCGCCAGTGCAGCCGCTCGCGGTCACCGTCAGACTCGCGCCCTGGTGTACCTGCGAGGGACTGACCCTCACATTCGACGGCCCGCTCGGAGCAGGCGTTCCTCCCGCCCATGCCGCCGTCGGCAACAGGGCCACAACGGCGCCGGCCATACCCAACCCCACACACATCTGAGACACCCTCATCGTTTTCTCCTTCACCACAAGACGCCCCGGGACGGCACCCCAGGAATCAGCGCAGCGCACTGCCGTACACAACACTCGGTGCGATCACCGACAACGGCACGCCCACATCACCCGACCGAAGCGGGAAAAGCGACAAAAGTGCTGGTCAACCCTGATAAACATCGACTGGCGAGGAGGGAGAAGGTGTGGTGCGGATGGCCCACAGGCAGCGGCCGTGAGGGACCCTCAGCTGCCTTCAGGGCAGGGCGGCGCACTCCAGTGGCCCCTCGTATTCATCAGGCGTCCCCATGCGTCTCTCCGAGGTTCCCGATCCGCCCGCCCCGACCCGGCGCAGCAGTTCCTCCTCGGAGACGTCCTCCGGCCCCGCCGACTACTTCCTGGCCCAAGAGGTGCGGGAGGTGTCCGGTCCGTCTCCGGCGGCGCCGAGGCGCGCTGCATCGCGTTCCGGCCTGATGGCCGCGACAGCGGACGCGCCCGCCAACAGCATCACCGCGGCGGTGATGAGAAAGGCGGTGGTGTAGCCGGAGTCCGGGGCGTCCGCGGAGTCGATGAGGTGGCCGGTGAGGAAGGGCGCGACCAGGCCCGGGAGGGTGCCGGTTGCGGCGACGATGCCGAAGAGGGCGCCGCGCTGGGCGGCGGGGACGACTTCGGCAGCGGTCATGTAGTGGAGGGGAATGGCGACGGCGACGGTGCCGAAGGCGAGCGCGATCAGCAGCAGGCGGGGCACGGCGGCGTCGGTGAAAGGGAAGGTGGCCATCGCGCAGCCCGCGACGCAGACCGCGATTCCCTGTGCGGCACCGCTGGACCAGCGGCTGGACACGCCACGGGCCTTGAGCGCGTCCATGAGCGGCGAGACGGTCAGCAGCAGGACGAGGCTGAAGGCGGAGATGGCGCTGATGGTGGTTGCCGCGGCCCCGGGGCTCATGTCGAGCTCGGTTCTGAGGTAGGCGGGCAACCAGGCATGGCTGAGCGAGAGGGCCCAGGCGGCTCCGAATGCGCTGGAGATGCTGCCCAGTACGGTTCCGGTCAGCAGGAGCCGGCGGTAGGGCAGTCGGTGTGCGAGCGTCGCGGCTTCGCCCTCAGGTGCGCGGGCGTGGTCGAAGGGGCCGTCGTGACCGACCCGCCACCACACCAGGGCCCAGACCGTGCTCGTGACGGCGAGGGCGGCGAACGCCGAACGCCAGCCGAATCCGCTGATGAGCCAGGTGAGCACGGGTGCGGAGACGAGCGTTCCGAGGGCCGCTCCGCCAATCTGCAGGGCCGAGGGCAGTCCGCGCCGTTCGGGCGGGAACCACTTGTACAGCGCGTGCATGGACATCGAGGCCGCGGGCCCCTCGGCGGCGCCGAGCAGGATGCGGCCGGCCAGAAGGGTGGGGACCGCGGCCACGATCAGGACGGGCAGCTGGGCGACGGCCCACAGCAGCGTCATGACGAACAGGAGGGTGCGGCTGGAGATCCGCGCGGAGAGGAAGCCGACGACGAGCCCGGAGAGGCTGAAAAGCAGGGAGAACGAACTGGAGACCAGGCCGTAGGTGCTGTTGCTGAGATGCAGTTCGTCCATGATCGGTACGGCGGCGAGGCCCAGGACGGACTTGTCGGCGAAGTTGATGACCATGAAGGCGACGATCATCGCCGTGACCAGCCAGGCGCGACGGCGGTCGTTGCCGGGCGCCGCCATGTCTTTGGGACGGTCGACGGGAGGTGCGGCGGGATGGGGTGCCATGGGTGACTACTCCTGCGGGTGCGGTTGGAGCAGGGGGTCGGGACGACGGGCGGTCCCGGTGGCCGGGACGGGCAGGCCCCGTACGCGTGCGGATCACGGGTGTCCGTATCGCGGGGCTCGCTGCCTGTCCCGGTTCCGTCGGCACCTGGTGGCAGGGGCGACGGCACCGCCTCGAAGAGGTCTGAAGGTCCTGAACGGCCTTGGTCAGACGAGGGCCTTGACGATCGCGTTCTTGTGGATCTCGCTCGTACCGGTGACGATCCGGAACATCCGCAGTGTGCGGAAGATCTGCTCGACCTCGTGACCACGCGTCAGCCCGGCCTTGCCGTGAATCTGCACGGCCTGGTCGGCGACGCGGAAGCACGCCTCGGCGGTGAACAGCTTGCACATGTTGGCCTCCACCGCGATGTTGTCGCCGCGGTCGGCGCGGGCGGCGGTGGCCATCACCATCGAGCGGGCCGCGTAGAGGTCGGTGGCCATCTCGGCGAGCTTGTGCTGGATGGCCTGGTGCGCCAGGAGCGGGCGGCCGAAGGCGACGCGGCTCTTGGAGTACGCGACTGACAGGTCCCAGGCGCGCCGGGCGGCTCCGATGAGCGAGGGGCAGTGCAGCAGCCGGTTGAGGGTGATGCGGCCGATGCCGATGCGCAGACCCTGACCGATCTCACCGAGCAGGCTGTCGGCCGGGATCCGGCAGTCCTCGAAGAGCAGGTCGCCTTCCATCTGCTGGCCGGACATGGGGACTTCGCCGTCCAGGACCCTGCAGCCCGGGGTGTCCAGATCGACCAGGAAGGCGCTGTACTCCTCCTCGGTCCCGGCCATGCGGGCGACGACGATGGCGAAGTCCGCGAAGGGGGCGGCGGAGCTGAACACCTTGTGCCCGTTGAGCACGTAGGTGTCGCCGTCCGGGGTCGCGGTGGTGGTCATGCGCCGTACGTCGGAGCCCGCGTCCTGCTCGGTGAGGGAGAAGCAGCATGCCCGCTCACCGCGGATGACGGGCAGCAGGTAACGCTGAAGCTGGTCGTCGGTCGCGTACTTCACGATGGCGCCGAGGCGCAGCGGTCCGCCCATGTCTCCGAGCACCGAGTGCGACAGAGCCGCGCCGGACGCTGTCAGCTCCTGCTTCAGGGCGCACAGTTCGACGAAGTTCAGGCCCTGCCCGCCGAGCTCGGCGGGCAGGCTGATGCCGTAGAAGCCGAGTTCGCGGCTGCGCTGCCAGACGTGTTCGAGGGTGGCCCGGTCGAGCTTGCTCTCGGCCGTGATGCCGTGCTCGCGTTCGTACGGGACGAGTTCGTCGGCGAGGTAGCCGCGCAGCCGGACCACCAGGTCCTTCAGGCGGGGGTTGTCGTCGTAGGAGGGCTCGAGGGTGTAGGGCATGGTGCGCGGGTTCCTGTTCAGGGTTTCGGGATCCGGGGGGTTCAGTGGACGCGGCGCTCCGCGCCCGTCCAGTACCGCTCACGGATCGCGCGGCGGTCGATCTTGCCGTTGGGGTTGTGGGGCAGCGCGGTGACGAAGTCGACCGAGCGGGGCTTCTTCATGCGCGCCAGGTGCTCGGCACAGAACTCGATCAGCTCGGAGCTGCCGAGCGTCACGCCGTCGCGCGGGACGACAACGGCCTTGACCGCCTCGCCCCACTCGGCATCCGGGATGCCGACGACGGCCGCCTCGAAGACGTCGGGGTGCTGATGCAGAACGGACTCGACCTCGACGGCGTAGATGTTGAACCCGCCGGAGATGATCATGTCCTTCCTGCGGTCGACGATGAAGACGTAGCCGTCGGAGCGTCGGCGCGCGAGGTCTCCGGTGAGGAACCAGCCGTCGCGGAAGGTCTCGGCGGTCAGTCCGGGCTCGTTGTGGTAGCCGGGGACGACGTCGGGTCCGCGGACGGCGATCTCCCCGATCTCGCCGTCGGCGACCGAGCGGCCGTTGTCATCGACGATCCTGACCTCGGCCTCGGCGAGTGGCCGACCGCAGGAGAGCAGCAATTCCTCGTCCTCGCCCTCGATCGCGAGCCGGTGGTCCTCGGTGGAGAGGAACAGCACGCCGGAGGTGGTCTCGCCGCACCCGTACCCCTGGGAGAGGACGGGGCCGAAAAGGTCCCAGGCGGCCCGGATGCGGGCCGGGGACATGGGTGCGGCGCCGTAGATCAGCCGGCGCAGGCTGGAGAGGTCGTGGTCGAGGGCGTTCGGCAGTGCCAGCACCGTGTTGACCATGGTCGGGATGACGAACGCATGGGTGGCACGCTCCTGTTGGACGGTGGCGAGGAAGTCGGCGGCGTCCCAGCGCGGCAGGACGATCGCGCAGCCGCCGGCGTAGAAGATGCCCATCAGCGGCATGCCCGAGGCGTGGGTGACGGGCCCGGCAAGGATCTGCTTGTCGCCGCGGCCGACGCGGGTCTCCGCGTTCATCACCGACTTGCGCATCAGTGCCAGGCGGTTTCCGTAGGTCTGGACCGCTGCCTTGAGTTTGCCGGTGGAGCCCGAGGTGAAGTGCAGGACGGCGATGTCGTCCTCGCCGCATTCCACGTCGACCGGCTCGCGAAGGGCGGCCTCGACGGTCTCGGCGTAGCCGGGGCCGAGGCCGCTCGGGCCGTCGTAGCCGATGACCGTCTTCACCCCGGTGCCGGGCACCGCCTCGCGGGCCGTTTCCAGGTGTCCCGCGTCGACGAGCAGCACGCGGGCGTCCGACTCGCCCAGCAGATGGGCCACTTCCGCCGTGCCGAGCCGGGTGTTGATCGGGGCGCGGGCCAAGCCCGCCTTGTAGAGGGCCACTTCGGTGACGACGAGTTCGGCGCGGTTGGCCGCGAGCGTCGCCACGCGATCGCCCCTGCTCAGGCCGAGCTCGCGCAGCGCGGTCGCGAGCCGGTCGCTGTGGTCGTCGAGCTCCGCGTAGGTCAGCCGGGTCGCCCCGCAGACCACGGCTTCCGCGTCGGGGTGATGGCCGGCTGTCCGGCGTACGTACCGCCCGAGGTTCATTCCCACTCCAGAGTTTCCGAACGTTGTGTTCAATAACTATCTTGATGTTCGGCAACGTAAAGGTGGCGTTAGGGTCAGGTCAACGGTTCGGACGAGAAGGAAACGATGTGGACATGAAGCCCGCGGGAGACCGCCGCGTCCGCCGGACGCGCGCCGCGCTCCGCCAGGCCCTGGTCGAACTGGTCCTGGACAGGGGGTTCCAGGCGATCACGGTCGAGGAGATCACCGAACGCGCGGATGTCGGAAGGGCGACCTTCTACGCCCACTACCGGGACAAGGAGGACCTGCTCGTCGGGATCGTCCAGGATCTGGCCGAGGACCGCGAGCGCCTGCTGCCGGCCGTCGAACAGGCGCACTCGAAGGGCTTCACCGGTCTTCCGGTGCTGTACATCTTCCAGCACGCGCGACAGGAACGACCCGTCTACCAGGTGGTTCTTCGCGGTGAGGGCGACGGCCGGGCGCTGCGCGAGTTCACCGAGATCATCTGCGCACAGGCGGAGAAGGTCTTCCGCGAGCGGGCCGAACAGCTCGGGGCGACACCGCGCGTCCCGTTCGACGTCGTCGCGCGCGCCTGGACGGGCGAGCTCATCGGAGTGCTGTCCTGGTGGGTGGAGAACGACACCGGCTACAGCGCCGCCGATATCACCGCCCACCTGCGTGACCTGTCCGTCTACGGCCGCATCTGGGCCACCGGCCTCGCGCCGTCGGACGCTCCGGGGGCCCTCGACCTCGCACCCTGACCCGGACGCGAGCGGCGGCAGCACGGGTCCTCTTCGAGCCCGGAGATCGGCTCCCTGGCGAGAGTTACCAGACACGATGTACGGTATCGAGCCCAGAGCGCATGATCGCGAAGAGCGGAGCGGGCACATGACCGGCATGTCTTCCCTGTCAGATCTCACCTGGGCACGCGGGTTCACCGACCCTGCCTGGGTGCGACGGCACACCGTCGCGGGGCGTGAGACCGTGCCCACTCGCCGCGTCTGGCGGGGCGCGGGCGGGCCATGGGAACTGCCCACCGCGGGAGACGGCCTCGACGGCCTGACGTTCACCGGCCCGAACGGGCAGACATGCTCGCTCCCGGCTCTACTCGCCGCAGCCGAGACCGACGCCCTTCTCGTCCTGCACCGCGGCCAGGTCGTCCACGAGCAGTACCTGCACGGCTACGAGCCCCACGTGCCGCACTTCAACGCCTCAGCCGCCAAGTCCTACCTCGGCCTGCTGGCCGCGATGCTCGCCCACGAGGGCGAACTCGACCGCGGCGCCCAGGTCGCCACGTACGTTCCCGAACTCGCCGGCACCGCATTCGGCGACGCCCAGGTCGACCACCTGCTCCACATGGGCACGCAGATGAACTACGCGGGCCGCCCCTACGACAAGGCACTCGAAGCCCAGCGCTACTTCGCCGTCCTCGCGCCCCAACTGCGCCCCTACGGCTACACCGGGCCGGCCACCATCCGCGAACACCTCGCCACCGCCCGGGCGACCGGCGAGCTGGGCACCGACTTCCGCTACGAGAACGGCAACGTCGAGGCGCTCGCCGAAGTCCTGCGTCGCGTCAGCACAACCACCACGTCAGCGCTCCTGTCCGAGCTGCTCTGGTCCCCCATCGGCGCGGAGGAGGATGCCTACTACCTCCTCGACGCGGAGGGGACCGAGTCCGCCTGCGGCGGCTTCAGCGCCACGGCGCGCGACGTGGCCCGGCTCGGCGAGATGATCCGCTGCGGCGGCGCCGTCGGCGACCGGCAGATCGTCCCGGAAACCGTCGCCACCACCGTTGTGTCCGGCGTCCCGGACGGATACCCGCGCCGGGTCCGCTTCCCCGCCGCGCCCGCAAACGCCCCCGCCACCCTCTCGTACCACGATCTGTGGTGGATCCCGAACGACCCCTACGGCTCCTTCATGGCCAGCGGTATCCACGGCCAGCGTCTGTTCATCTCCCCCGGACTCGACCTCGTCGTCGTCCACTTCGGTTCCCAGGTCGTCTCCCCCGCCGTACCTCAGGTTCCCCTCGTCCAGGCGTTCCTCCACATCGGCACCCACCTCAACGGCTAGGTCCTGTCGTTCGGATCACCGTGCGGCCGGCGGCTAGGGACGTGCGGCTGCCCTGTACTTCGCCGGACGCATCCTCAGTCCGGACGGCGCGTACGGGCAGCCGCGGGCTCGCCTGCCGGCGCCCCTTCCGGGGCGTGCCGTCGCGGAGCACCTGCGGGGAATCAGCCCAGGGAAGCAGCCGACGGAACCACCACGCCGTACAGATCCTCGATCGTCGCCAGCGCACCATGGTGAACCTGTACGGCAGGCACCTCTACACCCGCCGCCCGCAGGGGGCGCGTAGCCGACGCATCCGCCACCACCGTCGGCCGGTTGCCGCGCAGGAACGCGCCGGACGCCGTGTACTGCACACACATGTGCGTCATGAACCCGGCAATGATGACGTCCTTGTTCTCGGCGCCGTCCACCACCTCCCCTAGGTTCGTCTCGTGGAAAGCGTCGGGCGTGGTCTTCACCACGACGGGCTCACCCTCGACGGCCGCCACACTCGGGTGGATCCGGCCGATCTCGGCACGGATGTCGTACGGGGTGCCCTCGCCTCCGTCGTTGACGACGTGGACGACCTTCGCACCCGCTTCCCTGGCCCGGGCCAGCAGCAGCGCGGCAGCATCGAGCGCGGCCTGCCACCCCTCCAGCTCCATCACACCGCGGGTGTAGGTGTTCTGGTAGTCGACCAGGACCAGCGTCGCACGGGCCAGCGAGGCCGGGGTCTGGTCAAGTCCATTGAGTTCCCGCAGGGTTGTCGTAGGCATGCTGCACCTTCTCGGGTTACGTATCAAAAGGTCAGGGCCATCGCGTGACGGCGCACCGCCCACGCTACGAACCCCCACTGCATGGCGGCAATGTCATGTAACTTGCAGATACAGACACTTGGTGCGGTGTGGTGTCGTGCCATCGACCCCAACCGGACGGACACCCCTTGAGCAGCCTCAACCGGTTCATCGTCGTGCTCCTCTTCGACGGCGTCGACCTTCTCGACGTCACCGGCCCCCCGGAAGTGTTCGCCCTGCTGCAACGGGAGACCGGCGACGCAGAGGGTTACCACGTGGTGCTGGCCGCCGAAACCATGGACCCCGTCACCACCTCTGCAGGGGTGCGCATCCTCCCCGACATCACGTTCCAGGAAGCATCCGCGCGCAGTATCGACACCCTCATGGTTCCCGGCTCGGTCGAGGTCGACGGCGACCGCCGCGTCCACGCCATCGCCGACCCCACCGTGGTCCACTGGGTGAAGGAGCTGGCAGGCAGGGCCAGGCGCGTCGCCTCCGTGTGCGTGGGGGCGCACATCCTGGCAGCCGCCGGGCTGCTCGACGGCAAGCGGGCCACCACCCACTGGTCCACCGCGCAGCAGCTCGCCGCCGACCACCCGGCGGTCGAGGTCGACGCCGACCCCATCTTCATCCGCGACCACGACGTGTGGACCGGAGCCGGCATCACCGCCTGCCTCGACCTGTCACTCGCTCTCGCCGCCGAGGACTTCGGCGAGGCCGTCGCCCTGCGCATCGCCAGGCAGCTCGTCATGTACCTGAAACGCCCCAGTGGGCAGAGCCAGTTCAGCGTCCCGATCGAACCCGTCTCGACCACCCGTCGCATGGACGACATCCGCCACTACGTCACTCGGCATTGTGCCGGACACCTCACCGTCGCCGATCTCGCGGAGCACGCCCATGTCAGCGAACGGCAGCTCGCCCGCATCTTCAAGACCGAACTCGGTACGACCCCGGCCGCCTACATCGAGTCGGCCCGCGTCGAAGTGGCGCGGAACCAGCTCGAGTCCACGGACGACACCCTCGAACGTGTCGCGTCGGCGTGCGGCTTCAACACTCCCGACACCCTGATCCGCGCGTTCCGACGGAAGCTGAACACGACACCGACGGAATACCGCAGCAGGTTCCGGCACTCGGGATAGCGCACGTCCGCCTCTTGCAGAATGCCCTCCCGGCACGCCTTCCGTTCTCGTGGTCGCCGCAACATCCCGGTCCAGGGGATGCGATGGGAGTTCAGGATCCGGGAGATCCGGCCGTTCAGGGGCCGAGTGAGACGCCCGGGCGCCCCTCACCTGCATGGCGGCGACGTCCGGCCCGGCGCACTGCCCGCCGATGAAGGCCACCGCCGTGCCGGACCGGGTCAGGTGACGGTCATCGGACCCAGGCACCGGTGAGGGCCTGCACCGCCGAGCCGTCAAGATCGGCCAGCTTGGTGCCGGTGAAGCCGCGGGCCCACTCGGACGTCTGGATGCGGAATGCCGGCTGCTCCTCGGTGAGAGCCTTCAGTACGGAATCGGCGGCCTCGGCGGGAGTCTGCGCCCCATTGAGGAACTGCGCGACGGTGCGGTCGATATAGGCCTGCAGCTGCGCGGCATACGGCCCCGCGGCGGCGATCTCACCCTCCAGGTCGACGCCGATGTTGGTGACGAACTCGGTGGCGACGGCGCCCGGTTCGACCACGGAGACCGTCACGCCGAGCCCGGCCGCGACCGGCGCGAGGCTCTCCATATAGCCCTCGACGGCGAACTTGGCTGCGCAGTAAGCCTCGTTGAAGGGCTGCCCGATGACGCCGCCGACGCTCGTGACGGTGATCAGACGGCCACCGGAGGCGCGCAGGTGAGGCAGGGCAGCCTTGGAGACGTGGAGCACGCCGAAGAAGTTGACTTCCATGACCGTGCGCACGTCGGCGACGCTCTCGTTCTCCAGCGTGCCGAGGTGCCCGGCGCCCGCGTTGTTGACCAGGGCGTCGAGGCGCCCGTGGTCGGCGATCACGCCGTCGATCGCCGCGGTCACGGATGCTTCGTCGGTGACGTCGAGCTGCCGGATGTCGAGCTCGACACCGGCGTCCGCGGCCGCCTTGCGCAGCGCGTCGGCACGGCCGGTGTCGCGCAGGGTCGCCACGGTGCGCCAGCCGGCCTTGGCGGCGGCGACGGCAGCGGCCAGGCCGATGCCGGAGGAGGTTCCGGTGATCAGGACGACCTTGGAATCGTTGGCAGACATGGTGTGACCTTTCGTGGGACAGGTACGGATCGCGGGAGGGATCCGAAAAACACGATTGCGTGCGTGTACACACACCATAACCATTATGTGCGTGCGCACGCAACCGCTAAGCTCGGACCATGACGAAGAGGAAGCTCACACAGGCGGAGATGCCCGCCGCCGACCACGCCTTCTACGGGCTCGTCTGGGCCGGAACCGTACTGACCGAACGCGTCGACCGCGCCTTGACCAAGGCCCACGATCTGCCGGTCTCCTGGTTCGAGGTCATGCTCTGGCTCGCGTCCAGCCCGGACCCGGTCCCGGCATCCGTGCTCGGCAACAGCACGATGCTCAGCCGCAGCCAGGTCTCCCGTGTCGTCGATGCACTCCACAGCCGCGGTCTGGTCAACCGTACGCCTTCCGCCCGGGACGCCCGCTCCGTCGAGGTCTCGCTCACCGAGGAGGGCCGCCGACTCTTCACGGAGGCCGACTCCACGCGTCGGCAGTGCCTGGCCCCGGTATTCACCGACCTGCTCGACCAGGACGACCTCCGAACACTCAGCACCATCTGGCAGAAACTCAAGGACAACAAGGAGAGCACGGCCTGACGGCTCCCAGCTCGCGGCCCGTCGGCCTCCCCGGGCTGCTGCACGTGTCGCGCCGGAGTGGCACGGGACATCACCGCCGACGACGTCACCTTCCGAGCGACGACGCCTTGCGAATGCGGCCCGCTGTCGGGTTCCGGGAACGGGTGTTCACCGACCCGATGTCCCGGACCATGGCCGGCAAGAACCTCCACTGGGCCGCCTCGGTCGACTCCACGATCGTGCGTGCCCCTGAGGACCACGAGAGCCCGACGACACAGCCCTGGCCCCCAACTACGCGGTCACAGCGCCGGGAAGCTTCTCGGGCACGGCAGGCCCGTTCCCACGAGTCGAGGGCAGCCTCGGCGCCGGTGCGGTGGCCGGGGGCGCCGGTCCGGTCATGGGCAGGTGACATCAGCGGCCGAAGCCCGGTCCGGGCCGACGTGCCGCCCACATGATGCCCCCTCAGCCGTGGGAGACATTTGCCGAGTTGAGCCATGTGCCGATGCTTGGCAGAGCCTGAGGCCCGCTGTCCTGCTCCACCGAGCCAACCAGATCCGCTATGGAGACACCCTGGAGCGATGACCGCCAGGCGGCGTCGGCGGCACTCATCGCGCGGGCTATGGGGCACGGCTTCGTGCAGTCCTGGGGCGGTGTCCCGAGGGGACCGCGCTGGCGAATCTCGGTGCACACGAACGCCGGGCTCGCCCCGTCGACCGCCTGCACCACATCCAGGACCGTGATCTCGGCGGCAGCCCTCGTCAGCACATACCCACCCGTCTTGCCCTGCACGGACTTCACGAGGCCCGCCCGGGACAGGGCCTGCATCTGCTTGGCCAGGTAGCTGGGCGAGACGTCGTGCAGCTGCGCAAGCCGGGCAGCCGGGACCGGCTCGACTGCCGCGGTCAGGACCACACAGCAGTGCAGCGCCCACTCCACGCCGCCGGACAGTTTCATGCGCCCTCCCGTCTGACTCGGATATAGACTATCCGAGTATCATCCCGGACATCGAATATCCGAGTTTGCGCACTCAGTGCCACTCGGTTCACGGAAGGTCACGATCATGAAGATCACGGTCATCGGAGGAACCGGACTGATCGGTTCCCAACTCGTCTCCAGACTCCGCGAGGCCGGACACGAGGTGGTCCCCTCATCCCTGTCGACCGGAGTCGACCTGCTCACCGGCGCGGGGCTCGACCAGGCGCTCGAAGGCGCGGACACGGTCGTCAACGTGACGAACTCCCCCACCTTCGACGAAGCCTCGCCGGCCTTCTTCCGCACCACCATGGAGCAGCTGCTGACCGCGGGCGAGCGCGCGGGCGTTCGCCATCAGGTCATCCTCTCCATCGTCGGCGTCGACCAAGTGCCGCAGCTGGACTACTACCGGGCGAAGACGCTCCAGGAGGACCTGCTGCGGCAAGGGCCCACCGCGTACTCGATCGTGCGCGCCACCCAGTTCTTCGAGTTCATGGACGCGGCCATGTCCTGGACCACCGACGATCGCACCGTCTGGCTTCCCTCCACACGCATCCAGCCCATCGCGGCAGCCGACGTGGTCGACGCCCTCGCCGACGTTGCCACCGCCCCGCCGCTCAATGGCACGCTCGACGTCGCCGGCCCCGATGTCTTTCGCCTGGACGAGCTCGGCCGCCTCACGCTGTCGACGCGACAGGACCACCGCACCGTCGTCACGGACGAGAAGGCGGGCATGTTCGCTGCCGTCGACGGCGACGTTCTTGTCGCCGGCCCCGAAGCGCGCTTGGCCCCGACCCACTACAAGGACTGGCTCAGCACCCCTCGCCGGCCGGCGTGACCTGCCGTGGCCGGTCAGGGCACAGGGCGGTCCGGGTAACCAGTGAGTGCCTGAGTCGGCGGATGCCGCCCGACTCAGGCACTCATCGGAACTGTGCTCGCGTACCCAGGGCCTGTCGTACGGCAGTCAAGAAGCGCTTGCGGTGCTCTGTTTGCGCCTGAATTTGAGTCCGCGCCGAGTCCTCTGGTCTTCCTGTCCGCCCGAGGGTGCCTCCTGCGGTGCGGCATACAGCCGGCACTCGAGCCCGACTGCTCTCGTCAGCGCTGTCGCGCATTCATGCACGGCCGAGGGACCCAAGACCTCGATGCGCGCGAGTTGTTGGTTTCGCGGGCGATTGGTCAAGCGGCACGGTGTCCTCGTCCGGGTACTCGTCGTAATGCCCGTTGGAGACCAGCCGGCGCTCCGGGTAGATCGTGATCTTGCTGATGCGAGCTGGGCCGGGGACGGCTACGGCCACCGTTGATCGCCGTGATGTGCGGGGAGTGACGATGAGACGGTGGCCGCAGGTCACGGAAGAGGTCCCGTTCGGGTCCCGTTCGGGTCCCGTTCGTTGGCCGGAGGTCACGGCGCGGCTGGCTGAACGACGTACAGCGGGCCACGCGGGCCGAGATCGGGGTGGAGTGGGCATGACGGACGGGCCGTGAATGACAGGCAAACCAGCGGCGTCACAGGAGTTCGGCGCTGCCGGTCGGCTCCCGTCGCGGCTGGTGGTTGAGGCGGTGCCGCTCAATGGACGAGCGGCGGTAGACCTCTTCCCGCACCCGCTGGATCTCGCCGATGGGCCGGTGGTCCTCCCGGGTGCGCCACGGGGTGATCGACGTGCCGTCCGCGGCCGTGAGGTTCTCCTCGCCGCCGATGTCCTGCCGCGGAATGCTGATGTGAGCGACCGTCACCCAGGGCGAGAGCTGGTCGGGCCACTCCACCGAGGTGTTGTCCACGGGCATCCGTGCCAGGTCGGTGTTGAGCTGCACCTGAAGCTCGAACGCGTGCTCCCGCTCGCCGGCCTCCGCCACGAGCGTGTTGCGGAATGCCTCCCCGTCCGCCCGCACGTCGACGTCGAGGTGCGCGACGGGCGAGACGGGAACCGTGCGGACCTTGGCGATGTGCTCGCCGTACCGGAAGGCGCCCATGCTGTTGTACGTGTAGGAGAGCAGGTTGCGGCGCGGCACCTGTGTGAACGAGAGCATCGCGAACAGCTCGTCCCACAGCCACTCGTCCGCGGTGGGAAGTGTTCCGCGGCGGGTGAGGAACTCGCCCATCCATGCCTTGCGCCGGGCCGGGTTCACCAGTGCGTCCGGCAGCTCCGCGAAGAGCTCCTCGATGACCATGTAGTCGTAGGCCGTGTTGGCGAAGAACACCGTGTTGTTGATCAGGTTGAGATCGAACGTGGTGGCCTCGGCCTCGTCGGCGAGCAGGGAGGCACCTGGCACTCCGAACATCTTGATCCCCATTCCGCAGGCGGCGCCGAGCAGCGAGTCCGCGCGGAGATGGCCGAGGCCGTTGGAGTAGCGCACGACCGCGTCGTACGTCGCCGGTGCGGCGAAGATCCCCTGGGCGTACGGTGCCGGAACCTCACCCACCGTGACCGTTGCCTTCATCAGGCCGTACGTCTTGCCGTGGGCGGTCCGCACCGCACGGCCCACGCCCTGACGTTCGACGGACGCCCGGGTGCGGTCGGCGACATTCCGCACGACCTCGTCCAGTTCCCGCTGGTAGGTGGGGCGTTCGACGGGGGTGTACTCCTCGTACCTGATGAATTGCATCGCCGCTCTCCTTCGCGTCTCGTGGTGCGTGTTCGGTGGTTGCCGGGCTTCACAAGAAAGATAGCGCACTATTCAATTGTGCACGATGTAACTGCATGTGATGAGTCCCACGATGAACCGGTGCGTCCGCCCCGAGTCCGGACCTCGTCGGCCTCAGCCCAGCCGAGCCGTCAGATCCCGCAGCTGGTCCCGAAGACGCTCCGCCTCGCCCGCCGACAGGCCGTAGATCCGCCCCATCGCCCCCGGCACACCCTCCGCGCGCTCCCGCAGCGCACGGCCCTGCTCGGTGGCCTCCACCGTCACTACACGCTCGTCGTCCGGCTGCCGCTCACGCCGCAGCAGCCCCGCCGCCTCCAGCCGCTTGAGCAGCGGCGACAGCGTGCCGTAGTCCAGGCCCAGCATCGCGCCCAATGCCTTCATCGGAACCTGCCCGCGCTCCCACACCGCCAGCATCACCAGGTACTGCGGATACGTGAGCCCCAACTCCGCCAGCACCGGCCGGTACGCCGCCGTCACGGCCCGCGAGGCCGAGTACAGCGCGAAGCACAGCTGATCGTCGAGGGGCGAGGGCGCGGCCGGGGTCTGGTTCTCTGCCATGCCCCCATTTTCGCTCTGAGGGGCATGGCGCCCCTGCCCAGGAAAGGCCGGAACCAGGGATGTCTTCGTTGCTCCGGGATCGTTCGGCCGTCGCCGAAGAATCCGGAACCTACGCTCCCCCGCATGAACACCGCACCGCCCAGCGCCTTGTCCGCCCACGCGACCGCCGGCCACCTGGTCATCGAGCCGAGCATTCTGTACTTCGGAACGCCGGTCGTGCTCCTGTCGTCAGAGAACCAGGACGGCTCGTTCAACCTCGCCCCGATGTCCTCGGCATGGGCACTCGGACGGACAGTGGTCCTGGGGCTGGGGGCGGATGGCCAGACCGCGCACAACCTGCGAAGCCGCCCCGAACTGGTGATCAGCCTGCCCGGCCCCGACCAGTGGGCGGCAGTGGAACGGCTCGCACCGCTCACCGGCCGCAATCCCGTTCCCCCCACCAAGGCACACGGCTGCCGGTTCGAGCCCGCCAAGTTCGCCGCAGCCGGCCTGCACGCAACACCCTCCCACCTGGTCCGCCCGCCACGCGTCGCCGAATGCCCCATCCAGATGGAGGCCAGTGCCCACCGGGTCCGGGCGGATGCCTCGGGAGACTTCGTCATCGTCGAAGCCGCCGTACGGAAAGTGCACGCCGCGCCGCAGATCGTCGTCCCCGGTACTCAGCACGTGGATCCGGCCGCGTGGAGCCCTCTGATCTACAACTTCCGCCACTACTTCGGCCTCGGCCCGGAGCTCGGCCACTCCTACCGCACCCAGACACCCAGCGGTACCGCCTCATGCGACACCACCCGCTGACCCCGTCGGCACCTCGCACCACCCCGACCCGGTCTCGCGGCGGCCGCCGGGGATCGGCATCGGCATCGGGGAGCAGGTCATTCCGATCGCACGAAGGAGCGGAATCAACCCGCCAACAAGGTAAGGAGCGCTTCAGTTGGCCGATGAGCACCGTAGTTGGCAGGACTGAGCGTCGTGGTTGCCGGGTGCCTGGGGCGTGCTGGCCGGCAGCCTGGGGAACCATGTGTCGCGGGTGGGGGCCAGCGGGCTGGCGCCGTGAGCGTCGGGCACCGTGCACCGGCGCAGGTAGACGCTCAATGGACGCTTGATACCGGTCATGCCACCGCCTTTGCCCGGGCAACGGCGGCCGCCGCGAGACCGCGGATGAAGGGGTGCGGCCGGGCGCCGTCGCCGGCGAGTTCCGGCTGGAAGAGGGTGGCGAGGAAGAACGGGTGCTCCGGCAGCTCGGCGATCCGCACCTCGCCGTCGGTGTCGGTGCCGGTGAACTGCAGCCCGTGGGTACGCAGCAGCTCCACGTGGTGGGGGCTGGCGCCGAAGTTGCAGTGGTAGCGCTCGATGGATCGCTCAGCGCCGATGAGCGCTTCGGCGAGGGAGCCTGCGGTCAGCTCGATCGTGCCCTCGTGACCGACCAGGGAGCATGCAAGCGGCACCACCACAGCGTCGGTCGCCGACGTGTCAGGCGCGTTCTCCGCATGAGCAGCCGTTGCCAGGCCGGCCACATTGCGGGCGTATTCGAGCAGGACATGCTGGAAGCCGGCGCAGGTGCCGAGCATGGGGATGTGGTCCTCGCGGGCGGTGCGGATGGCCGCGAGCGCGCCAGCCTCGCTGCGGTAAGGGCTGCCGGGCAGCACCCAGATCGCATCGAACCCGGCCAGGGTCGTGTTGTCCGCAACATCCTGCGTAGGGATCCAGTACGCGTCCAGATCCAGGCCGTCACGCTCCCGCAGCGCGTCGAGCAGGCCCGGGATGCGGGTGTGGGAGCGGACGTGGGGCGAGCGGTCGCCGACCAAAGCGACGCGGGCGGTGTGTGTCATGCGGCCATCCTCAGCCGCCCGCTTGCATCACGTCCAGCGATGATTTCTGCATCCAGCATCAGTAATACTGATACTCGTGGATCCTCAGCAGCTGCGCACTTTCGTCGCCGTGGTCGACCACCGCTCCTTCTCCGCCGCCGCCCAGGCCCTCGGCTACACCCAGTCCGCGGTCTCGCAGCACATCGCGAACCTTGAGACCGATCTGGAGGCGCCACTGCTCACGCGCCGCCCGGTAGCGCCGACCCAAGAGGGCGATCGGCTACTGGAACACGCCCGGCCGCTGCTGCTGCGCCTGGCCGCGGCGCGGGCCGATGTCGCGCGCCTGCGGCAGGTGCGCCCGGGGCGACTCGCGGTGGCCTGCACGCCAGGCACGCTGACGCCCGCCACCACGCTGGCGCTGGTACGCGCCCGCACCGCGGCGCCACAGCTCGCGGCCTCGGTGCAGGTGTGCGGCCGCACCGAAGCGGTCCAGGCAGTGCTGACCGGCGCGGCGGACCTGGCTCTGATCGACGGCGCGGTGGCATCCAGCGATCCACTGCCACTGCCTTACGCCGGCCCCCTGACCGCCTTTCCCATCAGCGAGGACCCTCTCGCGGTACTACTGCCCGCCACCCACCCGCTCGCCGGCCGTCCGGCGCTGCGGCTGGCCGACCTTGCCGCCGCCCGCTGGATCGACGCACCTGACGCCGCCGTACCCCTGGCCGAACTCCGGGCCGCCGCTCAGTCCGACGGCTTCGGCGGCCAACTCACCTACACCGGAACCGACATCCGCGGACTGTCCGTCCTGGTCTCCGCCGGAGCCGGCCTCACCACTGCCGCCCTGCCCGCAGCCGGAGACCTCCCCGGCATCGCGGCAGTACCGATCACCGAGCCCCGCATCGTGCACCGCACCGAGCTCCTGCACCCCCGCACACCCACCACCCCGGCCACCGAACTTATCGACACCTTGAGGCCCGCGTAGTGACCGCAGCGGAGCCAGCACGCAACATGTCCGACCCGCCCCATGCACGAAGCTGCAGGCGAGAAGTCGCACAGCCGCTCTGCTCGCCAGCAAGAACGCTCAGTCACGCCAACCGGGGTACTCATCCGCCAACTGAAGCGCTCAGCCACAAGTGCTTCATCGGACCCGCGCGTCGCTCGCCGCAGCAATTCGAACAGATGCATGGTTTCAGTCATGGCTGATACCGACTTCCCCGACGACCTGCGGGCCGCGCAGACCCGCCTTCACCAGGCAGCCGCCGAGCTCGCCGCCCTCTGCCGCACGCTGCCGTGGTCGGTGGAACCCATGCCTGGCTGGGCCGGCGAGGAACATCCGCACACGGGGGTCGTGTCCGGCGGGCGGGAGGACAGCCCTGGCTACACCGACCAGCAGAAGGCCGCTGTGGACCGGCTGCGCGAGGAGTGCACGGCCTTGTCCGTCACGGTCGCCACCCATCCGCATTGGGCCGCCGTGGAACGCGAGAAGGTCGTCGGCGAGCGCATGCGGCTCAAGCAGGCGACCTGCCCCGCTGCCGCCCCGGCCCTTGATGTGCAAGCCGCCGCCTACTGATCTTTTCGTAAGTTCGGTGGGTGTGGTGGGCGGATGGTCAGGCCGGTGTGGGCGAGGAATGACCATGGCAGTCGGGGGTTGGCGTTG
>NZ_JBWKCY010000044.1:0-28225 GCF_056436245.1 Streptomyces sp. NPDC043812
GGAGCTGCGTCCATGAGCTCGCTGCTGCACGAAAGCCAGCTCGCACACGAAGCGAACGTGGTGTGGCTGGAAGACCTCGACGACCTCGACTACGTGCGCCAGGCGCTCGACAAGAGCGCCCGCCGCAGCGGAAGGCCCCGCTACGCCCGTGACGGACGCATGGTCGGTTACGTGGAGCTCGACAAGGACGCCGAGGCCCACCCGGACAGTGGCCTCTTCCAGCGCCGCACCTTCTTCCTGTTGTCCCACGACCGGCCCAACGAGCCCGAGGGTCTCTACAAGGAAGGCGCCCCAGGGGAAGCGGTCGCCCCCCGGACCATCCGGCCCCGTCGGGTGGGGGAGAAGACCCCTCGTTCCCCAGGGAAGTGCAGGAACGAGATAGTGCCCTCCTGACGTACTGCTGAGGCGTGCTCGGAACCGGCGGTATACGCGTACCCGGTGAAAAGCTTGCTGGAGGTCACGGCGCCGGTCCTGCGCGGGCGACGAACGGGACCTGGCCCGCGGGAAGAACACGGTGAACTCCTGAGAGAGCCCTGATCATCCGTGACATTCCCAGGGCTCCGCCGTTGCGCAGTACTGAGTTGACCGAGCCGGCACCGTCGGTGATCCGGTCGGCTTGCGCGTGGTGCCGCATGATCTGATCCGCGGGACTGTTGATCCACAGCTGTCCTCTTCCAGCAGAGCGCCCACGCTCCAGCCGGCCGGCTGACCGGCGTTGGCCCGAGTGCCGGCCGCTCTCCTTGAGCGGTGCCAGCAGTGTGATGACCTGGTCGACGGGCGGCAGGCCGCGGGCATGGTGGTCTCGTTCATCCAAGGCCCTCGCCGACGCAAGGGGTCTACTCGTGCATGCCTCGGTCGCGTAGCGCCACCGCGTCTGCACGCTCTGCCATTCGGTGCCTCCGTCGCGTCCTACGCCGTACGGGGCAGGCAAACGGGGGTCGGCGGAGCGGCGGCCGCACGCGGGCCGCTTCGTGTGCCTACGGTGCTGCTCGACCGCCGTTCCCGTCCCAGAACCCCGCGTCGACAGCTGGAGAGAGGGCTGCCCATGCCTGTGAACGTCTCGTTCCCCGGCGTCTACATCCATGAAGTGAAGAGCCGGGTGCGAACCATCACCGGCGTTCCGACGTCGGTGGCCGCGTTCGTCGGCCCGACCCCGCGCGGCCCGTCCGACGAACCCGTACACATCACCGGCTGGGCCGATTACGAGGCCCAGTTCGGCGGGCTTGATGCGAGCAACCCGATGGGCCACGCCGTCTACCAGTTCTTCCTGAACGGCGGCACCGACGCCGAGATCGTCCGGCTGGTCGCCGACGCAAGTAGGCTGAGGGTCCGGGTCGGCAGAGAGCCCACGCGCGGTGAAGACGACAAGCGGCCCACCCTCGAGGCCGCGAGTCCGGGAATCTGGGCGAGGAACCTGCGGGTCCGTGTCGACCACGACAACATCCCCAAAAACGACGACGTCTTGTACAACCTGACCGTCCGGGACGTGGGGACGGGTGTGCAAGAGACCTACACCAACGTCAGCTCCGAGCCGGACAGCCCTCGCAGCCTGAAGAAGGTCCTGAGCGGATCCCGACTGGTGGTCGTTGCCCCCGAGGGTGAAGGGGAGGGACTCCCGGCAGCGCACCAGGCGCCGAACAAGGCTTCCGACGATCCTCTCGCCGGCGAGCGGGTCGTGACCGTGAAACCCGACGGCGAGGGCAGGCCTGAGGAGCCGCACGGAGAGGGCGAAGGCGAGGGGGGCGACGGCGACGAGGGGGGCGACGGGAACGGCGGTGGCAACGGGGGTCGGGGCAACCGGAACCGGAGGGGCGGCCAGCCGCAGACGCACACCCTCTTCGAACAGCCGGCCGTGCCGCAGGCAAACACGCCCGCGGATGGGAGCCCTGAGCTGGACTACCTGGGCGACGCTGCCAAGCAGACCGGCATCCACGCGCTCCTCAAGACGGACATCTTCAACCTGCTGTGCCTGCCGGGGGCCCCGAAAAAGGTCCTGCCCGAAGCCCTGCAACTGTGCGTCGAACGGCGCGCGATCCTCCTCGTCGATCCGCCGGGCGGCTGGAAGGACAAGAATCCCGCCGCCGTCGCCAAGAGCGCTCTCGACGAGCCCGTGCTCCCCGGCGACCCCGCCAAGAACGCCGCCCTCTACTTCCCCGAAGTCCTGGCCCTCGACCCCCTGGACGGTGAGACCAAGGCCTTCCCGCCCTGCGGCGTGATGGCCGGCGTGCTGGCCCGTACCGACGCCCAGAGGGGGGTCTGGAAGGCGGCGGCCGGCACGGACGCCTCGCTCACCGGGGTCACCGGGCTCACCGCGGTGCTCACCGACCGCGAGAACGGGTTGCTGAACCCGCTCGGCGTCAACTGCCTGCGCCAGCTCCCCCTGGTGGGGCCGGTGGCCTGGGGCGCGCGCACCCTGCGCGGTGCTGACCGGCTCGCCGACGAGTGGAAGTACCTTCCCGTCCGCCGCCTCGCGCTCTTCGTGGAGGAGAGCCTGTTCCGCGGCACCCAGTGGGTGGTGTTCGAGCCCAACGACGAACCCCTGTGGTCGTCGATCCGGCTGAACGTCGGGGCGTTCATGAACTCCCTCTTCCGCGAGGGCGCGTTCCAGGGGCGCACCCCCGACGAGGCGTACCTCGTCAAGTGCGACCGGGAGAACAACCCGCAGAACGACATCAACCGGGGCATCGTCAACATCCAGGTCGGCTTCGCGCCGCTGAAGCCCGCAGAGTTCGTGATCATCCACATCGAGCAGCTCGCCGGCCAGATCCAGACTTAGCAGGAGGACGTCCGATGCCCGACATCACGCGCAGGGACCCCTTCAAGAACTTCCGGTTCCGGGTGAAGTTCAGCGGGTCCACCGAGTACCTCGCCGGGGTCAGCAAAGTCAGCGGCCTCAAGCGGACCACCGAGGTGATCAAACACCGCGACGGCGGCAGCCCCGGCACCAGCCACAAGCTCCCGGGCCGCACCGAGTACGAGCCCGTCACCCTGGAGCGGGGCTGCACCACCGACACCGTGTTCGAGGAGTGGGCCAACCGCGTCTGGAGCTTCCGCAACGCGACCGGATCGCTGGAGACCTCGCTGAAGGACTTCCGCCGGGACCTCATCATCGACGTGTTCGACGAGGGCGGCCAGAAGGTGCTCTCGTACTCCGTCCACGACTGCTGGGTCTCGGAGTACCAGGCGCTCCCGGACCTCGACGCCAACGCCAACGCGGTCGCGTTCGAGCACATCAAGCTCGAACACCACGGCTGGGTGCGCGAGCGGACCGAGACGCCGCAGCTGCCGCAGTTCAGCGACACGGCCTCGGGCTGACCCGGTGACGGCCGAACTGACCGAGGCCCGGCTCCTGGACATCTGGGAGACGGGCAGCGGACAGGAACCGCCGGCCCGCGCCCTGCTGCTCGCCGCTGCGGCGGCGTTGCCCGGGCCGGCCGGGAACGGGCAGCCGGGTCCGCAGCCCGGGGCGCAGCCGGGCCCGCGGGCGGGCATGCAGCCCGTGGCCGAACGCACCCTGGCCGCCCTCAACACCCTCCTGCTCGACCTGCGCGAACGCTGCTTCGGTACGGCGCTGCCGTGCGCCGCCGACTGCCCGCACTGCGCCGAACAGCTCGATGTCACCCTCACCACCGCCGAGCTGCGCCCCCCCGGCGACCGCAACGTCCCGCCCGGCGGGGCACCCGCCGCCGGCCGAGTCCGCGTCGACGGGCACGACGTGACCTACCGCGCCCTGACCGGGGGAGACCTGCTGGCCGTGGACCCCGACGCGCCCGCGGCGCGGCGGGCCCTGCTGGGCCGGTGCGTGCTGAGCGCCGTACCGCCGGCCCCCGAAGGGCCGAGCGATGCGGTCCTCGAAGCGGTGGCCGAGCGGCTGAGTGCCCTCGACCCGGGGGCCGACACCGCGGTGGCGCTCACCTGCCCGTACTGCCGCCACAGCTGGACGGCGGCCTTCGACCTCGCCGGATACCTGTGGGCCGAGGTCGAGGCCTACGCCCGCCGACTGCTCCACGAGGTGCACGTGCTGGCCCGCGCCTACGGGTGGACGGAGGCCGAGGTCCTCGGGGTGAGCCCGGTCCGACGGCAGTACTACCTGGAGGCGGCGACCGCATGAGTGACTTCGTGGGCCGGCTGCTCGGCGCACCGGGCCCCCGGCTGCGCCCCCAGCTGCCGACCCTGTTCGACCCGGGGGCGACCCGGCTCCGGACCCCGGGCGATCCCCTTCCGGTGACGGAGGAGGAGACGGCACCGGCCCTGCCGTACGAGGCTCCGCACCCGGCCCCCCACGCGCTGTCCCCGACGGGCCCGCCCCCACAACCCCCGCCCCCCGCCCCGCCCGAAGACACGGAAGACCCGGGAGGACCCCCGGTCCATGACCCCGCGGCAGCCTCCCACCGGGCGGCCCCGCCCGCCGAGCACGCGCCGCAGGCGCGGCGTACGGCAATCGGTGCGGGGCGCCCCGCACCGATTGCCGTCGAGCGGTCAGCCCTCCCGACGGCCGAGCCCGCGCCCGCTGTCGGCGGTACCTCCGACGTCCGGGCGTGCCCCGCACCGATTGCTGTCGAGCGGTCAGTCCTCCCGACGGCCGAGCCCGCGCCCGCTGTCGGCGGTACCTCCGACGTCCGGGCGCCGGGCACTGTGCACCCCTCGCCCCCGGCCGGCCCGGCTCCCGGGGCGCCGGCAGCCGTGTCCGGCGCCCAACTCCCGCCCGAGGACGCATCGTTGGCGCGGCCCGCCGACGCCCCGGAGCCCGTCCCGCCGTCCGCCGTGCCCCCGGCCCCCGCATACCCCGTGCACGCGACGGCACCCCCCGGACACCAGGGACACCCCGTGCGCCCGGTGCGCACCGCCCTGACCGGCGGGCCGCCCCGCCCGGCGGCGCAGCCGTACGGGGCACCGGCCGAGGCCGCGGACCCCGTCGTGCGCATCACCATCGACCGGCTCGAAGTCCGGGCCGCCCCGCAGCCGACGGCCCCCGCGCGCACCCCGCGCCGCCAGCCGCGGCTCGGCCTCGACGAATACCTCAGGGGGCGCTCGTGAGCGACAGCTTCGCCGTGGCCGCCGTGACGGACACCTTGCGGGCGATCCTCCAGGGCGCCGTCGGCCGCCAGGTGCCCGGCGCCGTGGTCACGGCCCGCCCGCCCGACGAAGTCACCGCCGACCGGCCCGCCGCCGCCCTCAACGTCTTCCTGTACCGGACGTCCGTCGACGGGAGCTGGCGCAACCTCGACCCCGTCGGCACGCGCCCAGGCGAGACCGGGCGACCGGCGCTGCCCCTGGTCCTGCACTACCTCCTCACCCCGTACGCCAGCGGCGACGCCCAGGAGTCCACGGCCCACCGGATCCTCGGGGCCGCCATGCTCGTGCTGCACGACCACGCAGAGCTGGGGCCCGAGGAGATCAGGCGGGCGGCGCCCTTCAGCGATCTGCACCTCCAGCCGGAGCCGGTGCGGATCACCCCGGTCACCGTGACCACCGACGACATCTCCAAGCTGTGGAGCGCCTTCCAGAGCCAGTACCGCACCTCCGTGGCCTACGAGGCGCGCCTCGTGCTGCTCGACAGCTCACGGCCCGGCCGGGCACCCCTCCCTGTGCTGGGCCGCGGGGACCAGGACCGGGGCCCCGCGGCAGCCGCGAACACCGCCGGCCCGCTGCCGACACTGACGTCCGTGATCCCCGAGACCGTGCAGCCCGGCGACGAACTGACCCTCACCGGAACCCGGTTCGACGGCGGGGAGGCCCTGCTGCGCCTCACCCATCCGCTGCTGGGCGGGCCGGTGGATGTCTCCGCGCAAGAGGCGGACGCCACCGATGCCCGCTTCGAAATCCCCGACGACCTGGCCGCGGGCACCTGGTCCGCAGCCGTGGTGCTCACCGCCGCCGACGGCACCCAACAGGCCACCCGGCCACTGCCGTTGGGTGTAGCGCCGCGCCTGGTCGAACCGCTGCCGCTGGCGGTGGAACGCGAGGCCGGTGGATCGGTACGGCTCGAAGTGCGCTGCGCGCCGCCGGTCCACCCGGGCCAGCGAGTCCAACTGATCGTCGGAGACCGGCCGTTGGCACCCGAGGACGCCTTCGCGAACACGACGGACCGGCTGCGGTTCCGCTGGCCGGACGCCCGGCCCGGACGGCACGCCCTGCGGCTGCGGGTAGACGACGTCGAGAGCCTGCCCGCCGTGAACGCGGCAGGGCGCCCGGAGTTCCCGGCCGACGCGGCGGTGGTGGTGTCATGAGGGCCGACTCCTCGTCTGTGCGGGGCGAGTGGGAGGAACACAACAACCGTCACCTGGCCGACTCCCTCGCCCGGCTGCGGACCCTCCTGCGCGAACACATCGCAGCGGCCACCGGCTCACCCGTCGAAGGCGACACGGACCCGGCCGCGGATCCCGACGCCGCCGCGACCCCGGCCGCGGCACCCGAAGGGCCCACGGCACCCGCCGGTGCCGCCGACGATCCGCCCCCACCCCCGTCGTCGAACGCACCCCCGTCTCCGAACACCCACCCCCCGGCGCTCGTCGGCCTGGGCGACCTGCTCGGCCTCTCCCCGTTCGAACGCGACACCCTGCTGCTGTGCGCCGCACCGGAGTTCGACCCCGGCATCGCCGACCTGTACGCCCGGGCTCAGGGCAGGCCGCTCGCCCCCCACCCCACCTTCGCCCTCGCGCTGTCGCTCTTCCCCGACCCGGCCTGGGACGTGCTGTCCCCGTACCGGGGGCTGCGCTACTGGCGGCTCGTCGACGTCGACCGGGCCCCCGGGCAGTCGCTGGTGACCAGCCCCCTGCGGGCCGACGAGCGGATCGTCAACCACCTCAAAGGCCTCGACCACCTCGACGTACGCCTGCACGCCTTGCTGACCCCCCTCCGGCCGGCCCCGGCAGTCACCGGCCAGCGGCCGTCGGCCGCCCGGCACGCGGCGGTGGAGGAGGTCCTCAGTCACTGGCTCGACCCGGGGCCCGGCGAGGCCGACGGCTTGCCGGTGATCCAGCTGCTGGGCACGGACCGGGAGAGCAAGCGGTCGGTGGCCGAGCAGTCCGCCGCCGACTCCGGCCTGCTGCTGTACGGGCTGCCGGCCCGGCTGCTCCCCGACTCGGCCGAGGAGCTCGACGCCCTGGCCCGCCTGTGGCAGCGCGAGGCCCGCCTGGCGCCGCTCGCGCTCTACCTCGACGCGGACGACGCCCCGGGCCCTGGCGAGGCCCCCGAGCGGTCCGGACAGGTCGCCCGGTTCCTCGAACGCAGCGGCGGCCCCCGCTGCGTGGCCACCCGCGAGGCCCGGGCCGACGTACCCGCGCCGACGGCGGCCGTCGAGGTGGCGCCTCCACCGGCCCTGGAGCGCGCCGCCGCCTGGGGTGCCGTCCTGTCGCCCGCGGACGCTGACCGGCTGGCCAGCCAGTTCACACTGGACCTGTCGGCCATCCACGAGGTGGGCACCGCGGCCGGCGGCGACCCGGAACAGGCCTGGCGGGGCTGTCTGGTGCGCACTCGACCGCGCCTCGGCCCCCTGGCGCAACGGCTGGACTCCCGGGTCGGTTGGGAGGACATCGTGCTGCCCGAGGAGGAAACGGCCCTGCTCCGGCAGATCGCCGACCAGGTGGCGCAGCGGGCCACCGTGCACGACCGGTGGGGCTTCGGGGAGCGGGTCAGCCGGGGGCTGGGCATCAGCGCCCTGTTCACCGGGCCCAGCGGCACCGGCAAGACCATGGCCGCCGAGGTGCTCGCCGGGCACCTGGGGCTCGACCTGTACCGCGTGGACCTGTCGGCCGCGGTGAGCAAGTACATCGGCGAGACGGAGAAGAACCTGCGGCGGCTGTTCGACGCCGCCGAGCCGGGTGGGGCGGTCCTCTTCTTCGACGAGGCCGACGCCCTGTTCGGCAAGCGCAGCGAGGTCAAGGACTCCCACGACCGGTACGCCAACATCGAAGTGAGCTACCTGCTCCAGCAGATGGAGGCCTACCGCGGGCTGGCGATCCTCGCCACCAACCAGCGTCGGGCGCTGGACTCGGCGTTCCTGCGGCGGCTGCGCTTCATCGTGCCGTTCGCCTTCCCCGGGATGGGGGAGCGCCGCGAGATGTGGGCGCGCGCCTTCCCGGCGGGCGCCCCCGTCGAGCCACTGGACCTGGACCGGCTGGCCGGCCTGCCGCTCAGCGGCGGCATGATCCGCAACATCGCCCTCAACGCCGCCTTCGCGGCCGCCGGCGCGGCCAGCGCCATCGCCATGCCGGCCGTCCTGGCCGCCGTACGGGCGGAACTGCGCAAGACCGAGACCCCGGTGCCGGAGCACGACCTGGCCTGGCCGGCCCCGGTGCCGAAGGGGGCGGGCCTGTGAGGATCGAGCTGCACATCGGCCGCATCGTGCTGGAAGGCGTCGACCCCGCAGACGCCCCGGCCGTCCGCGCCGCCCTCACCTCCCGCCTCACCGACCTCCTCACCCAGACCCCACCCACGACCCCCCACCACACCCACCGCCTCACGCCCCCCACCCTCCCCGCACCCCCCGACCCCACGGCCTTCGGCCACGCCCTCGCAGTAACCGTCCACGCCGTCCTGACCCGCCCGACGGGGGGCGGCCGGTGAGCACGAAGGCCCCGCGGAACACCGCCGCGACGCCGTCCGCGCCGGCCCACGCCCCCGCGCGCCCGCTGCGCCGGGCCGCCGGGCCGGGCCCGGACGAGCCCCAGCGGCCCGGCACATGGGTGCGGGACTTCAGCGAGCTGCGGACCCGGTCGGCCGATCAGCCCGTGCCCGAGGCCGGACTGCCGCAGCCGGCCCGGGAGGTGGTGCGCCGCCCGGGCGCCCCGCTGCCCGCGGCGGTACGGGCGGACGCCGAGCACCGCTTCCGGCACGACTTCAGCCACGTCCGCGTCCACACCGACCCCGAAGCGGCGCGGGCCGCCCGGGCCCTGCGGGCCGGGGCCTTCACCGTCGGCCACCACATCGCCTTCGCCGCCGGACGTTTCGCCCCTGCTACCGCGCCGGGCAACCAGCTGCTGACCCACGAACTGGCCCACGTCGTCCAGCAGGACCTCGGCGCCGCCGGCCACGCGGACGGCGCGGTGGCGGAGTCCGAGGCGGACCGCATCGCCCGCGACCCGGCGCCGGACAGGAAGGTGCGGGTGGGGGCCCGGGTCGGGGTGCACCGCTCCGAGAGCCACGAGGTCCTGGAGGGCGACACACACGCCTTCTTCTATCCCCCTGCCCGCCGCCCCCAGATCAAGCAGTTGGGGATCGATCTCGTCATGGGGGGCGGCACCCCCCAGTACACGCAGACGACGAACCCGAAGGAAGGCGGGCGGGTCGAGGTCCACGAACGGGTCACCGGCGGTACCTGGATCCAGATCAAGCGCCTCACGCCTCAGGACGACATGAGCATGGAAGCCCTGCAGAGGCGCATCCGAAAGGACGTGAAGGACGCCGTCAACGGGTTCCACGAAGCGATCGTCCGCCCCGAGGAAGCCAAGAACTGGCCCATGGAGGGCGCGAAACGTGAGGGCAAGACGGCCCAGGGCACGTGGAACCGGACGGTGTACGAGAAGCCCGACGCCCTGCTGATCCACGTCGAGGTGCCCGGCCTCTCGGGCAAGAGCCCTGCGGAGCAGGCAATCCTCAGGGAGACCGCCGAACAGGCCCGCAGCGGAGCCCGGTACGGCCGGATCCCGCTCAGGATCGTCGTGGTCGACCCGCCGCCCTCGGCACGGGGTGTGGCGCTCGCCCGGGTCAAACTCGCCGGCAGCCTGTCCGGGAAGCTGCCCACCAGTCTCAAGGTCCTGGCAGCCGTTTCTACCCTCGTGAAGGTGCGCAAGGCGGTCGAGTTCGTCAAGGTCCCCTTCGCCGTGTACGACCAGATGCTCGCCGTCCAGTGGCAGGCCGAGCAGGCGGGCAAGGGAGCGCCGGTCATCCTCCACGACGAGGCGGCGAAGCTCGAGGGCATGTGCGCCTTGCTCGTCGACGCCCGGGCCGAACAGGACACGTACAGCGAGCAGCTCAGGAACCTGCCGTCCTCGCTCGTGGCCATCGGCGCCTCGGGCGACCTCGACGCCATCCGCGATACGACCCGGGCGGTCGTGTCGGCCTCGTTCGTCGTGGACTCCCGACTCAACGACACGAACGCCGACATCCGCCGGATCGAGACCTACAAGAAGCGCGCCGAGCAGCGCCGGGACGCCGCGAAGAAGCTGCTGGACGTCAGCCACGCCTTGCGCGTGCTGGACGAGGCCGCCGAGTCGAAGCAGGTTCACCTGTGGGACCTGACCAGGGACCTCCAACACCTCATCAACCTGGCGGACAACGCCATCAACGAGGCGACCGAGCTGCGGGACCGCCTTGCCGACGACGACAACTACCTCATGGCGTGGGCCCAGCTCCTCAAGGAGTGGTATTTCCACTTCGAAGCCCAGAACCCGCCGGCCCCCAATGGCCCCGCCGCACCGGCCCAGCCGTAACACACCCTCCATCCGAGCGGAGACCGCCTGATGACCTCTTCCGGACCGCCCGCCCTGCGGGGCGGGATCGTGTTCCTCGACCCCGAGCAGGGGCGGGTGCTGCGCGTGGTGCCGTTCCAGTACAACCCTGACACGGTGACCCGGACGCTCACCGCGCAGGGCGTGGGGGACGAGGCGGGGAGTCGGCTGGAGGCGCTGCGGCTCAAGGGGCCGCCGAAGGAGACGTTCAAGCTCGACGCCGAATTCGATGCGGCCGACCAGCTCGACCCGATGGGGTGCCGGTCCACGGAGGTGGGGCGGACCGGGTTGTTCGGGGCGCTGGCGGCGCTGGAGAGCGCCGTGTACCCGCCCAGCGCGCAGCTGCTTGAAGGAGAGAGCCTCGCCTCGGCCGGGATGATCGAGATCGCGCCCCTGGAGGCGCCGCTGACCGCGCTGGTGCTCGGCACCCGGCGGGTGGTCCCCGTGCGCATCGTCGACTTCACCGTCACCGAAGAGGCGTACGACGGGGAACTCAACCCGATCCGGGCCAAGGTGGGGCTCTCCATGCGCACCCTCACCGTCGACGACGTCGGCTTCCGGCACAAGGCGGGCGTCCTGTACCTGCGCTACCAGCAGACCAAGGAGCGGTTCGCCGACCTCGTCGGCACCGGGGGGCCCGAGGCGGTGGGCCTGACCGCCCTCTGAGGCCCGCCCCCGGACACGACCCCGAGAACCCGAGAAAGGCAGCGGATGTTCGAGCCCACCAGCCGGTACCACGGCATCGCGACCGCGACCTGGACGGCGCCGGACGGGCGGACCGTCACCTACGTCCGGCGTCGCTTCCTCCCGCAGCCCGACGAGCTCGCGCCGCTCGGCGAGCACGTCGTGGTGGGCGGCGACCGGCTGGACCTGATCGCCGCCCGGCACTTCGGCGACCCGGACCAGGACTGGCGGATCGCCGATGCCCACCGGGTGGTGCGGCCCGACGACCTCACCGCCACCCCGGGCTGCCGCCTGCGCATCACCCTCCCCGCCGGACTGCCCGGCATCCCGGTCACCGGAGCCGCCTCCTCATGAGTGCGAACCTGCGGCTGATGCTGCTCATGGGCCGGGTGGTGGCCGCGCCGGCCCCGGCCGTGCTGCTGGACGCCCTGCAGTCCGTCCAGGTCACCAGCTCCAGCGGGGCGGCCAGCGGCTTCCAGCTGACCTTCGCCGTCGCCAAGCGCTCGCCGGTGATGCAGGTGCTGCTGCCCTCGGGGGCCCTCGACCCGAAGACCAGGGTGATCGTGGTCGCGGTGGTCGGCGGTGTCCCGCACGTGCTGATGGACGGCGTGGTCACCAGGCAGGAGCTCAACCCCGGTACCTCGCCCGGCACTTCGCAGCTCACCCTGACGGGCGAGGACCTGACGGTCCTGATGGGCCTGCGGCACGTCAAAGCCGAGTATCCCGGCATGCCGTGCAACCTGCGGGCGATGGCCGTGTGCGCCCGCTACGCCGAGTACGGCATCATCCCGGCCGCCGTGCCCACGGTGATCAGCAACCTCCCGGATCCCACGAAGAAGATCCCCGTCCAGTCGTCGACCGACCTCGAGTACCTGCGGGACATGGCGACCGACGCCGGTTACGTGTTCTTCCTCGAACCGGGGCCCGCGCCGGGCGTCAGCATCGCCTACTGGGGCCCCGAAGTGCGCGCCGGAATCCTCCAGCCCGCACTCACCGTCGACTCGGGGCCCGCGACCAACGTCGAGTCACTCACCTTCGGCTACGACGGGCTCAGCCGGATCCAGTACACGATCCCGCTCACCGAACCCAACACCAAGATCACGTTCGAGCTGCCGGTACCGGACGTCAGCCTGCTTCGCCCGCCCCTGGCCGTCCGGCCGGCAATCGCCATGAAAGAGAAGCCGCTGCCCGACCTGACCGGCCGCACGATCCCCGAGGTCCTGCTGCTGGGGCTCAGCCGCACCTCGGCGTCCGCGGACGCGATCTCCGGCAGCGGAAAGCTCGACGTCCTGCGCTACGGACATGTGCTCAGCGCCCGCCATCTGGTCGGTGTCCGCGGCGCCGGGCTCGCGTACGACGGGGTGTACTACGTGCGCAGTGTCACCCATGACATCCGGCGCGGGGAGTACAAGCAGAGCTTCCAGCTCAGCCGGGACGGACTCGTCTCCAACACACCGGTGGTGATCCCGTGACCAAGCCCGCCGCGACGAAGCGATGGGACGGCCTCTACCAGGGCGTGGTCGTCTCCAACGTGGACCCGACCCAGTGCGGCCGGCTCCTGGTGCGCGTGCCCGAGGTGCTCGGCAACTCCCCCAGCTTCTGGGCGGAACCACTCTCCCCGCTCGCCGGTCCGGGCTACGGGATGCACGTCGTCCCGATTGCCCAATCCGGGGTGTGGGTGAAGTTCCTGAACGGTGACCCCGAACTGCCCGTCTGGCTCGGCTTCTGGCGCGGCGGCCCGGCCGAGGTCCCCCCGGCCGCCAAGCTCACCGCGCCCGGCATCCCGCAGATCGTGCTGGCGACTCCGAGCCAGAACGCACTGGTGATCAGCGACCAGAGCGCTCCGCTGGGCGGCATCACCCTGCAACTCCACGGCCCCGCCGGGCCGTTCATCAAGATCGACGAAAAGGGCATCGAACTGTCCTGCGGTCCCGGCCTGGCCAGCATCAGGCTCATGGGCAAGCAGGTCATCGTCAACGACGGCGCCCTGATGGTGCAGTGAGGAGTACGCGATGCCGGGGCTGCTGTTCCACTTCGGGGCCACGATGACCTGCGCCCATCCGCCCGGGCTGGCGAACATCCCGACGCCCGTCCAACAGCGGGTGCTGGTCATGGCGCAACCGGTCGCCACCACCGCGGACACCTTCCTGGTCACCGGCTGCGCGCTGACCGGGACCGGCCCCCCGCCCTGCACGGCGATCAAGTGGCTGGGCGTGGCTGGCCGGGTGTTCGTGAACGGGCTGCCGGCCCTGCTGCAGCCCACCCCGCCGCCGTCCCCCGGCGCCGGGCTCAGCACGAACGTGCCACCTGTGCCGCCCATCGTGCAGGCCGCCCAGATCCGGGTGTGGGGGATGTGAGCGCCGTGAACATCGACTTCCCCTACCGCATCGACGCGCGCGGCCGGACCGCGGCCACCGGACACCCCGAGCACGTGCGGAACATGGTGGAACAGGTGCTGTTCACCACGCCGGGCGAACGGGTGCACTGGCCCGACTTCGGCTGCGGACTGCTCGACCTGGTCTTCGGGCCGGCCGGCCGGGAGGTGGCCGCCACCGTCGAGATGACAGCCCAGGCCGCCCTGCAGCGCTGGCTCGGCGACCTGCTGGCCGTCGAGACCCTCGAAGTGACCGTGGAGGAGTCCGCGTTGAACGTGTTCGTCGCCTACCGGCTCCTCGCCACCGGCGAGCGGCAGAGCATCCGCATCGACGGAGGGACCGCGCGATGACCGCAGCGGAGCACCGACCGAAACAGGAATCCGCGCACGGGCCCGCGGACGCCACCTCGTACGGCACCTCGTACGGATCCGCGTACGGCCCCTCGTACGCTCCGCAGCCCGCGGGCGGATCCGGGTCGCCGGCGCTGGCCTGCGACAGCGAGCGGCGGCGCGACACCGTCCGCGAACACGGCCTGGCGGGCATCGAGGACGTCTCGGTCGGGGCCGACCGGCGCACGCTGACCGTGATGTTCTTCGGAACGCCGCCCACCGGGCTGAACCGGAACGACTTCAGGGTCGAGGGTGGCCGACGCGTCACCGGCATCCGGGTCGTCGCCGTCGCCCCGCACGACGACCCCGACGGAGACGGCGACCGCTGCTGCCTCCGGCTGACCCTCGACCGATGCGGCGACGCGTCCGTCTACCGACTGCACGCCTCGGTCTCCGGCTTCGACTCCCGCTACAACAGCCGGGAGTTCACCTTCCGGCCCACTCCGGCGGGACTGGACTGCGCACCCGCGGCGGAGCCCTGCCCGACGCCGCCCGGACCGGCACCCGTCATCGACTACCTGGCCAAGGACTTCCCGAGCTTCCGGCGGCTGCTGCTCGAACGGCTCTCCCTGACGATGCCGGGATGGACCGAGCGGCACACCGCCGACCTCGGCATCACCCTCGTCGAGCTGCTCGCGCACGTCGGCGACCGGCTGAGCTACCAGCAGGACGCCGTCGCCACCGAGGCCTACCTGGACACCGCCCGGCTGCGCACCTCCGTCCGCCGCCACGCCCGACTGGTCGACTACCCGATGCACGACGGCTGCGCCGCCCGCACGTTCGTCTGCCTGGAGGCGCGCGACGAGGTCACCCTGCCGGGCGGGGACCTGGCCTTCACCGTGCTCCCGCCCGGCAGGTACGCCGACCCGCCGGGCCCGGTCGGGCCGGTACTGGCGGCGGCGGACGTCGACGCCGGGCAGCGGCCCGTCTTCCAGCCGGTGCACGACCGCGGCATCACCTTGCACCCCGCCCACAACCGGATCTCCCTGTGGACGTGGGAGGACCGCGACTGCTGCCTGCCCGCGGGCACGACCACGGCCACCCTGCGCGACACGGCGACGGACGAGGGGCCCCGGGAACGCGTGCTGCGGCTCGTCCCCGGCGACGTCGTCGTCTTCGAGGAGGTGCTCGGCGCGGGCACCGGGTCCCCGGCCGACGCCCTCCCCTCGCACCGGCAAGCTGTCCGGCTGACCGGGGTCACCCCGACGGTCGACCCGCTCACCGACACCCCCGTCCTCGAGGTCTCCTGGGCCGCCGAGGACGCCCTGGCCTTCCCCTTCTGCGTCAGCGTCCGTGGCCCGGCCGGCAAGAACCTGGAAGTCGGTGTCGTCCGGGGCAACGCCGTGCTCGTCGAGCACGGCCTGTCCAGCACGTGGGCCGGCCGCCCCCCCGAAGTGCTGCCCCCGCCGGTCGGGCGCCGGCCCCACACCCTGCGAGGCAGCCACGTCACCCGGACCGCGCCACACCCCCGGCCCGCCGACATCGCCGCCGCGCAGGCCCGGCGGCTGGAGCGGCTGCCGGATGCGGCCCGGGACCGGCTCTGGGAGCTCGGCAGGCGAAAGGTCCGGCCCGAGGACGCCGACCGCGCCTTCCTGCGGACGCTGTTCGGGCCCCGCGCCCTGGACCGGGTCCGCCTCGACGAGAACCCCGGCGCGGCGCTGGACACCCTGCTCTCCCGCTTCGACGATCTCCTCGAAGGCAAGCTCCGGCGCATCGACGCCCTGGCCCGGCAGGCCCGTTCGGGGTACGTGCTCCAAGAGGCGGACACCGGCTGGGAGCTGGACCACACCTGGGGCGACGGCGCGTGGCGGCTGATCGCCCCCGACAATTACGCCCTGCACGGTCCGGCCCGCGAGGCCCTGCTCCCCGACCCTCGCGAGGCGCTGCCCGCCCTGCGGGTCTGGCCGCAGCAGACCCCCGAGGACGAGCCCGACGGGCGGGACGGGCCGTCGGGCGAGGAACAGACCGGCCGCAAGGCCCAGCAGACCCAGCAGACGCAGACATCGCACGCGGCGCAGACAGCGCAGGCATCACAGACCGCCCGGCCGCACCAGACCACGGCGCCTGACAACCCCCAGCAGGCTCCCCACCCCCACCACACGGACCGCACCCACGAAGCTGAGCACTCCGACCGCCCCGACTTCCCGGATCGGCCCGGGGAGCCCTGGACCCCCCGCCGCGACCTCCTCTCCAGCGGCCCGCGTGACCGCCACCTGGTCGGCGAGAGCGACGACGACGGCATGCTCACCCTCCGGTTCGGCTCGGGCGGCGCCGGAGCCGAACCGCCCCCCGGCAGCACACTGGTGGCCGAGTACCGGATCGGCAACGGCCGGGCCGGCAACGTCGGCGCCGGCACGATCTGTCTTGTCTCCGCTTGCGCGGCCGGCCCGGCGGCAGACCTGTCTGCCGTCATTCTGGTGCGCAACCCGCTGCCCGCCACCGGCGGCACTGATCCCGAACCGGTCGCCGCGGTACGGCTCGCCGCCCCCCGCGAACCCTTCCGCCGCCTGCGTCGCGCCGTCACCGCCGCGGACTACGCCGCGCTCGCGGGCCTGCGCCCCGGGGTGCAGCGGGCCGCCGCCGCCCTGCGCTGGACCGGCAGCTGGTACGAGGCGGACATCGCGGTGGACGCCCTGGGCAGCGCCGACGTACCGCACCGGCTGCTGGCGGAAGTCCGGCACGAACTGCACCGCTACCGTCGCATCGGCCACGACGTGGTCACCGGCCCGGCCGTGCACGTCCCCCTCGAAGTCGCCCTCGCCGTCACGGCCCAGCCCGGCCACATCGCCGGACACGTACGGCGGGACGTACAGCGCGAACTGCGGCCGGGCCCCCTGCCGGGCGGCCGGCGGGGCTTGTTCGATCCCGACGAGCTGACCTTCGGAACCCCGGTGCGGGTGAGCCGGCTGGTCGCCGCCGCCGCGGCCGTCCCCGGCGTCCGGCACGTCGAGGTGACCTGCCTGCGCCGGCTGCACGGCCCGTCCGGCCCCGCCCCGACCACGCCGACCCCCGACCCGACCGCCCCCGCCACCGTCGAAGCCGTACCGCCCTCCGGAGTCCTGCGGCTGCGGCCGCTCGAGATCGCCCGGCTCGACGACGACCCGGCGCGCCCCGAGAACGGGCGGCTGACCGTCACTGTGCAAGGAGGACGATGAGCGGCTCGCCCCGCCCCTGCGGCTGCTGCGCCGGCACCCGGTCCGCCACTCCGCTCGCGGTCTGGAACCGCCCCGGCCTGCCCGCCCTGGACCGCCGCATCGGCACCCACCGGCAGTTCCTGGACTCCATGCTGGCCCGGCTCTCGGCCGCCGACCGCCCCGAACTGGCCCCGCTGACCACCCGCGAGCCGGACGACCCCTCGATCGCCCTGCTCGACGGCTGGGCCGTCATCGCCGACGTCCTGACCTTCTACCAGGAGCGCATCGCCAACGAGGGCTACCTGCGCACCGCCACCGAACAGGACTCGCTGACCCGGCTCGGCCGGCTTGTCGGACACCGCCCCCGGCCGGCGCTGGCGTCCGCCGCCCACCTTGCGTACACCCTCGACCCGGGCACGAGCACGACCATCCCGGCGGGCTCACAGGTCAAGAGCGCCCCGCTGCCGGGCGGGCTGCCGCAGACCTTCGAGACCTCCGAGGACCTCGTCGCGCGCGCCGAGTGGAACGAGCTGCCGGTCCGCCGCACGGCCCCGCCCGTCTTCACCCCGGAACGCGTCCGAACCCTCCAGGAACTCGAACTGACCGGTATCCACCCCTCGATCCGGCCGGGTGACCGCCTGCTCTTCCGCTTTTCGGCCCCCGAGGACGCCAGGGTGTACACGGTCTGGGAGGTCCGCGCCGACCCCGCCCGCGGCCGCACCGTCGTGTACTTCGTCTCACCCAACGGGGAACAACAGTACGCCGCGGCACTGGCCCGGCTGAGCAGCGGGGTACGCACCGCCGTGCTCCAGACCCCGCCGGGCGAGATCGCCGCAGACATCAGGGACCGGGTGCTGGTGCCGCTCCAGGAGACCGGCATGCAGCCGCAGATCGCCGGCTACGTCGAGGAGATCGCCGACCCGCTCCGGCGCCTCGGCGAGCACTTGGCCGTCGCCCACGCCACCGGGGACACCGTTGTCGAGGCCTGGCTCTTCACGGTCGTCCAGCGCGGCCGGGCAGTGGCCGCCGCGGCCGCCACCGTCACCGGCGTGCCGCTGCTCGCCGACCCGGGCATGGCCGTCACCACACCCCGGGAGCGGTCCGCCGCGGCGGCCAAGGACACCCCGGCGCTCACCGGCCTCGCCCCCGCCCTGGACGCACTGGCCGGCCCGGGATCCAGCCCGCCCACCGGGTCCCGGCTGCGGCCGCCCGTCGTCGAGGACCTGTTCGCCGCCAACTCCGACGCCCTGCCCCGGCTGCTCGCCGCCGCCCGCCCCCGGCTCGCGGGGGAGCTCTACCGCGCCCTGAACACCGTCTCCGTCGCGGCACCCGAGTCCTTCGTCGAGGTGCAGTGGCTGCGCGTTCGGGCCGCCCCCGCCGGCGCCGTGTTCCGCGAAGGGGGGCGCAGGGGGGCGCGCTTGATCGATGTGGACAACCCGGACCGCAACAACGGGCTCGCCCCCGAAGGCCGCCAGCTCACCCTCGACGCCGTCTACGACACGATCGTCGCGCACAGCTGGATCGTCGTGGAACGCGGCGGCAAGGACCCGCTCGTCCGCCAGGTCCAGGAGGTCCGCCAGCCCGCCGCTCTGGGCCGGAACCTGGCCGTCAAGTCGACCCAGCTGCGCCTGGAGACGCCGCTGCCGCCGAAGTACTTCAGCGACGACGGGCGGCGCCAGACCACGGTCTGGGCGGCCGGCGAAGCCCTCCCGGTGGCCGACGCCCCGCTCCGGGACGACGTCGCCGGCCGGGAGATCGCCCTGGACGCCGCCTACGAGGGGCTGCGCCCCGGACAGTGGCTGGTGGTCTCCGGCGAGCGCACCGACGTGCCCTTCGTCACCGGCGTACGCGGCACCGAACTGGTCATGCTGGGCGGCGTACGCCAGACCCACGCCCGGCGCCCCGGCGAACAGGCCCGCACCACGCTCCTCCTGACGGCCCGGCTCGCCTACCGCTACCGGCGCGACACCGTCGTCGTACACGGCAACGTCACCCCCGCCACCGTGGGCGAGACCCGCACCGAGATCCTCGGCAGCGGCGACGCCGGCCGGGCCGGGCAGACCTTCCCGCTGCGCCAGGGCCCGCTCACTTGCCTGCCCGCCGCCACGCCCGACGGCGCGGCCGACACCCTGACCGTCCGGGTCGCCGACCTGCGGTGGCAGCGGGCCGACGACCTCACCGAACTGGGCCCGGCCGACACCGGCTACCGGCTGCGGACCGGCGCCGACGGAGCCGCCGCCGTGGAGTTCGGCGACGGCCGGCACGGCAGCCGGCTGCCCACCGGCACGGAGAACGTCGCCGCCCGCTACCGGATCGGCTCCGGCAGCGCGGGCAACGTGCCCGCCGGACAGGTCAACCAGGTGGTCAGCAGGCCCCCGGGCGTCAGCGCCGTCAGCAACCCGCTGCCCGCGACCGGCGGCACCGACCCGGACGGCGTCGACGACACCCGCAGCCGTGTCCCGCTGCGCCTGCGGGCCCTGGACCGGCTGGTCTCGCTGCGCGACTACGAGGACTTCGCCCGCGCCTTCGCCGGTATCGGCAAGGTGAGCGCGCGGCACGTCACCGACGGCCGCCGCCGGATCGTGCTGGTCACCGTCGCCGCCGTCGACGACGCCCCGCTGGCCGCGGGCTCGCCCCTGGTCAACGCCCTGGAGAGCGCGCTCGCCGAGTATGGCGACCCCCACTTGCCGGTACGCGTCGTCGTACGCGAGCGGGTCCTGCTCCTGATGGCGGCCGGAGTCCGGGTCCAGCCCGACCGCACCTGGGAGTCGGTCGCCCCCGCCGTCCGCAGTGCCCTGTTCGACGCCCTCGGGTTCGCGGGCACCGAACTCGCCGCCCCCGCCCACCTCAGCACGGCCTACCGCGCCGCCCAGTCCGTGCCCGGCGTCGACCATGTGGACGTCGACCTGTTCACCGGCGTCCCCGAGGACATCGGCACCGCCGCCCTGGCCCGGCTCGCCGACACCCTCACCACGGCCCGCCCCTGCGTGCCGGCGCGGCCGGCCGGGAACCGGGCCACCCGCCACGAGACGGCCGACCGGGACACCCTCACCTCCGTGGCCCGCCAGTACGGGCTCACGGTCGACCGGCTCCTGCGGTTCAACCCCGGCATCGACCAGAGCACGCTCCGGGCCAGGCTGAAGGACTCCCTCCCGAGCCTGGTCGTACGGCGCGGGCTGCGGCCCGCGCAGCTCGCCGTGCTCGACCCCGCGACCCCCGAGACCCTCGTCCTGCGGAGGATCCCATGACCCCCGACGAGCTGTACGGCTTGCTGCCCGCGGTCCACCAGCGGCGCGACGAGGAGACCGGTGGGCGGCTGAAGGCGCTCCTCGCCGTCATCGCCGAACAGGCCGACCTGGTCGAGGCCGACATCGAACGGCTCTACGCCGACTCGTTCATCGAGACCTGCGGCGACTGGGCCGTCCCTTACCTCGGCGACCTCGTCGGCCACCGCATGCTGCCCAGGGCGGCCGCCGCGCTCGACACGGGCACGGCCGAGGCACAGCGCTGGCTGGCGGCAGCCGCCCCCCGCCGGGAGGTGGCCGACACCGTCGCCAACCGGCGCCGCAAGGGCACGCTCGCCCTCCTGGAGGACCTCGCAGCCGATGTGGCCGGCTGGCCGGCCCGCGCCGTGGAGTACCGCCGACTGCTCGCCGTCACCCAGCCGGTCCGCCGGTACCCGGCCGACGACCGCGGGGCCCGCCGCCGGTTGCGCCACGGCCGACTGCTGGACCTGCGCCGGGTGGACGCCCTCGACCGGCTCGCCGGGCCCTTCGACGAGCTGGCGCGCACCGCGGAGGCAGCCCGCCCCGGATCAGCGCGCCGGGCCGGCCGGTACGGCATCCCCGGCGTGGGCCTGCACGTGTGGCGGCTGCTCGCCCACGCGGTCACCCGCGCCCCGGCCTACTGCGACGACCGCGCGCCCTACCGGTTCACCTTCAGCATCCTCGGCAACGACACCCCGCTGTTCACCAAGCCGGTGACCGAGCCGTCCCCCTGCCACACCGCGGACGAGATGAACGTCCCGGCGCCGATCAGACGGCGCGCCCTGAGCGAACGACTCGCCGACTACTACGGACCGGGCAAGAGCCTGTGCGTGTGGCCCGGCCCCGAGGAACCCCCGGTGCCGCTCGACCGGATCGTGGCCGCGGACCTGTCGGGGTGGACCTACCGGCCGCGGGCCGGCCAGGTCGCCGTCGACCCGGTCCTCGGCCGGATCGCCTTCCCGGCCCGCGAGGCACCGGAGGCCGGCGTCCTGGTCACCTACCACCACGGCGCCACCGCCGACCTGGGCGGCGGCGAGTACCCGCGCCCCGGCGCGGCGGACACCGACGCGGCCGCCCGCATCTACCGGGTCGGGCCCGGCGAGTACCGGCGCATCACCCAGGCGCTGGAGCACTGGCGCGCCGACCGGCGGCCCGAAGCGGTCGTCGAGATCACCGGGAACGACGCCTACCAGGAGATCCTCGCGATCGAGCTCGACGCGGGAGACCGGCTGACTCTGCGAGCCGCCGACGGAGTGCGGCCGGTGCTGAGGCTGCTCGACTGGTCCGGCAACCGTCCCGACGCCCTGCGGATCACCGGCACGGGTCGGGGCGCGGGGCCGCTGCCGCGAATCGTCCTGGACGGCCTACTGGTCGCCGGGCGCAGCATCCAGGTTCACGGGGCGGTGGGCGAGGTGGTCGTCCGGCACTGCACCCTGGTGCCCGGCTGGGACCTGGACGAGCGCGCCCGCCCGCAGCATCCCGAGGAGCCCGGGCTGGAGCTCGTCAACACCCCGGCGCTCCTGAGGGTCGAGCACTCCGTACTCGGCACCGTCGTCGTCAGGCAGGACGAGACGACAGCCGAACCCAACCACGTCTGCCTCGCCGACTCCGTACTGGACGCCACCGGCCGCGAGGCGGCGGCGCTGACCGGCCCGGAGGGCCGCCCCGCCCACGCGGTGCTCGCCGCGCGCCGCACGACCGTGATCGGGACGGTGCGAGTGCGGTCCGTGGAACTGCTGGAGAACTCCCTGTTCGACGGGGAGGTCCTGGTCTCCCACCGGGGCGAGGGCTGCGTGCGGTTCTGCTGCCTGCCGCCGGACTCCCAGACCCCCGCCCGGTTCCACTGCGAGCCGGAGCAGTCCGGCGACCCGCGACGCGTCGCCCTGCGTTTCACCAGCACCCGGTACGGCACTCCGGGGTACGTTCAACTCGCCGACGGGTGCGCCGAGGAGATCCGTCGGGGCGCGGACGACGGCTCGGAACCGGGTGCCCTGCACGACCTGTTCCAACCGCTGCGGGAGGACAACCTGCGCACCCGCCTCGACGAGTACACGCCCGCCGGCTGCGACAGCGGCCTGTTCTTCGTCACCTGAGCTGCGGCGGCCCCGGGCCGCGCGCGGACGAGCCACTTTTCACGTCAGGGAGCGCACCACGATGCAAGGCGACTTCTCGCGGGTCACGTTCGACCCGGACCGGCACTTCTCCGCGGTCCTGTCCCAACAGGGACGCGTGCAGCTCGACTCCGAGATCAACGAGCAGACCGCGATCATCCAGTACTACCTGCGCACCCTGGTCGCCGACGTCCTCGGCCCGGCGGCCTGCGCGGCCGGCCCGGAGGCGACGGACCTCGGCGGGTTCCGGGTCGCCGTCAACGACGGCGTGCTGACCGTGGCCAAGGGACGCATGTACGTGGACGGCATCCTCTGCGAAAGCAAGCACGACGCGGAGTACTGGAGCCAGCCAGACGGCTATCTCGACCAGGAGCGGGAGAAGGCGGACGGAAAGCTGCACGAGGGCGCGTTCCTGGCCTACCTGCGCGTGTGGGAGCGCCTGGTGACGGCCCATGAGGCGCCCGAGCTGCGGGAGCCGGCCCTCGGCCTCCACGGCCCCGACACCACGGCGCGCACCCGGGTCGTGTGGCAGATCGACTGGGTCCCGCTGAGCCCCGAACACCCCATCCCCATCCCCGCCCCCAAGAACGCGCTGAGCTGGCTGACCGAGGAGCTGACGGCCCGCTTCGGCCCCCGGGCGAAGCTCGCAGCCCGCGCCCGGCTCGCCGAGGGCGACACGGACCCGTGCGACGTGGCGCCCGACTCCGGCTACCGGGGTCCGGAGAACCAGCTGTACCGGGTGGAGGTGCACCGCGGTGGCCTGGTCGGCCGGGCCACGTTCAAATGGTCGCGGGAGAACGCCTCGGTGGTCCTCCCGATCAGGTCGGTCACCGGGCCCACGCTCGAACTGGACACGCTCGGCCGGGACAGCAAGCTCGGGCTGGAGACCGGCGACACCGTCGAGATTGTCGACGACGCCTCCTTCTGCCGGGCCGCCCGGGACGTGGCGGGGAGAGCTCCGAGGCTGTACCGCATCACGGAGGTGGACCACGTCGGTCGGCGGGTGGTCCTGGACGCCGATCCGGCTGCCGACCCCCACCAGCCTGGGCTCGGCACCCTCCCTGAGCGCCACCCGCTGCTGCGCCGCTGGGACCACCGGCCGCCGGAGCCAGTCCTCGGGTCGGCGGGGGGCACCGCGGGCACCGGGAGCGTCGCCACGGCGGTGTCCGGCGAGGGTGCGCTGCTGATCGAGGAGGGGCGGTGGCTGCCGATCGAGGACGGGATCGAGGTGTTCTTCGAGCCGGTCCCGGAGCCCGCCCCGCCTGCCGTCCCCGAACCGTCGAAGCGGTCCTACCGGGCGGGCGACTACTGGCTGATCCCCGCCCGGGTCGTCAACGGGGGCGTCCTGTGGCCGACCGACGCGAACGGCGACCCCCAGCACAGGGAGCCACACGGCATCGACTATCACTACGCACCACTGGCCAACGTCGAGCAGGAGGGGGCCGACGGCGCCCGGATCCCGGAGGACCTGCGCAAGGTGTTCCGCCCGCTGGCCCAGCCGCTTCCGCCGGCGTGACGGGGTGAGAGTGCGCTGACCCGCGACGTGTCAGAACGTCGTTGGCTCCCAATAGACAGCGAACTCTGGGCCGTTGTAGGGGGTTGGACAGGTTGGCGAGCACGCCGGACGGTCGCCTGGGGGCGACGGCACGGCGGGCCAGCCTCGGTATCCGGCTGTGGCCCAGGCTTTCGACGGTCCCACGTTCGCGGACTTGGACTTGTACAGATGAATCCTGTCTAGCATCGATGCCTCGGAGAAGTCGGCAGCGCTCATCTCGGGCAGCGCGGGCATGCCCCAAGGGTCCGGGCCGAGGCCGAAAGGCGCGGTCGAACGCACTGGCGGATGAGCGGTCAAATGGTCCGCGCACAGGCGATTCATCACGCCGTAGATCACGTAGTTGACTGATCCCGCGTAGCTGCACGCCTTGTCTACGGTCACTGTGCGTTCGCAGCTTGCACGCCCCACCGTCGTCGCGCACTGTTTGTAACCCCTGATCCAATCTTGGTTGTGCAAGTCATCGATGTCCCAGGCACGGAAGGCGATGAGCAGGGAGAGCAACGCTTCGCAAGCCAGCTCCTTCCGCGGAAGTCCCCATGCCGCGAACTTGGCTTGTGTCTTGGCGACTGCGGCACGGAGTTGCTGTGAGATGTCCGGCCCGCCTACCGGCGTTACCGGCGCGGGGGGAAGCGTTGCGCTGATGGTCGCTCGGGGATCGGCCAGTAGCGGATAGCCGGCGTTGCCGCCTACATGTGCGTACATCTCGATGTACAAGCTTGGGATCCCGGCAAGGCCCTGCTGTGTGGGAGTGGTCAGCGCGTCGACCACCGTCTGGGCACGCTGACAGGACAGCGTCAGGTTGCGGGCCGGGGGTCCATCGGCGCTGGCGTAGCCGTCCACACGCACGGTCGTATTGGCTCCCGACATCCGCCACTTATTGACGAAGTCCGCGACAGACGCCTTGTCCGTGGGTGTGAGCGCTGCCGCGCCCTTGCCGAACCGGTACGAGGCCACCACGTCATTCGGCTCCGACGTTGCCCGTTGGCAACTCGGACCGGGCCCCGCAGGTGACGGCGGTGCCGCAGGCGACGGCGGTGCCGCAGGCGACGGCTTCCCAGCCGTGACTTGGGGCTTCCCCGAGCGCCGCAGCACCGTCCTCGACAACATCGACTGTGCCGCCATCGGCGACGAAGGCTCGGACCTTGAGACACCATGCACCTCGCTCGCACCGGTGGCCCATGCCTCTGCCGTCCGTTCCTCTGCTGCGGACGGCTCCCCGATCGGCAGCGGACAGCCCGGCGTCAGGGCACGGCTCGAAGACTGCTGGGTCACGTGTGCGAGTTCATGGGCCAGCAGATGGCGCCCCTCGTGGGTCTGCGGGGCGTAGCGGCCGGATGCGAAGACGATGTCCCGTCCCACGGTGTAGGCCGATGAGTCGACCGCTCGCGCCGATGCAGCAGCACGCGCGTCCGTGTGCACCCGTACATGCGCGAAACTGTGCCCGAACCAGCCTTCCATGCGCGCCTGAGTCCCCGCGTCCAACCGTTGTCCAGGCGTGTTCAGCACATCGTGGACAACGCGAGGAGCGAACATCTGGCGGTGCGCTCCGCTGGTCGTGGATCGTCGTAGCGTCGTGAACGTTTCCTCGTCGTGACACCCCGATGGCGGACAGACATGTCCTCCGCAGCGTCTCAGGACGGGGATGCTAACGGCTCCTCCGGTCTTAGGCACCTGGACCGGTTCCCGCACGTGCATCACGATGCCTCCTCGCCAGGGAAGGGTGCACTGCGCCGTACCTGTCCAGTGGAGCACGACTCATGCCGTGCGGCACGTATGGCACCGCCGTGGGATGAGCTCCGGGCGCGAGGCGGACGGAATCTCGCCGCCCTGTGCTGGGTGGTGTGGCGGCAGTGGTTGGTTGTCAGACTGGGCTTGCTGCGCCTTCTCGGGACTGACGATCGCGGTCTTCGGGTCGTAAGGCCGCACCCGGATCCTCAGCGCTGACAGGCTGCGGGCGAGGTCGTCGGCCACGCTGAGCAGGCTCACCATGTTGACGTCGCCTCGCTGACGCGGCGGCGGGAGCTCGTCCATGTAGCTGTCGAGCGGATCCAAGGGTTGTGCAGGTCAGTCAACGCAGTTCCTCCCGACTCGGGTACCAACGCTTCCTGATTCTCGATCCGCTCGGGGTGAAGGCGGAGACCGGCCATGTACTGGCCGGCCTGTGTCCCCTCTACTCATTCGCCGATGCTGCGGCCGCCCCGGGACTTCACGCGGCCAGCTGGTGCGCGGGCGGGGCGGTATAGCTGTAGGGGTCGGCGGGGGGTGCCGTCGTGGCACTCGAGGCAGCTCCCGAGGGTCTTGAGGGGTACTGGCGGAGAGCACATATTCCTGACGTGCGCTATTCCCCGGCTCTCGGTCTGTCTGCGGACGACGACATCAACGACTGCAGCATCCTTCATCCTCCAGACCCTGCTCTGGGAAGACGAGTTGCGCGACCCGGGCGACATCGCCCCCTCGGCACCGGCCACCGACCGGGAACTGGGGCTCGCCGAAGTCCTGATGAGGGAACTGACCGGCATCGAGGTGCGCGAGCTCCATGACGAGTACGCGCATGCTCTGGAGCAGCTGGTGCGGCCAAGGCTAGCGGCGGGCACGCCGGCTGCGCTGGAGGAGGCAGCGTCGGCAGTGGATCTGATGGCCGCGCTGGAGGAGAAGCGGTTGCGGATGGAGTGCTCCGACCTGTCGGTCCGGATCGCTGCCCATTCCTACTGGGATTCCGTCGAGGGCGAGAAGCGGGTGTCGGCTCGTATGGAGCTGAAGGCTGTTGCCCGCTCAGGGTCCGTGGCCGCGGCCGATGTTGCTGCCGTTGCCTGATCCGAGCTCGCATGTCTGACCTGCCTCCCGACCTTCCCCGGCTGCGCGTTTTAGAAGTTACGTGGAATCTGCCTGGGTGATCATGTGGCCCGGCTGGCTCCGCTCAAGCACCGCAACCTCAAACGTCTCGGGCCGCTCCAGCTTCCATGCCTCCATCCGGAACGAAAAACGGCGCTACAGGCCAGCCGTCACGGCTGTCGATGCAGCGGTCATCGGTGAGAGTGACCTTCGGTAGGCGAACCGGTCCCGCCGGCGTGGCACTACCGGGCGAGAAGGGCGCTCACGGTCTTGCCGCCGGACTGCCGACGGGCGACGGCGGTGGTGCGGGCGAGGCGGTTGACCATGGGCCAGCCGAAGCCTCCGGTGCCGTCGTTCAGGTCGGGGGTGCGCATGCGCGGTGCCTGCGGGCTGCGGTCATGCACGGCCACCTCGATGCTGTCCGGGTGCGCGGTCAGGTCCAGGGTGCAGGTGCCGCCGCCGTGGCGCAGGGCGTTGGTGACGAGCTCCGAGACGACCAGGACCACGGTGTCGGCGGCCTCGGCTGCGATCGGATGTACGAGACCTTCGAGGAAGTCCCGGGCGTGCTCGCGTGCGCCGGCGACGGATGTCGCGGAGCGGGCGGTTGCGATGTTGACGCTCATCGTGTTCATCAGGTCACCCTGGTTCCTGGATCGTCAATGCCCGGTCCTGTCTGAGCGGTGCTTGTGCCACGGCCTGTGGCCCGTTAACCCGGCGGTGACGGTCTTGCACCTGCTCGCCGTATCTGTTCGAGGTTGATTACCTCACTGTCGAACACGCGGAAATCTATGCTGACCGGAGTAGACATTGGGCGGTGGTGTGGTTATGGTTTCTCTCGTAGCCAGAGAGACAGCAGGGCCCGGCAGAGACGAACTGCCGGGCAGCAGTACCGCAGTTGCAGGACGGTGCGGTGGTGGAGTTTCGAAGCCAGGGTTGTTGCAGGATGGCGACGGTACTGGCGACCGGACCGGGTGGCCCGCAGTGATCAGGGGCCGCCGTGAGTGGTACCGCAGTGAACGCAGTGGCAGTACTCGTAAGTGCAGTTCGCAGTACCCAGCAGTGAAGTCAGAGCAGTACCTCGGTGAAGGCGTCGGCTGCGGGCGCGCGCACCGGGAGGTCGGCAGTGGGGTTCTGAGCCAGAGCAGATGCAGGACGGGCGACCAGGCTGACTGTCGAAGAGTGGCGCTGTCACAGGCCACTGAGCGGTTCGCATCACCAGCAGTACCGCAGTAGAGCAGTACCGCAGTACGCAGTCCCCGTTGGTAAGTGTTGATCAAGAGGAAAGAACGGAGGAGCCGAGCGCCATCAGGATCGCCCGGGCGGAATTGCAGAGCCCGGGTACCGCAGGACATCGATAGTGAGGTGGTCTCCGGTCAAGCAACCGCGATCCCCGCATTCCCCGCCCTCTCCCGGGTGGGCGTGCGGACA
>NZ_JBWKCY010000045.1:0-26987 GCF_056436245.1 Streptomyces sp. NPDC043812
CTACGAGCGCAAAGCCGAGCACTTCCTCGCCTTCACAAGCATCGCCTGCACCCTCATCTGCTACCGCAGACTCGCCAAATGAGATGACTTCTTAGCGCGGCACGCCCAACAACTGACCGGCATGCCCGTGCCAGACCCGACCTCATGAACACCTGGTACGGGCCGAACACAGCCGCGACCGCAGCCTCCGATCCGGAGACGCACTAGAAAACTGCAGCGCAGCGATCACCTCGCCGCTGGAGCCGTCCACTTGATGGCTTCGGCGGGTTCGGCAGGGCAGGCCCAGCACCGAGCGGGAGGGGGCCTGCCCTGGTCGGGCCCCGGGCGCTACCTGCCAGGCCGGATGCTCGTAGCGTGGCCTCGCACGCTTACGGTGATGCGCTCGGCCGTCAGTCCCGGTGCGCGGCCCGCGCCGTCCGTACGCTCGCCTCCAGCGCGGCCATCAGGTCCAGCGCCGGCTCAGGCTCAGGAGGGGCGGCGATCTCTCCCCCCCGACACCTTGGCGCTGACCAGTTCCTCCAGCGCGTGCCGGTACTCGTCATGCAGCTCGCCGACTTCGATGCCCGTGAGCTCCCGTACCAACACCTCGGCGAGTTGCAGCTCCCGGTCCGTGACAGGCGCGGATGAGGTGAGGTCTCCAGGATCGCGCACCTCCTCGGGCCACAGCAGGCTCTGGCAGATCAGCAGCCCGTGGCGCGGTCGGAGCACGGCAAGCCGTTCCCTGGAGCGGACAGCAATCTTGCACACGCCCACGTACCCGGTGCGGGCGAGCGCCTCCACCAGCTTCCCCGTCAAGCTCTTGTGTTCAGTCTCCTGGAGTCTGGAGTCAACTGTCCTGCCCGCAAACCGCGCCAGTGCCGCAACTGCCACAAATGGTTCCCGGCCAGCGGGCGGGCCGGCTTCGTCTGCGATCCGCGCCAGGGCTTGGCGGCAGAGGCCGGGGCGGGGACAGTGCTGCCGCTGTGAGCGCGACAGCTGCCACCCCCTACCGCCTGCTCGACAAAGCCCTGACCCGCCATGAGGTCAGCCACGCAGTTGGTGATCGCCCTGCCAACCGGCAAGGGCGGCCCGTTCGTGCCATTCCCCATATGCGACGACACGGTCGCGATGCCCGGCGAGGAGCCACCGCGCTGAGCGTCAGCCGCGTGCCCGAACCGCCCCGCCTGCCCGCCGACCACCGGTTCAGCCGGCCCCACGCCGGCTGAAAACAGCCTGACGAAGGCCAGTGGTGACTTGGTGCCCTGAGCCTTCGCCGAGAACGAACTCAGTGTGATCTCGGCTTCTCGAACGTCTCACAGGAGGGTGAGCTGGCACGAGGGTCCTACCGCGGTGGCAGCGCCTCCCACCGTTTGGAAAGCGAGCCGTCGGGTGCTAACCCGTACTGTTTGAATCGCCTCGCCTCGTGGAGGCGCCCCCGTTTCTCGAGCAGTGAGAAGATATCGCCGACGTCTAGGGAGTATTGTTGTCTTTCTGCGGCACGCTGGTACCAGGATATAGCCTCTTCAATGCGGCCCATCTCTCCCAAAGTGTCGGCAATGTCGATCACGACGGAGTGGTCACCGGCTTCCGCAGCATGCTGATACCAGGCAAGCGCTTTGGCAGTGTTCCCCACCGCCCTCAACCTCGAGGCCAGTTCCTTGGCAGCGACAGGGTCGCCTCCCTCGGCGCGGTCCCGGATCCAGGCGTCAGCTTCATCTGCCCGGCCAGTTGCTTCCAAGAGCTCAACCGCCAGTTCCAGTGCCGTAGGCCCGTCCGAAAATGCGTCACCGCCCCACTCCTTGAGTCTCTGGTGCAAGGAGTGCGCAGCATCTACGCTCTGAAGGCATGTAATGGCGCGCTCAATCCAGAATTCGGCGTGCTCGGCATGGCCAAAAATGGAACCGCGAGCCATCGCATACATGGCCAGTGGATCACCGCTTTCCGCGCGGTTCCGCAACCAGGCCAACAGCTCATCGTTCCTGCCCGCCTCCTCCAGCACTTCGACGAGCACGATCATGGTGTAGACGTCGCCCGCTTCGGCACGCTGCCACAACCAGACGGGCATGTCTTCTGAACGGCCTGCCTCTTGAAGCATGGTGGCCGCCGCGTAGGCTGCTCCGGTGCACATGTCGCGAAGCCACTGGGGTAGCCCAGTAGTGGTCGCCATGCGTTGATACCAGGTGAGGGCTTCGTCGATGCGACCAGCTTCCTTCAGCATCTCGGCCGCCTTGAACGCAGCCTCCAATGCGCATACTTGGTGGTCGCCATCGGCGGCGCGCTGGTACCAGGTGAGGGCTTCGTCGATGCGACCAGCTTCCTTCAGTACCTCGGCGCCAGCGAAGCTCGCCTCGGATGCCGCTTCAGGATGCCCGCTTTCGGCGGCATGCTGAATCCATCTGAGGGCTTCGGAGGTGCGGCCGGCTTTGATGAGCATTTCCACGGCGGTGCGGGTTGCGTAGGTGTTGCCTGTCTCACCGGCGTCGCGCAGCCAGGAAAGCGCCTCCTCCGTCCCCCTTACCTCCTGAAGTTGGGCGACGGTTGCCGGCAAAATCAGCTCACCGCCGTTCGCCGCGACGCTCCTTTTCCACACGGTGTCATCGACCCATGGAACTTGAGGATATCCAGCGTGCACCAGCCGGTTCCACACCCAATACAGCAGCCCGGGGCGACCCATTTCGGGCGCCTCGGAGTACAGCTCGCAGGCGTGTTGGAACCACGGCAGTGCTTCCTCTTCGCGGCTTGCCTCTACCAGGGTTTCCGCCACCCGGAGGCATGCCGTTAAGTCACCGGCGGCTGCGGCTGCTGTCCAGAGTTGAACGGCCAGCTTCATCAGACCACGGTCACCAGCAGACCTGGCGAGCGAGGGGAGGTCGGTGCGGCTGGCGTGGTCGGTGAAGGCTGTCCACAGAGAAGCGGGGGCCGGGGTGATGCCACGGACGGTGCGGCCGTAATTCTCAAGGTAGTCGGCGAGCAGATAGTGGGGGTGGGCAAAGGCTGGTTGAGCGCCGCCAGGGCGGATAGGCGTGAGCGCGCCGCAGATGCCATATAGAGGAGCGGCGGCGTAGGTGAGGGCACGTTCCAACCAGTCGTCGCTCAGCAGGTCGCGCTGGTGGTTGGTGAGGTAGCCGTCGGCGGCAGCTTCGAGCAGAGTGAGGGGCAGGGCTGGGCCGTGCCCGAGACGCCGTGCGTCCATGGCTGCTTCAATCAGTGCCTTCGCGCCCGGAGGGCCGGTCCGGTAGCGGTCGATTAGGGCTGGTGCACCGGCCAGGTATTGAGTGATGTGCCCTTGCTCTGCATGCTCGGCGGCGTAGGCCAAGCGCGGGTCGTTATACGCCGCTGTTTGCAGAGACCGCAGGTCAGCTAGACTGAATCGGTCAGGCACGACGATGGCTGCGCCTGTGGCGGTGAGCAGGGCACGGGCCTGGGGGTGCTGGTCCGTTTCCTTGGCTCTGGGCGGGGTCGTGATGGTGGCCCAGTGTTCGGGCCAGGCTGTTCCGAGCACCAGCACGGGAGCCCGCTCGGGATCGTGCATAAGCGAGTGCAGTCCTGCGGCGACGCGCTCACCGAGTGTCTTGGTTGCCGTCAGCAGGTAGTGCTGGATCTCGTTGAGCCACACGACGGTGCAGGGGCGGACGTGGCCCAGGTCACGCAGAGCGGCTTCGGGCCGGCTGGGGGCGAAGGGATGCCAGAGCCGCCACTCTGCCGGGAGCGCCTGCACGGCTTCCCAACAAGCCCGAGTCTTGCCCGACGATGATTCTCCCACCAGCACGGCCAGTTGGCTCACGCCCTCAGCTGCGCGCTGCACGATCTCATGCAGCCGGGCGTCATGTGCGCGTGCGATATATGGGGGCAAGAGCGGTAATCCGGATCCGTCTTCCTCGTGGAGGCCGAGCTCGATAGCCCGGTGTACCTCCAGGGAGAAGGGATCGGCGCACTGGCTGATTGGCCGCCCGGGGGCGATTGATGCCGCAGTGCTGACGGAGTGATCCTGCCCGACGGAAGCAGCGTTGTAGGTCACTTGGCTGACGTGGCCGATAGAGAGACTGTGATTGTCGGCCCGGGCGGTAAGGCTTCCAAGCGAGAGAGCAGCGGGGTGTGTGGGGCTGGTGGCGGCCGGTCCGTTCAGCCCTGGGACGGATCCGGCGCCGGAGGGGGGCCGATGTGCGCACCTCCGTGGAGTACTCCCGTGGCGACTGAGCCGCGGTCGGCTCGGATATCCACGTTTCCGCCCACGGCTAGACCTCCGGGTCCGGACGATGTCCCGCCGGCGGCTGAGGTGTACTCGGCCAGCAGGGCGCGTAGCCGGGCAGCGACCTGCTCGCGCACATCCTGGTCTAGGCTTTCCAGCAGCATCTCGAAGCGGGTCTGCCAGGCCGCCTCCTGGCGGTCGCGCACCCGCTGAAGCTCCTCCGAATCGGCGGCCGTCAGAACGGCCACGGTTTGGTCGAGCCGCTCCAATTCCTCCTGTTCGCGCTGAGCATCCCCGCGGCCGAACCAACCGGCCACTCGCTGCCGGAAATCCACCCACACATCCGTGCCCGCGGCTTGCACTACCGCGGTACCCCCCGCTGCGGCCAGCGCCGCCAATGCATCCACTAGCATCCCTGCCCCCTATTTCGACGCTACCGCCCGGAACCGTACCGCTACACCTGATATGCGCGCAGCGACTTCCTCGCAATCGTGAGGGGAAGTGTGAGCCACCGGGTGCAGAGCTTGCGCCGCCGCCCCCCTCCCAGCAATTCCGGGAGGGGCAGGCTGAGTGGGTGGGTCGCCTTCAGGGGGTCGATCGGCGGAACGGCACGACGTTGTCGGCGGCAGGTGGGCCCTGTGTCTGCTGATCGTCGTCTTGGGTGAGTACGGCGCTGGCCAACGTGAGCCTGGTGACCAGCTGGCGAAGCTCCTTGATCTCGGTTTTCTGGTTGGCGACGGTCTCCTTGAGCTTGGTGACGGTCCCACGAAGGCGCCTTTCGGATTCTGGGACCTGTCGTGTTTCGGTGCGGACGCGCTCGTAGAACTCGTTCCTCAGGTCGGCATGGCGCTTTTGGAGGGCCATGCGGTGGACGCCGGCCTCGGCGGCGAGTGCGACGACTGTGAGGCTGCCGTTCCAGGTGGTGGCCTGTCCGGCCAGGAGCCGGTCCATCGCCTCACGGATGCGGGAGCGCTCGTCCTGGTGCTGGTGGTTCATGCCAGTGCCTCGGCGGTCTGGACGGTCGCGTCGTGGGTGTCGGCTGTCATGCGGAGTTTGTCGGCGTTGGCTCGTAGCCGCTTGCCGACCGGGCCAGGGGCGTGGGCGGCGAGCTGGTCGATCTCGCTGGCACGCTCCCGCGGCTGGTGGGCATGGGTGTCGGTGCGGACGGTGTTGCCGCAGCCGGGCCGACAGTTGTACTGCCGCGGGGCCGTCGCGCCGGGCTCGGGTTCGCAGAGGGCAGTGTCGTGTTTGAACGCGCAGATCAAGAACGCGTCGGGGTTGTCATAGAGCACCACGCCCTCCCGGGCGAGGAACTTGGCGGCCTTCCTCGCAAACGTCCCAGGGACGATGCGTCCCTCGAAGCGCGGGGTCCGGGCGGCAGCGGTGAGGGCCCGTCGGGCGCCGGGACCGGAGACCTTCTCCCCGGCGGCGAGGCGGTCGCGCAGACGGGCGGCGGTGTCGGCTGCGGCGAGAGCGGTCTCGATGTCGAGCTCGCTGTGGATGCCGCCTCGGCTGCGGGAGCCGTAGCCGCTGGAGGTGCGCACATCCAGGATGGTGCGCATGTGCCCGTACTGAATCGCCAGCGCGATCAGTCCGCCAGGACGGCGGGCGATGTGCCAGGCCAGGCTCCTTCTGAACCGTCTCAGGCCGATCGCGCCATGCGGGTCCTCGGGGATTACCTGTCCAGGCAGGCCCTGCCCCTCGGCTTCCTGATTCACCCAAGCCACGAATCTCTCGATCCGGTTGCTCAGGGCGTTGTTCTTCAACGTGCCGTGGTAGCCGCGAGAGTCGGGGAAGTCGTGGTGAGCGGCACTGAGCAGGAGTTCCCCCTCGGGCACCATGCGTTCCAGAACGCGGATGGCCTGGACAACCGGCGTGATAGCGACCCAGGGGACCTCACGTTCCTCGCCGTCGGAGACGTGGTTGCCGTCATCGTCGGTGACGTTCTTGTAGTGACGGCTGCGGATCAGGTGTCGTCCGACGGTGCCGTCGGCGGCGGGTTCGGGGTCGGGGCAGCACCCGGACCGCAGGCCCTGGACTTCCTGCGGTCGCATGCCGGTCAAATAGAGACAGATGATCACGGCGGCGGTGCCGAGATGCCGCATCAGCTCGGCGGCCTCGTTGAAATCCAGGTGCTCGCGCCAGACTTTGCCGTTGATCTGCCCGGTGACCGGCACCCGCATCGGACACGGCCCCGGTCGCTGGGCGGCCAGGGCCGAGAGCCCATGTCGCTCTTTGAAGTGATCGACTTGGTTGCGGCTGGCGCCGGTGACGGCGGCGACGTAAGTGACTGCCAGCCCCAGCCTCCCTCTGTTTGAGGTGCTGGGCAGGCACGATCCCGCTCGGACTCGGCTCAGCAGAAACTCTTCAAGGGCGGCCCGGCCCTCGGCAGTGGGCGTGTTGGCGGCGGCCAGGGCAGTGAGACGGCACCGCTCGATCCAGGCGGCGAGGATGTCATCGGCGAAGTCCTCGACGAACCGGATAGCCCAGACCAGCAGCGGTCCGAGGACCTGCGGGTCCAACGGCTCCGTCGAGTTCTCTCCCCGGGCCGCGCCGTCTGCCGCGGGGAGGAAGTCGTCGAAGCTCAGGGTGTCCCACGGAGGCCGGGTGATGCCCGTAGGGCGGGCACTGAGCTGGTCGAATGCCCAAAGATCCGTCAGGTTTGCGCAGATGGCCTCTGCGGTGTCGCGGTTGACACCGCTGTCCCAGCGCTCGCTTGCATAGGCTTGCCATTCCTTGGCGGTGCAGGCGGCGAGACTGTCGATGCCGCGTTCATGCAGCCAACGGGCGAGCCGCATCCACTCGTAGCACGTGTCCCGCATGTCCAAGCCCGATGTCCGGGGCCGGGCCCCGTGCCCGCGGGTCTTGAGGTAGGTGGGGCGAAGCTGGCCGTTGATCATCGTCCAGACCGCCAGTTTCACCTGGCCGTGCAAGGGTGCCGGACAGTGCTTCCATCGGATCGCGATCAGGCAGGTGCTGGGGTTGTCGATGAGTGGGGCAAGGGACCAGACGGGATCCTGATAGCGGGAGTTCGGGTGCGTATTGCCCGTGCTGATCCATCGGGGCAGCACCACGGGTGAGTCCGGGGCGGGCATGGGCAGCCTGTACGGGTCGTTCTCGGCGACCGGAGCGGTGGTCACGGGGCGAGCTCTCCCTTCACCAAGAGCTGGACAACAGCCCGGTCGGTGTCGTCGGTGCGGTCTTGAGCGGCCCTCCAGACGGACTGGCCGACCTTGTCACGCAGGTCCTCCAGCCGCAGAAGGTGATCGCTCCAGCGCTCGTTGAAGGCGTGGTCGTCCAGAACGGACCGCAGGCTCTGCAGCTGCTCGTGCAGATGAGCGAGCCGCGGGTGATGGCCGGGATGAACGTGAGCGTTGCGGCAGGCCAGGCAGAGCAGGAAGTCCGCCCCGCATCCGCCCTGCGGAGTCGGCCAGGGGCTGGCCGTGTCGTCCGCGCAGTCAACCGTGGCGGTCTCCTGATGATCCGGATCCGGCATGTCCGAGATGTTCCCGGCGAAGACAACGGCTTTGGCCTGTTCCAGGGCCGCGCGGGCGCCGGCTTCGAAGACGTCCCGTGAAGCGCGCTGAACACGCTGGTCGGGCAGAACATAGGTGCGCTCGTGGGTGCCCCGAGTGTGCTGCATGGGCCGGCCTTCGCGTGTCACCGTGGTCCGGCGAGCCCTCTGGAACGGCGACCCTCCCAGCCTGTGGGTGTGTGCCCACCATTTCGCGTCGTAGTCGGCGACACCGAAGGACAAGAGGCCCACCGGGTGGGGCCGGTCCAAGTCCCGGAAGTCCGCCCCGCTGAGGCTGTGCGTGCGCGAGACCATCAGCAGATCGGTCCCTGGCGCCAGGCGGGCAACCAGCGCACGACCAGGAGCGGTGGCCTCCAGCGCCTGCGTGATCAGCCGTCCAGCGGAGTCGGCCCCGGAGTCGGTGATGTTCTCTGTGGAGAACCACCGGCCCCCGCCCGCTCTGCGCTTTTCCACCTGGACCTGGTAGGTCACCGAGCCCGCCTCTCCAACCGACGGCGTCGCGGTCGGGGCCGGCATCCGGTCATAGACGGACAGGTTCCAGGCGAACCGGTCGGTCAGTAAAACGGCCAGCGCCGTGACCTCCATGCGCGTCAGGAACAGCCTGCCCCACGTGCCGTCGGGGCTCTTGCCGCCCAGAAGCCTGCGATTCGTCACGTGGTGCTTCCCGCCCGGCGATGCGGTGCGAGGGACGTCACCGGTGCGGGCAAGGTGATCGAGGATCTTGCCGATCCGCCACTCACGGCTGCCTTCCTTCAGTGCGGCGGCCCGCCAGCTCTCCAGCAGAAGGGTGTTCTCGCGGATTCGCATCCACGCGCTCCGGAACTGCTGTCGCGCGACCAGCAGTACCCGCTCCCGATCCGGCTCCTCATAGGACTGCTTGCTGGGCCTCGGGCTGGGGACGCGGCGGGCAAGCTCTTCGGCCACCGGCCCGGTGCCGAGCTGCGGAGCGTTCTGCAGGAGGGTGCGTACGGTCCGCAAGGTGCTCCTGCCGTAGTTGGTGCTGATGTGCTGGGCGCGCCAGCGCTTGAGCGTGGCGGCGGTCAGCTCGCTCAGGTCCTGGGGAGGATGCTCCAGCTCGGACAAGAACCGCGCGAACACCAGCAGCCTGCCCCGGTGGTTCCCCGCGGTTCTGTGGCTGTTCCAGAGGCGGGACTGAGCGGCGAAGGCAGCGGCCAGGGAGCGTTGCATAGGCTCCGCAACCGGCAAGGCGGCGAAGTCGTAAGCCTGCTTGTGCCCGGCCTTGTTCACGACGGTGACGACCAGGCCGTCCGGGGCTGTCGGGGGCTCGGTGCGGTGGTCGGCCGACGGCAGGACGGCTCGCCGTCCCCGCCCGCTCATCCGGCTGCCCCAAGGAGAGCGTCGATGTCCTGGATGCCGACCGTCTCCCGGGCCAGCCGGGAGAAGACGTCGTCCAGGTTCTCGACGGCCCTGCCTTCGTCGGTGGTCTCCGCGGCGGCGAGGATCGACTCCAGCTCCATGGTCGACGAAGGCCAGCTCGTCAGGTAGGGACGGAGGCGCCAGGTCGCGGTCGCGCATCCGGCCTCTGAACGTGCGCAGTTCCTGGCAGTCCTCGAACGCGTGCTCCTCGTAGCCCTCGGCGCGCTGCAGGAGGGGCGCCGGTGTTGGTGTGCGCGGCGGCGAGCAGAGCCCGTACCTTTCCCGGCCGCGCCTGGTGGCCGAAGACCTCGTCCAGGTCGGGGCCGCGGACCTGCAGCGGCCCGACGCGTTTGCCACGGACAGTGAAGGAGGCCCAGTGATGGAAACGGTCGAGTCCGGCGGCGTCGGCGGGGTCGACCTGGCCTGCCCATTCGTCGGTGATGTGCCGGATCGCTTCGACGGATCCCGCGGTCGTCGACAGACAGGAGGCGTTCTGCAGCAGCGCGGTGCGCACGTCCGGGCTGATGCGGTGCAGGAGCTGCGTCATGCCGTGCATCCGGACGCCGAACTTGCGTAGCTGTTCGGTGATCTCGGCGAGCGAGGTGGAGGCGGCCCCGTCGAGCGAGATCAGCTCATCGAGGTAGACGCGGAACGGACGGCGGTGCCGTTCGGGGGTGTCGCGGCGCGAGAGCCCGGCACGGAGCATGTCGCGCACAAGGAGCGAGACCAGGAGCCGGCCGGTGGGGCCGGTGCCGGCCGGGCAGATCCATACGACGTGGGAGTGGTCCATGGCGGCGCGGATGTTGTAGCTGCCGGTCGGCGAGCCGAGGAACGCGCGGGTGACAGGGGAGGCGGCGAGCCGGTCCAGCGGGTTGAGGACGGTCGGCAGCGCGTCCTTGGGGATCTCGGGGAACGACGTCGCCCACCAGCGGGCGGCCTCCTTGCTGAGGCGGGAGACGACCTGTGAGCGGAATGCGAGGTCGGTCAGCAGGGTGCGGATCTGGAACACGGTGGCCTGACACTCGCCTCGGCCGGCGGCGACGGCCTGGGCGTTGACGGTGACGAGCGCCTCGATGGCCTTGGTGAGGATGGTGATCGCGCGGGGCGCATTCGCATCTCCCCACCCCAGGCTGCTGGCGAAAGCGTCGACCGTCGCCGTGACCACCTCGTCCGGTGCCTGGCCGGCGGTCATGCTGAGCGGGTTCCAACACGCCAGCCGGTCTTGGGGATCGCGCACGGTCAGGTCGAACAGCCACGCCCTAGCCATGATCTTCTTGTGGGCGAGGTAGGGCGCGACGGTGGGCCAGGAATCCCGGTGCGGGTCGATGAACACCAGCCCGCGCCCGTTGTGCGCACTCGCGGTGGCCTGGCACAGTGCTCGCCTGGTCTTGCCCCAGCCTGCCTTGCCGACCTGCACCTCGAACAGGGTGTCGTCCTCATGGGTCGCGACGAGGCGTTCGCGGCCGTCCGGACCGTGGTACCAGCCCTGCGGCACCAGCGGCTCACCAGGCGCATACGTGGGGATGTCGCTGCCCAGAAGCGGCAGACGGGCGTGTTTCGTGGGGGGTTTGAGGAATCCGGCAAGCTCCTCGATCCGGGCCCAGGAATCGCGCGCCGGACGGATGAGGCCGCTCGCCCATTGCTCGTCGAAGCGCAGCCGCCAGGGCCATCGGTCCGGTCCGATACGCAAAGGCCCCCACGAGGTGCCCATCGAGGAGAGCCGGGTGCGGGCAGCGAACACATCCAGGCCCGCCTCGATGTGCCGCAGCCTGCGTTCGGCGCGGCCGACGGTGTCCGACTGGCAGCGCACCAGCAGCTGCACACGGACCAGGCCGGCGTCCTCAACGAGTTTGCCGAGCACCTTGTCCCGGTCCACGCGTGGCGGCCGCGGAGTCATCAGGAGCCGGCGCCCGTCGCCGCTGCGTTGCTCGCGAGGCACGGTGAGCTTGGTGAGCTGCCAGGACAGAGCGTCCTCCATGGTGGCCGCGTCCTGCGTCATCCACCGGGCCTCGCGCCGCGATTCCCTGCGCGCATGCTGCCGGGCCGCATCGAGGACCTGCCAGCGCCGCGCCCGCAGCCCCCACCGGTGGGCGGGAGAGATGTCCAGACACACCTCCGCCAGGTCGCCCAGGTCTGCCCGCAGGTCGGCGACGGCGTCGATGAGGGGCTGCAGCGGGTCGGGCTCCAGCGGGACCTCCCGCAGCCGGGCGCCCGCCATGCCGTGCAGCGCGAACACGGCCCGCACCGTGTGAGTGCGCTGCTTGTCCTGCAGGGCACGGGCCGGCTTGGTCCGTACGCGGGCGTAGGGCGTCTGTATCAGAAGGTGCTTCGCGGAGGCGGGGGCCTCAATCTGGTACGACAGGGGCGTGGTGCCGTCGGCGCGCAGCCGGATCCGCACACTGCGCGCCTCCCGCGGAGTCCACCACGGCCCCGCGCCGGCGGCACGCATCAGCTGGGCGCCGAACCGCAATACCTCCTCGCTGTTCGTCTCGAACTGCCGCGAAGGAACCAGCTCGATGCGGGTGCGCTGTGCCAGGGCCTTCGCGGCGAGCTTGCGTTGCACCATCTCCCAGGCGCACCAGGCGACGATGCCGGACAGGCCCAGCCACAGGGCGTTGTCGTACAGCCAGTTCGCGACTGTCCATGCCCAGGAGGCGAGGGCGACGACGGCGTCCCACACCAGAAGCGGTGCGGACGCGGTTTCTATCGGACGGGAAGCCATGACGCTCCTTCGCGGGTGAAGCGGACGGTTGCGGTGCGGCCGTCGCGGTAGGTGCCGGACGGGTCTGCTCCGGCCCACACCAGATGCACCACCGCCGTGGCGGTGGCCGGCTGGCTGTGGGCGCGGCGGGCGATCGCTGCCTGGATCCGCACGCGGGTGTAGGACGACGGCCTGCTGGTGTCGGTGAAGTAGGCGGGCCACCGGTCGCGCCCGGCACCGGTCACCTCCGCGGTCCACACCGCCCGGCCCTCGCCTACGAGGCGTCGTTCGGTGTCCGCGTGCAGGTCGGGGGCGATCGCCTCATCGAGGGCGCGTTGCACGAGCGGATCCGCACCCGGTCCGGAACCGGGCGGCGGAAGTTCACTCACCGGCGCCGCCGATGCGGAGGCTGCCGGCCGCGACGGCGTTCCGCCGACCGACGGTGGAGCGGCGGGGTGGTCCGGGGACGAGGACGCCGCCGCGTTGGGACGGCGGTGTGCCCCATCAGAGGTCGCGGTCGTGCCGTTGCCGGTGAGGGCGATGGTGATGAGGAGGCATCCGCTGGTGGCGAGCAGGCAGGCGGCCGTCATGAGAGCGCGCCCTGTACGGCGGTCGGTTGCTGGTGTGGTCACAGGATGCGTGCCCCTCCCGCGTAGTCGGGCAGGGAGGTCACGGCGTCGATCCGTATTTTGGTGCCGGGGCGGGCGGCGTTGATCATTTTTCCGTTGCCGAGGTAGATCCCGACGTGATGGATGGTGCTGTTGCTGGTGGGGATGTAGCCGTAGAAGACGAGGTCGCCGGGCTTGAGCGCCCATTCCGGCGGAGGCGGGGATGCGGGTGCCGGCGCCTGCCTGGGCGGCGGCTGTGCGGGGGAGTGTCACTCCGGCTTGCGCGAAGGCGTAGCGGGTCAGGCCGGAGCAGTCGAAGCCGATGACGGTGGTCCCGTTCTGTCCGCCGGGTGAGCAGCACACCCCGGACGACGGTCCGTTGGGGCTGCCGCCGCCCCAGGAGTAGGGGACGCCGCGCTGCTGCAGCGCGGCCTCCAGCACGGTGCGGACCGTGCCGGTGACGGCGCCGAGATCGACATCGCCGTTGGACTGTGCGTCGGCGGTGTACTGGTCGATCCAGCCCAGGACGTCGTTCACGTAGGCGTCGGAGTGGTTGTAGACGAACAGGGCCTTCTTCAGCTGGCTCCGGTCGCCGAGGTTGCGGCCGTCGCCGCACAGGTAGACGGCCGCGGCCAGGGCGGCGTCGTCGGCCTGGTGCGGATCGATGGTCCCGTCCTTGTTGCCGTCCTTCCCGTACGCCTTGAAGGTCTGGGGGAGGAACTGGAACGGCCCGACGGCCCGCTCGAATTGGGTGTCGCTGTCCCACCGGCCACCGTCGGTGTCGCGGAAGGCGGTGGTGTTGCCGCCCGCGCCGGAGCCGTTGAGAACGGGGCCGAGGATCCGCGGCGTGATGGTCCCGTCCTCACCGACGGTGCGGCCGGTCGCGTGGTTGGACTCGATCCGGGCGATCCCCGCCAGGACGGGCCACCGCATCCCCTTGCATGAGGGCACTTCCTTGCCGACGGCGGCCGCGGCGTTCTTGTAAGCGGCGAGCATCCGACCGGGTATCCCCGCGGCCTCCCCGCCGTTGTCCTCCTGCCCTTGGCTGTCCTGGGCGAGGGTGAGGCTGCCGGCGGCGGAAAGGACCGTCATCATCGGCACCGAGCAGCCGACCGCGCACAGCAGCAGCATCACGCCGAGGCAGCCCGCCTTCCTCCAGCGCTTCACTCCCGATCACCCCCGCCGGGCTCCTCGCCGGGCCACTGCTGCCACACGTCGCCGTCGTACGGACCTTGCACGTACGGATCGCCGCCGTCCCCGTACGGACCCCGGACGTACGGGTCACCGTCGAATGGCCCTCCGTCGTACGGACTCCCTTCGGGCGCACTGCTCCCCGAACTGCTGCTGGATGTGGCGTTTTCGCCGCTGGTGCTGCCCCAGCCGCTTGCGGAGCTCTCGCTGCCGCTACGGCTCCAGCCGCTGCCCGTGCTGCCCGACGGCGGAGCAAGCCGCGACTCGCCCCAGGCCGGACGGTTGTCCCATGTTTCGCGCTGGGCCCGCATGAGGGCGTCGAACACCCGCCTGCGGGCATCAACGGACGGCTCTTCCGGCCGTGATGCCGTGCTGCCGCGCTCGCCCAAGCCGCGGGGGGCTGTCGGGGTCGAGGTGTAGATGATTGCTGCGCTGGCGGCGTCGCGTGCCCGGCCCGCGGGGTCGTGCACGTTCCATGCGGTGGCCAGGCGCCGGGAGGCGCGGTCGACCGGGCGCATGACCGTACGGCCCGCAGACTGCCAACCGGTGGCGTCCTCGCGGACCTGGTTCGCGGCGACCTGCAGCTGGGTCCGCGCGTCCTGCGTGTACTGCGAGGCCTTGCCTTTGCCCGTCTGGATGGTGCGGGGCAGGCCGAGGGTGGCCCCGTATCCGATGCGTGCGGTGCGGCTGGCGATGCGGTAGCCGCGCAGCCGGGAAGCATGCTGGTGGATACGGGAGCCGAGCAGCGGCCGGTCAGTCCGCGGATTGTGCAGGATCTCCCCGGTCCTGCGGTTCACGACAAGTCCCCCCGCTGCAGCCGAACCGCCGGGGCCTTCACCGTCCCCGTTGGCGATGGCGCGCAGCAGCTTCAGTGACTCGTCTTCCTCGGGCGGGCGGCGGCCGATCAGCGCGGCGTGGGCGCCGCGGAGTGCGAGGCGGCCGGCGTGCATCCCGAGTGCGAGGGGAGCCAGGCCGCGGCGGCCTTCCGCTGCCGCGTCTGTCAGGAGCCGGCCCGGGTCGATGGGCATCCCGGCACCGTCGCCGAGGGCGGCGAGGCTGCCGAGGATCCGGTGCCGCATCCCGAAGATGCGGTGCGCTCCGGAGGCGCCGATCAGCAGCCCGGATGAACTGCCCATCCCACCGATCCCGTTCATCGCGAGTGCGGCGCCGAGTTCGGAGGTGTCGCCGGGCAGGTGGGTGCCGCCGACCTTGGCGTAGCGCATCCGCAGGGACATGCGCTGTCCGAAGGAGACGATGCCGGTCAGCAGGCGGCGGTGGAGCGCCAGGCCGACGAGGGCCATGACGTCGAGGAGGAGGATCCGTTCGACCATCAGGTCGGGGCCGTCGGTGAGGATCACGTCTACGGCGATGGCGAAGAAGGGGAGGAACATGCAGATCCCGAACATGGTCACGGTGGAGATGCAGAAGACGGCTGCCCATTTCCACACGGCCTGGCGGCTGGGGCCGGGCAGCATGCCGACGACGAACGCGACGACGCCGGCGGCCGCGGCCGCCACGTCGGCGGCCTGGATGCCGAGCAGCACCATCGCGGAGGACAGCAGCATCGCGCACACCAGCAGCGCGGCGATCAGCAGGAGCACTGCCCCCGCGGCACGCCACCAGGTGGGTGTTGTGGCGTAGTTGGCGCACTCCTTGCCGACGTCGCCTGCCGCCTCGAGGTCTTTGAGGAACGCGGCGAACTCCACGTCCTCCTGGTCCAGCAGGGGACTGGCCTCGTCGAGCAGGGCATCGCCCGGAGTGAGCGGGACGGGCGGGACGTCGGTGTCCCCGCCGGATCCGCCGCTGCCGTCGTCGCAGTACTCCCGGGCTTCCCCCTTGATCAGATCGCACGGATTCTTCTTGCCGTCGCCGTCGTTTCCGCCCTGCTTCTTGTCACCGTCGGTTCTGTAGCCGCCGGTGATCCACTTGAGGTGGGCGCGGTAGGCCTCGCGGTCGGCCTGCTTCGCGGGGTCGAGGATCCGTCCGTACTGCAGGAGCATGTACGGCTTGACGACCAGGGCGTTGGTGACCGAGTCCTGGATCGGGCGGGCCACGTCTTCGGACGAGACGGGCTTGCTGGCTTCGCGGGCGTAGCACGCCTTCTCCGCGGCGCCGGTGGTGCTGGCACAGGGACTGGAGGCGATCTTTCCGCCCCAGTCGTAGGAGTTGACGGTGTGCTGCGCGACCTCGGCCGCGGCCTGCTGCGTCTGCATGAGGGGTCCGTTGTCGGCCAGCAGGTAGTCGGGGCGGACGAACACCGACGCGGACAGCGCGGCAATCACGAGGGTCAGCACGATTTCCCCGAGCCCGGTGCCGACCTTTCCGCGGACCATCAGGATCAGCCCGAACACGAACGCCCACGACAGCAGCAGGCCCTTCAGCCCCAGGGTGTTCACGACGACGTTCGCGTACGCGTCGGACACCTCCTGCGCTGGACCGGCCAGCGCCTTCATCAGGGGGAACCGGAAGGCGAACTCGATCGCCCAGCACGCCAGGCCCACCAGAACCCGGATGACTGTGAACAGTCCGCTGAGGATGAAGGCGAGCGCCTGCGAAGTGAAGGAGAAGATCGAACCGCCGCTCGCGGACAGTTCGTAGCCGTTGAGCGGCGCGCCTTCGGAGGTGCTGATGTTCAGCGGCGCCAGCAGGTCACCTGCCTCGGCGTTGCCGGTTGCGGCGTGCGCCACTGTCGAGTTCACCGTGAGGAACACGACGGTCAGCAGGCAGACGAAGCCGGCGGAGCGCAGGCTGCCGCGGTCGAGGCGCTTCACCGGCTCACCCGCCGTGTCGTGACCGCGAGGCCGGCGGCCGCGGTGAGGGCGGCCGTGGAGAACCCCAGCAGCCACACCCGCTGACCGGACGCGGCGCTCTCCACGACAGCGCCGTCACCCCGCTCCGCAGCCGCAGGGGACATGCCGCTGTCCGCCGACTCCACGGTGCAGCGGTCACGCGCCCCGCCGAGGATGAGGTCGCATGGATCGCCGGACGTCACTCCCGCGGGGGCGGGCTGGGCAGCGTTGCTCGGTCGGCTGACGGGCGGCAGGAAACACGCTGCGGCGGTGCACAGCAGCAGGATCACCGTGGTGGCGAGCCCCAACAGAGGCCGCCTGCCCAGGTTGGACGTCCTTGTCATCGCAGGGCCCCCGCTCCAGCAGCGGCCGCCGCGTCCGGTGTGGACGGGTGGCTGTCGGCGTGGGTGGTGCCGGGGGTGGTGAAGATGGCTTGCTGGATCCGCGGCACCGGCGGGACGTGGACTTTGATGCGGCCGACCTGCATTCGGGGGTCGCGCAGCAGCATTTCGCCGTCGCGGCCCTGGTGGCCGACGGGGGACAGGCCGGTGGTGACGAGTCGGACGAGTTCTTCGGATGTGCTGTCCAGGCCGAGGAATCCGAGGCCCTTGCGGGCGCGGGCGGTGTCGCTGGTGCGGGCGAGGACTTTGTAGGCGAGCAGTCCGGCGTCGTTGCCGAGCTCGTCGACGTCGTGGGCGCCGAGGAGGCACCCGGCACCGTGCTTGCGTCCGTCGTGAAGGATCTCGTGAACCAATGCGCTCCCCTCTGCAGAAGAGGTGAGCCAGTAGCACTCGTCCATGGCGACGGTGCAGAACCGGGACGGGTCGCTGAACGCGGCCTGCCGGGCGATTGCTGCGATCAGGTAGAGCACGGCCCGGCCGATCAGCGCCTCGAGCGGCTGCTGGCGCAGGACGTCGATGTTGGCGAACGCCTCCCGCGGGGGCAGGGTGAGGCCGGTGGTGGTGACGACGACCATGTCCGCGCCGAGGTCGCCGTCCAGCGTGACCGGCGGCAAATCAGGGTCGAACACCATGGCGGCCAGTGGGTTGGCTGCGACGATCTGCAGCAGGTCGGCCATCGTGGCAGCCGCATCCCGCCGGGTCGCTGCCGCTGCCGCTGATTCACCGGCGGCCATGGTGCGCAGGATCTCCAGCACCCGCGCCATCGACGGCGCCTCGCCCGCTGCGGCTTCCTCGACCGCGTGGTGCAGCACGGCTCCGGCCGCGGACATCGGCCCGACGCCGAGCTGCAGCGTGAGGTAGGACAGGGCGTAGTGCGCGCCGGTCGGCCCGCCGAACACCCGCAACGGGTCGATGGACAGCTCTGCTTTGGCGGCATCGATGACCTGGCACCGTGGTCCGGCAGCCGAGCGGCCGAACGAGGCCCATTCGCGGATCGGGGTGCGGTCGATGACGATCGCCCGGCCGCCGCGGTCGACGACCGCGGACGCGAGAAGCTTCTCCAGCACGCTTTTGCCTGCGCCCAGGTCACCGACGATGCCGACCGAGGCGGAGGCGTTCTGCTGCGGGGCGTCGGCGATGTTCAGCAGGACCGGGCGGATCGTGCCGCAGTCCATGTCGACGCCGACCATCAGCCCGGTCGGATCCCCGACCCCGGTGTTGGTGAATGCCCCCAGCGCGGCCCAGTCCTCGGACAGCTGATGCTGGGTGAACTCCCTCAGTGCCCCTGGCCGCGGAGCTGAGGGCAGGCCGAGGGAGAACAGGGCTTCCTGCAGGCCGTGCGGGCGCACCGCCCGGTAGTCCCCTCCGGCCAAGAGTCCGGCAAGAGCCCGTGCCCGCGCATCACAGGTTTCCGCGTCCGGTCCCCAGACGGTGAGTACGGTCACCGACTGGACCTCGACCTCCACGCTGGTGCGTGACAGCCGTGCATCCTCTTCAGCGAGATCTCGGGCCGCTTCGGGCAGTGAGTGCGGCATGCCGGTCGGCTGGGCGCCGTACTGTTCGGCCTGGTCGAGCAGGTCCTTCTTCTTGCGCTGCACCTGCTCCTTTGCCTGCTGGGCGGGCAGCAGCTGCATGTCGACGGTGAAGTCGACGGGGAAGTCGAGAGATTCGAGCTGCGCCAGCAGGTCGGCAGACTCCACAGTCCGGGCCGCGGGCAGTTCGGCGAGCGCGAGATGCGCCTGGTAGCCGGTGCCGTTCTCGCACTCGACCTGCAGCCAGCGCCGTAGCAGCGGCGACGCCCCGCCCTTGCGCCACCACGTCCCCCCGGATTTCTGGGTGCTCTTGTCGCTACGGCGACGTCCTGACCCTTTGCCGTCGTTGCCGGTGTCGTCGGGAGCAGGGGGGCGGCCGCCTTCGAGGAGCCGGACCTGCCCGAGGTCCGCGTACGAGGGGGACCGCAACTGTCCGTCCTTGACCCGCCCGCCGTACAGCGTCGATTCCTCGGCGTCGGCGAGCAGCGGTTCTTCCAGGCCGCGGTGCAGGGAGTGCTGGACCATCCACACGATTTCCGCGGGCGATGCGGGCCGCAGTGTGAGGCCGCCGCCGATCGCTGCCTCCATGCGCCGTGCGCGGTCGGTGTATTGGGCGACGTCGCCGGCGGCCACCGGTACGGGAGGCAGTCCGAGTGCGTCGCATACTTCGGCCCGCAGTGCGGTGCCGGTTGCTGCGAGACCGAGGGTGCCCTGCGCGGAGGCGAGCGGTACGGCGAGCCACAGGGTGCGGCGGTGCATCTCCTGCCCGGCGAGAAGGTCCAGTCCGGCGGCCGTGGTCTCCGCCCACGCGGGCAGGCGCTGCCAGTCGACGCCGTCGACCATCTGCTCGGCGATCTCGCCCGGGTCGACCCGGGCGGCGAGCCCGAACAGTTTCGGCGCCCCGGTCAGGGACCGCACCAGCGCGGTGACACGGCCGAGGAGTTCGTCACGGACGCGGGTGGGAACGTAGCGGCCGCCGGTCGGCTCCACGCGCCAGATCGCCCACACGCTGCCCGACGTCGACCACACCAGATGACCGGCGATGTGCCGGAAGGGAACACGCATCACGACCTCCCCACCGCACGGCCGCCGTCTGCTCCAGCGGCCAGCAGCTGCGCCAGACCGCTGGCCGGCACGGCGGGGGACACGGCGGGAACGGGCGTCGGCGAACCTTCCTGGCCGGCTGAGGCAGGAGCGGCCTCCGGTGCGCCTTCGATGACGAACGCTCCGGACAGCAGGGTGGGGCGCCGGTCGCGTGCAGCGCGGCCGCCGATCCGGCCCGCCGGGTGCTGCGCAAGGACGGTCAGCCAGCCCAGCGCCGCGGTGAACGGGGAGCGGCCGCCGACCTTCGCCCCGCGCACCGCCCAGATCGACACCGCCCACAGCACGACGGGTATCGGGCCCAGCCACGACCACCAGCTGAACGTCTTCACGAGCAGCACTGCGCCGCCCGCCATGACGACCAGCTGCGCCGGGGTGTAGGGGCCGAACCAAAGGACCCAATCGCCGAGCTTGCCCAGCACCCAAGGATGACGGCGGGCAGCCGTGTAGACGCGGGCGACCTGCGACCGTGCAGGAGCGGTGGCGCTCACGACGCACCATCCCCGGTCGGCTGTGCACCGTGCTCGTTGCCGTTGCCGTTGCCGTTGCCGTTGCCGTTGCCGTTGCCGTTGCCGTTGCCGTTGCCGTTGCCGTTGCCGTTGACCATGACGGTGACGGAACCGGCGCTGCCTGCCGGGTTCTTGACTTCGTCTTCGAAGAGGTTCGCGAGCGTGGTGCGCGAGTCGTAGATGCCCAGTGCCAGCACCATGCCGATCAGTGCGCCGATCCCTGCCTTGAGGCTGGCCTTGCGGACGACGGTGATGACGACGATCGCGATCAGGGCGACCTGCAGGCCTCGGTCGGCCCAGTTGCCGAGCGTTCCCAGCAGGGAGTTACCGAGGTCGGCGGCTTTGCCCGCCAGGAGCACGTTCTCGTTCATCGCGGCGCACCCCCCGCCGCCTTACCGGAGGTGGACGTGTCAGCCGGTTTCGCTGGTGGTGCGCCGGCTTCGAGTGCGGTGACTTCCCACCTCGAGGAGCGGGCGGTCATCGTCAGCGTGTAGAGGAGCGGCCACCGGCCCGCCGCCTGGCTCTGCGCCGTGACCCGGGCCTGCACCCGCACCCTTGTCCCGTCGCTGGGCACGGCTCCGTCGGCGTGGTCGGACTCGGCTGCTGCCTCGTCGAGCCGCACCGAGGTGTATCCCGAACCGTGCACTGCGGCGAGTTCGGTTCCCGGTGACAGGTAGCGGCCCACCTCACCGACCTCGGTGAGGTAGGCGTTGAAGAACGCGCCCAGCGACGACGCGAGCGGACCACCTGCCGGGAGGACATGCTCGAACGAGGAGCTTCCCGCCGCGGCGGCCACTGGTCCGGCGACCTGAGCCGGGGCACCGGTCACGGTGAACGCTCCAGCACTGCTAGCGCCTGGTGCTGCGGTGACGGGCACGGCGAAGTACCGCACCACCGCCCCGCCCTGCGCCTGGTCCCGGCCAGCATCGGCGACGAACTGCGCAGCGACGATGACCGACCATCGGTCACCTTCCAGCTGCGCACTGCGCACTGCGACTGTGCTGCGCAGCACCTGCTGCGCACGCTGCGCATCGGCCGGGCGGGGCAGTTCGACATCGGGGGCGAGCGTGCGCACTGTCTGCGCAGTGCGGCTGTCCGTGGCGCCGGCGTCGCTGCGCAGCCACAGATCGCAGAACAGTTCTGCCACGCCTGCTGGGTCTGTGCTGCGCACCGCGGGCGCCTCTGCGGCTGTCGGCTGCGCAGGCGTGATGAGTGTGCGGGGTGTCAGGAAGGCGACGGCGAGGGCGGCCGGGCCTGTCGCGAGCGCGGCCCACACGCCGATCCGGACTGCGCACACCCTGCGGCGCGCGGTCCGCAGCGTTTCGGGAGAGGTGCTCGGGGAGTGGAGATGACGGGAGGGGCGGGGCGGCGCTGCAGGGGCTGGACCGCGTGGGGTACGAGGCATGGCAGGGCTCCGTGAGTTCGAGGCGACCGGGATCGCCTCTATGGAGCCGCACGCCACGCACCGGTTCGCGCACCACCAGAGCCCGTAAAGGTCACGGTTGAGCAGCGGATTTCGTGGTGCGTTGCCGGTGCGTTCGTGGTGCGTTGACCCTGCCACGCACCACGCCTGGTCACCCCCGCAACCTCACCCGCCCGACAGGCCGGACGAAGGCGAGGAAGGGAAAGACGAATCGCGCCCTGGTCCTCGAACGCACCACGGGGAAACGGGACGCACCACTGCTGCGCGCACGCGCAACGCACCGCCGCGTGCGCGCCGGACGGGTCAACGCACCACGAGTGCGCAACAGGCCGAGCTGCGCAGTGCGCAGCATGCGGTCCAGCGCTGCGCACGGTCGGGCAGGTGCGTGCGCAGTCCAGGGACCGCCTGCGCAGTGCCGGGGTACGCGGTCGTCAGCCGGCGTCGCTCTGCAGCTCCTTGAGGATGCGGAACGCCTGCCGCTCGGAGATGTTTTCGGCTGCGGCGATCTGGGCGGCGGAGGTGTCGGGGTCGTCCTGCAGCATGCGCGCGATGCGCTCGCGGCGGGCTGCGACCTTGGTGGACCGGTCGCGCGGCTTGCCGTCCTTGCTGCCCTTGGGACGTCCGCCGCCGGCACCCTCGCCGGGGCGCTGAGCGGGCCACTCGAGGATGGTGCGCCGGTAGAAGTGCGCCACACCGCACACGACCTTGTCCGGCTTGGGCCCGTAGCCGTGGTTGATGTAGCTGCGCCATGCCTCGGGCTTGAGCTCGACACCGATCTCGCTGAGCACCTCGCGGGACTCCTCACGGTCGAGGAGGTCCTCGGGGGACTCGTCCTGCGGCAGCGGCGGAAGCGCTTCGTCGCCGGCGAGCTGTGCGTCGACCTGCTCGGCGTCCCAGATACGGGTCTGGGCGCCCTGGCGGCTGATGGGCTCGGGCAGCTCCGCGTCGCGGGGCATCGTCTTCCTGCCCATGCGCTGGGCGACGTCTGCGGTTCCGAGCGGGGTGCGGCCGGCGGGGATCATGGCTGCTCTCTCCTGATCGTGGGTCGTTGCGGCTTGGGGTGTCATCCCCGGGCCTCGGTGATGACGTGAATAAACGTACACCATCTATGCGTGTATGGCGAGCGGGTTCCGTGCCGGGCGCATCCGGCAAGGCTGGTCGCCCCGGTTCGTGAGCAGCCACGCGGCTGTCCGGCAGGCGCAGGGTGCGCCTGCCGGACAGCCGGATCCGACGCCCGGGAGCGCCTTGGGGCTTCGGTTCAGGCTCGGCTGGAGTCGCTGGGCGAGCCAGTAGGCGGCGTTGACCGGGACGGCGTTGCCGACCTGGCGGGTCAGGTCGGCTGCGGTCGTGCCCTGGAAGGTGTGCGAGTCGGGGAATCGCTGGGCGCGGGCTTTGGTGCGCAGGCTGATCATCTGGACCTCGCAGTCATCGACGCTGCGGCCCGGCTTGACGGGCATGTGGTGGTTGCCTTCCGCGGTGATCGCGCCGATGGGTTCGTCGAGGCTCTGCACGGTGCAGTGGTTGCGCAGGATGACGAGGAAGGGCTCGCCCGGGAACCGCTGCAGGCCGATGCGCACCTTGCGGCGGGTCTCGTCGGCGTAGGGCTCGAACGTCCTCCGGCCGGCCCGTCCGTCGCCGAAGAGGCGGCCCGGCAGGCTGAGGTCGATGTGGTCGCGGATGGGCCGGGTGACTGGCTCGACGTCCCGGTGGCAGCGGGGGTTGGGGCAGATGTAGCGGTACTGCTTGCCGTAGATGCCGACCTTGCGCACTCCGGTCCCGTTGAAGCGCTTGTTCCATGCCTGCACGCCGAGTACGGGCCCGCATTCGTGGCACAGGCTCTGAGGCGTGGGACGCAGGTCGGGCTGCGGCAGGCCCTTCTTGGTGAAAGCGAACAGGATCCGGTGCCGGTGCTGCGGCGCCGGATCGTTGCCCGGACCTGAGATGTGTGCGGCGTCGACGGAGGCGAGCTGCAGGCCGTATCCCAGGGCGTCCCACACGTTGAGCCACGCCTCGAAGAGGTTCCAACGGGTGGCGAAGTCGGGCACGTTCTCACCGCAGACGATGTCGTAGTCATGCACTTCGGCCGCTCTGATGAGATCCCAGGCCGTCGCACGGGTGTGTGACCATCCGCCCGTCCGCGGGGTCTGCTGGCTGGCGGTGGAGTTGCGGCCGGCGGGGCTGACCTCCTTGCAGATGGGGGAGCCGACCAGTACGCGGCTGCGCGGGATGTCTCGGAAGTCGAGGTTGTTGATGTCGCAGCGGCGGTAGGCGACGGACGGAAAGTTCTTCCTGACCGTGTCGATGGCCGCCTGGAGGTGGTTGGCGCCGAACACGGGTTGATATCCAGCTGCTTCGAACCCGAGCAGGTCGCCGCAGCCTCCCGTAAAGAGGTGGGTGGTCGTCACCGGTGCATGCGGCGGCTGGCCGGCGATGGCGGTGAGCAGGTTGTCGGTGAGCGCCCCGTCGGCGCTGGCCCGGCTTGCCTCGAAGTCCTGTACATGGAGCACGGCATCTCCCTGGTGGTGTGGTGAGGGAGCTCGCCGACGGCGGGGCCAACCGCCGTCGGCGAGCCGATGTGAGGGGTCGTGCGCTGCTTCCAATCCGTGTGAAATTAATAATTCTAGCACAATTGAAGGCGTCGAGGGGTGGTATCTCCTCGGTGCTTCCTTCGTGAGGTGTGCCGATGCTCAGCCGTCGGTGCGCAGCTGGAGCTGCTCGGGCGAGGCCAGCGGGCGCAGCGGTTCGTAGTGAGGGCCGTGCCGGCCGGTGACGCGCGTCCATGCCGACTCGAATCCCGGCCGCTGCTTGTCCCTGGCGCCCACCGGGGCGGCGACGAGAAATCCGGCTGCGGCGGGTAGTTGCCTTCCGTCTGGCAGTACCAGACGCGCGGGATGCCGGACGGGCTGCCGCTCTTCGCGGGGCTTCCGGCCTCGTCGGCGAATCGCTGTAGAGCAGCTGCGGTGGCTTGCCGGTCACTTTCCAGGACGGTCCGGACCGACCGCCAGGCGGGACCCTTCCGGGACGGCCCGTGGCAGGCCGGTGAGCACCCGTCGTCGTGCGGGAAGCGGCGATGCCGGCTGCTGCACTGCTGAGGGCGTTCGAACTGGCACCACCACGCCGGTGCCGGGCAGCGCTCCCCACGGCGGTCGCTGCCCGTCCTGCGTGAAGCGGGCCATGCGAGCGCGGGCGGCGTCGCGCCCGCGGGCGTCCAGGAGCTCGAAGGCGTCCGGCAGGTCGCGGAAGTAGGTCCACGTCCGGTGCAGCGTTCCGTCGGCGGCGCAGTACGCCACGCATCGGGAGCCGGGGGAGCCACCCGGAGTGCTGTGGTCGGCCTTCATGGTGTAGCCGCCGTAGGAGGAGCGGCTGAACTCGAGGTCGATGGCGTCCTCGGGCCACCACTGGTCGGCGGTGTCGGTGAACGACGTGGCGCGGACGTGATGGAGCGTCTGCTTGGTGGCGAAGTTGATGAGCATGTAGCGCGCCTCGGGGTCGCAGTCGCACTCGCAGTCGTCGTCCTCGAGGTAGGTGCCGTGGGGGAAGACGAGGAACGTGTGTCCGTGCAGGGCCGTCATGCTGCCGTGGTAGGTCACGCGGGACCCGGCGAGGGGAAGGGCTGCTGCGGTCGTCGATGTCGCGTTGCGCATCGTGGTCCTCCGTGTGCCGCGGATGTGGTGTGGGTGTCCGCCGGGACCAATCGACTGACATGAAGAATTATAGCACGATTGCATGTTCTGCTGTGGGTTGTCTGCACACCCGGGAGGCAGCAATCCAGCGGGCCCTGGGCTTGCCGTTCACGAGGGCAGTCAGCAGCGAACCCGGGCCTGCCGGCGAGCACTTCGCTGGGGAAGTGCGCCCGCTGGAACCGCTTGCCGGGCCGAACCGAAGTGGGGTGCGGTGAGGCGCCGCGCCCCGGGGTTCGGCTACTGCTGGGCGCGGTACCAGGCGAGGAAGTGCACGGGCGCCGTGCCGCGCAGCAGAGCGCTCACGGAGCGCTGGGCCTCGTCGAGTGTCACCGCTCCGCCGCTCGGCGTCCGGTGGTGGCCGAGCCACTGCTCCAGGAGCAGTGGCAGGCGCCATGACTCCTTCGGGTCGACGGTGGTCAGGAACAACTCGATGGCACAGTCGTCGTTGTTGACGGTCCATTGAGTGATGGGGCCTGCGTCGCCGAAGTGTGCGCCGAGGGTTCCGAAGGCGCGCAGGTAGGTGTCGGAATTCGCCTGGGCGCGGCGGGTGCGGGCCAGCGCGGAGACCAGCGCGCTTCGTGCCGCATCTACCAGAGCCGATCACAGGCGCAACCCGCCTGCCGTGCATGCCGCCACATGGGCGCCGTCGGCGTGCCCGGCTCGGGTGCTTCTGATCTCGTCGTATGGGCGGCGCCCGGATGTGCGTGCGCCGCGACTGCGTGGAGATCTCAGCAAGGAGCAAACATGAGCCCTGATCGCGGGCATAGGCATACGTTCGGTCCGCTGGCCACGGATGGAGCAAGGGTTGTCGGCGGCGCAATGGCGTCGCTGATCCTCGTAGTGCTGGGCTTCAGCAGCCCTGCACTGGCGGCCAATGCGGACCAGCCGACGGCCTCGGCAAGCGAGGCAGACCCGGAACCCGACGACTGCGACCCGAAGAAGGACGACGAATGCAAGGGCCCGAACGGTCCCGGGTTTACGCGTGAGGTGGTCACGTTCAACCAGGAGCTTCAGTTTGGTGACGGCGCCACCCGTACTCCGGTATGCCCGGAGGGGCTGGAGCCCGTCTCGGGCGGCGCACAGACAGGCACTACAGCGACGGACATCGGCCAGTCGTACCCCGATGCCGAACTAAACGGCTGGACCACCAGCGTGGAAAACAACTTCCCGGCGACGATCCCCGTGACCTGGTACTCGGTCTGCGAAACGGCCGCTTGATACACCGGGGCGGCGTGTGGGATGGGTGACCAGCCGAATCTGAATCCTCGCGCCGCGCCCGGCAGGTCGGTGGCGGAATCGTCCGTGGCCACGGTCCGCAGCGGCTGGTGTCCCTGCTCGTCGAGCTCCGTGGCGTGCAGCGCTTCGGCCAGCGCCTGAGTCACTCACTCGGTCAGGGTATCTGCCGTGACGACGGCGAACGGCTCGGCGCAGAAGACGTTGACGCACGGTTCGCCGTCCGTGGCGGGAGACGGGCACAGGTACCGGCTGAATTTGTCGGTCGAGCCCTGTAGTTCGTCGCAGTCCTCGCACCCTTCGCACGGGCAGTCCCGCAGGGTCCTGGGGTGAGCGGGGAAAGGGGTGCCCACATGCTCCGAGGTGCTCCGTCCGGGGCCGTCGGAGAACTCGGCGAACACCAGGTCGCCGACGCGGATGTCGTGAGCCAGCACGACGGCTCCGTCCGCGACCGTGACACCAGGAGGCAGCGGGTCGTAATCGTCGCCGGCCGGCCGGCCGGGCGGTGAGGCGAAAGGTGTCCGGGTGGCCGGGAATCCTGCCGAGCATGGGTAGTCCCTTCGGAGAAGCGAGTGCAGGGGCGGGCCTTCCTGCCCTGGGCCGGGGCGCGTGGCCCGTGCCCCAGCCCAGGGGCGATCTGACGGGTGGCGCATCGAAGTGCCGCGCCACCTCAGGCTCAGCTCACGCGGTCAGTGCGGTGGCAGCGGCGGTGGCGGTGGCGACGCGGCGCACCTTG
>NZ_JBWKCY010000046.1:0-26642 GCF_056436245.1 Streptomyces sp. NPDC043812
CACCCGTCGAATACGAGACCAGCTACTACCGCGCAACCCCGAAACCCCAGGTCACAACCACAATCTGAAGTCTCTACCGAACCCGGAACGGTTCACCGTGACCTGGGCCCCACGCTTGCCCTTGTTCTCCTGCCGGTGCCAGAAGACCCGGGGGTGCTCGAAGGGTTCCACGGGGTATTGCTTTGAGCCGTCGTCGATCACATGGATCTCGTCGATCGGATGCGTCTGGGCCAGCAGCGACCACACCGTGCGGTGCAGGTTCTCCGTGGGCTCCTCGAAAGCGGGAATGATGGCCACCGTCCGGCCAGGAGCCGCAGGCAGGTGCATGAAGGATCGGCCCTTCAAGAACGAGCCCAGGCAGAGCACGATCACCATCATGCCCAGCCACCAGTAGAACGTCAGGATCGGGCTCTTCGACTGGAGGTGCACCACCACGGTGGCAGCGGCCAGAGCCGCCACCACCACGACAGTCACCACGGTGAATCTGGCCCGTGATGAAGTGCTCAAGCGGTCACCCGCTTGCCGCGGGTCGCCAGGCGGAAGGCTGCCACGCCACTGATCACCAGGAGCATGGCCCCCAGCACGATCCATCCCAGAGCCGTGCCGCCCGTGGCTGCCAGCGCTGCTCCCCCGGTGGCCGTACCGATCGCGGCACCCACACCATTCTGTCCGTACATGTTCGCCTCTTTCCCGAGCGTCGAAGACACCCGACGTTGCGCGGGTCGGCATGGCACCGCGTTGTTTCCAGCACATGGGCCGCCTCGTCGGCGACCTTCGTGACATCGAATGTGTCGTGGGGCGTCACCAGCCCCGTTCTCGACCGGGATGGAATCTCACTCCCTCATCCCCGTCATCCGCGTGGGGGTCCGGGCGTCCACAACCACCATCTGATCCCCGGCGACGCCCGTAGCTTGCTGGCCGGGAAGTCTCGACGGCATGCCACCGCCCACGCCACCGCCCAGCTACGGCTGTCGCCTCTTCTGTGCTCTAGAGCCGCTCGACGTGCGGGGCGGTCGCCATGACGCCACGGGTGTCAAGCACGTAGGCGGCCTCGGCGGCGAGCTGGGTGAGATCGAACTCGCCGTGTGGGGTGAGCAGGACAACTGCATCAAAGTCGGCGACGCTCATGCCGTTCTCCGCGGCGGAGAAGGGAATCTCTCTGGAGCCGTCGTCCGAAAGGTAGGGGTCTACGACAGTGACGTCCGCGCCCATGGTGCGCAGCCGGTCGATGACCTGGATGGCCGGCGACTGACGGGCGTCCGCCGTGCCCGGCTTGTAAGCGGCACCCAGGGCGAGGATGCGAGCACCGTGCACGCTGCGGCGGAAGCGGCGGCTGAGCGAGTCCTGCAGTCGGCGCACAACGTAGTCGGGCTGACTTTCGTTGATGTCTTGAGCCAGCTCAATGAGCCGGAAGGTCTGCCCGTGCCGTGCCTTGACGTGGTGGCTGAGGTAGACAGGGTCGATGGGCAGGCAGTGTCCGCCGACGCCCGGTCCGGGGAGGAACTTGGTGAACCCGAAGGGCTTGGTTGCAGCCAACTCCAGGGTGTGCCACACGTCCACGCCAAGCGTGTGAGCCATCCGGGAGAGTTCATTGACCAGCGCGATGTTGACGTGCCGGTAGGTGTTCTCGAACACCTTGGCCAGCTCGGCCTCTTCGAGACCCGAGGCCGGGACGGTCACTTCGGTGACCGAGTCGTAGAAGGCCTTGACCTGGTGCAGGCTGGCATCCGTGAGCCCGGCAACGATCTTGGGCGTGTTCTCCAGCCGCCAATTCGCGTTGCCGGGATCGATGCGCTCGGGGCTGAAACCGACATGGAAGTCCTGCCCGGCGACTAAGCCCGAGCCCTCCTCCAACAGGGGGATGAGCACGTCGCGGGTGGTTCCTGGATGTGTAGTCGACTCAAGCACCACGGTGGCTCCCGGTTCCAGCCACGCGGCCAGCACGCTGCCGGCCTCTCGTACGCAGCTGAGGTCCGGGGCACGGTCGGTCAACGGGGTCGGCACGGTAATGACCGCCACGTCGAAGCCCTTGAGGTCATTCGGATCCGAGCTGGCGGTGTAGGCGCCCGAACGCAGTACCTGCTGCAGGCGGGTGGAGTCGATGTCCTCGATGTAGGAGGATCCGGCGGCCAGCCTCTCGCAGCGCCCGCGGTCAGGTTCGTAGCCTGTCACGGTGTGTCCGGCCTCGGCGGCCCTCAATGCCAGGGGCAGGCCGACGTAGCCCTGCCCGAGCACGCAAATGTGCATGGTGGTTTCCTCCCCTTCAGCCAGTCCGCGGACATGCGCGAACTGGGAAACGGCGCCCCTGTAGTGCGAACTGACTGTTCCTGAAGCAGGCAGTCGCGGGCGTCGGGTACTGCATGAAGCGGTGGGATCGACGAGCTGAACCCTGTCGGTTGCAGCAAACGCCTACGTCGAACCGTCACCGCGTCACCGGCCCCTCCAGGCCCCCCGCCTGAACCTGTACGAACCACGGCCGATGACCTTCACAAATCCCCCTCACTTGTGGACCTTAAGAGTTCAACGAAGCCCGACTAAGCGGAGTCCTCTTTACCGATTCGATACCTGCGAATCGCCTCCGAGGCCGCCAGACGCCGAAGTTTCGCATCGTCAAGTCACGTTTCTCGAGGCACATCACAGCATCGTGAACCGGCCTCGGTCGTGCGACCGGGGCGCCTTGGCGATGGTCGATCGCCTTCAGCTTGCCAGTCACTGACGCCCCGACACACTCGAACGGATCTTCACAACTCTGCCCGTTTTCTTGCTTGGTCAAGACTTCAAGGATTTACCGCCAAGCGGAAGGCCTGTTTCTGGATCGCGACATTGAGGGCGATGCACTCGCGAACGAGCACGCGCCTCTGCGTGCGCCCCCCGTACCACCGTTCAGGCCTACGCGCCGGTTACCCGAGGTTTACGCGCGTCCCTGACCGGGGCGAGGCTCCGAACCCGCTGCGGCGCGCAGTCGAGCCGTCCATGAACGCAGGTGCACGGCCCTTGTGCGTGCCCCAGCCAGCCACCAACAGACTTGGCAAGCAGCGCGTGGGACACGACGCACCCGTTGCCACAGCCGCCGATATTCCATGGACCTTTGGGGGGATCATCGCTGGCTCAGCTTGCCTTGCCCAGCCGAACGACCGCCCGCACCAGCGCCGCAACGTCATGCGCCGCTGACGCCGACAGCACCAAACGCACCGTCCCGGCCCCGTCCGCATTCGTCCGGGCCCGCCATTCGAGCCCCGTCGTGTCGAACCCCGCACTCTCCAAGGCATTCGCCAACTCCCGGCCGGCTTCCGTCGCATCACGCCAGCCCGCCACGTAGTCGACCCCGCGCACCCACACCACGTCGTCAGGTTCGAACGGCTCGCTCTCGAAACCCTCGTCCTCTGGGTCGTGCATCCGCTGCATTCCCTCCCCCGTCGCTGGCTCAACTCCGACCATGACAAGGATCGTCGATCATGGACACGACGATGCCCCGGCACCATCGGCACCGGGGTTGCATCTGCGCCCCAACCGGACCGCCCCCGAATGCTTCCAGGCCAAAGGGGCGGTCCGGCCTGCATCAGGCCGGTGACGGCCGGACGCCAAATTCACGAGCAGGGATCACTGATCACCGCCAACGGAACGTAGACCGCGATCCAGAAGACGACGATTCCCAGGGCGCATAATCGCTGCCTCATAAGTCCGCACCACCGTTTCGCGCGTCGACCAGAGCGGCGCGGAAGAAGGCGGTGGTGATTCCGCGAAATCCGGTGTGCCCGAGAGCGCCCGCGTGCCGCAAGCACCAGAGCTCGGGCTCGTCCTTACCTTCCGCAGCGTCGGAGGATTCGCCGCATGTCGTGCACTCGGCCTCGTAGACCGGTCCGCTGCCTTGCTTGTCCGTGCTCAACATCCAGTCGGCGACCCGCATCACGATGCCAGATCTCGCGGATTGGCTCTCCGGCCGGTCGGCGTCAACAGGCTTCTGAGTACCGTCCATCAGCTGTCTCCGTCCCGAGGCGGCACCGACATCAGTGCCCATATGTACTTTCCGACTCCACCGCGCTCGCTCACGCCCCACTGATCCGCGAGCACTCCGACCAGGGCAAGTCCCCGGCCGCACTCCGAATCACTGGAAACGGCTCGCTTGTGAGGCCACACATCGGAGGCGTCATGCACTTCGATGAGGAGATCTCTGCCGGTCAGCTGAAAGCGGGTCTCGATCTCACGTCCCGGCGAAACGTGAGCATGCCGGACGGCGTTCGTGACCAGTTCGGAGAGCACGACCAAGGCCGTGTCCTCAATCGTTGCCAGGCGCCAGGCGGCGAGCGTCTTGCGCAGCTCGACACGGGCCAGGCCGACGCACCGCGGATTGCGAGCCCATCGGCACACCGTCTCCGGCCGGTTCAGCGGATCCTGTCGCTCCTGCATGTCTCAGAGGATGAGCGACTCAACGCCCGCTCGATTCCTGGCGATAGGGGTACCCATGATGGGTAAACTCCGCGACGAGAATCGCTGATATTCCTTGTGCCCAGGCAGATTCGAGGAAGCGTGTGTCAGGAGACCTCTCACCCACGGCGTTACCGGCCCACATTCTTGACCGGGCCGACGTGCAGGCTGCGCTGAGGCAGCACGACTTCGGACAGGTCTTCAGGCTCACCCGGCAGTGGGGCGGGATCAGCTTCCTGAGAATCGCCGACGCTTGCGACATCAAGCCGGAGCGGGTGGGGAAGCTGGCGCGAGGCGAAGGCGCGATCACCACCTACGAGAAGATCGCGTACATCGCAGATGCTCTGGGCATCCCCGGCCACATGATCGGGATGGCTCCGCGCCCATGGGAGCAGGCGTCAACGCCCAGGTCACCAAGCCGCCCGGAACTGGTCTCTCCCCTCTCGACTGTCGCTCCAGGAATTGCGGATGTTCCCGACTTCGATGATCTGGGAACCGTCGACCTCGAAGGAGACGAAGTGCAGCGCAGGAGGTTCCTCGCAGTTTCCATTGGCATCGCAACCGCTGCGGCCGTGACGCCGGGAAGCTCGGCCGCCCGGCGACGCATCGGGCATCGCCAAGTGGAGCACCTTCAGCGGCGTACAGCTCGTCTCCGTAGCCTCGATGACGTACTCGGCGGAGCCGACACCCGGCAGATCTACCGTTCCGAACTCGGCAGCACGCTCAGCTTGCTGCGCAACGCCTCGTACACCGAGGCCACGGGCCGACAACTGCTGAGTCTCGTGGGTGAGCAGGCGCAGCAGGCAGGTTGGGCAGCGTTCGACGCTGGGCGCCAGGCCGAGGCGTCCGCCCTCTACGAGAAGGCATTTCAGGCAGCGACCGAGGCGGGAGATGCAGCGCTCGCAGGCAACTCCCTCGCTTTCCTCGCCTACCAGCAGGTCAGCATCGGCGCCTCTGGCGTGGCGACCGCAGCCGCATCCTGTGAAACGGCCAGTGAGGACGCTCCCGCGACTGTCCGGGCCCTTCTCTTCGAGCGTCGTGCTTGGGCTCATGCCAAAGCAGGCCAGGCGAAAGAGACCGAGCAGGCTCTTGGTCAGGCCGAGGAGGCGCTGTCGCGGCATGGCAGTGACCGTCCGGGGCCCGACTGGTCGTCGTGGGTGGACACCCGCGAACTCCAGATCATGAAGGGGCGCTGCTGGACGGAGCTCCACCGTCCGCTGCGGGCTGTTCCCGCCCTCGAAGCGGCCCTTGCCGACTTCAATGATGCGCATGCCCGTGACAAGTCGCTGTACCTCACCTGGCTGGCACACGCCTACCTTGACGCCGGGGAGATCGAGCAATCAGCAGCAGCGATTGCCAAGGCCATGGATCTCTCAACAGGAATCGGATCCGTCCGACCCCAGCAGCGCGCGAATGAGTTCCTGCTCAGGCTTCAGCCGCACCGGACAATCGCGCCCGTCGCCGAGCTGCTGGACCGCACAGCCATGTGATCACTCAGCGGTGCTGCGGGCGATCCAGTCCAGGCCGGCCTCAGAGCCCGCCACGATGGGCACCGCATTGATCTCGGGGTTGTCCCACGGGTGATGCTCCAGCAAGTGCTTTTCCAGAGCGGGATACCGAGCCGCCGTCGTTTTGAAGATCACCTGCCACTCCTCGCCCTCGCCGAACTCGCCGAGGTGCCAGAACAGCGACGTCACAGGGCCGACCACCTGCGCACCCGCAGCCAGGCGTGCCTCCGTCGCCCCCTTGGCCAGTGCCACCGCTGCCTCACGGCTCTCCGTCGCTGTGTACACCTGCACGCACTCAGTCATGAGCCAGAGCCTAGGGCGGACCGCGACCAGCGAACCAGGGCGCGCGATGTGCGCTGGTCGGGCCTCGCTCGCCAGACTGCCAACTACAAGGCTACGAAGAAGGCTTGACTGGCTGATCGCGTCAATCGCTTCGCCCGGTCGGCACTGCCGCGCTTCGACCGGGCGAGGCGCTGTTGCAGCCGCCGGTACCGCTGTCCCGGGACGTTGGTGTCGGGCGACATGCCTCTTCGTGGTGCTTGAACGGTGAGCACCCGACACCGGCCGGGCTCACGTGCCTGCCGAACTGGGCCTGCCTTCCAGGTCCTCCGCGAACCAGACCACGCACTTCACACCGCCACCACGGCCCAGGCCTCCTGAGGGCGGTGCAAGCCCTGTTCGAGGGCGGTGGTGACGCTGCGGCCGCCACCGGTGAGGCAGAACGTGTTGTCGGCGGGGCGCGGACTGGTGGACGATGCCGGCGAAGTTGACCAGCGAAATACGCGGTGGCGGGGCACTGACGGCTCGGGCAGCTCGCCGTCGAGCTGACGGAGGCGTGGGAGCGCACGAACGCGGAACTCCTGCCGTGTCCGGCGTAGCTCCGGTCGCGCGACACGTGGGCATCTCCCGTGCCGGGAGTGGGCACCCGCACGGGACGCCTTGACGAGGGGTGCGGGTCCTGGCGATGAGCCGGCGGGGACGCTTTCGCCGGGCACCCCGGCAGGACCTTCACGCCTATAGCGCCTGTCATCCACATCTCGAATACCGAGGGTGAGCAGACGACTATTTTCGGTCAGAGGTGCGATTCGTCGTGCCATGGGCTGGATCCACCCGGGATCTGCCATACGTTCCGGGCATCGATCCTCCCGCACAGGCACCCTCATGTGATGCATTCATCCGGCTGTGGCCCTCATCTGATGAAGAATTTGCCGTTCCGGTGCAGATAGTGGCAGAGAAACGACCGAAAGTGACGTTTCCGTTTTGACTGCTGATCGGCCTGGCGGTGAAGGTCTGACGCATGCCCCCCTCACCCCGTGTCGCTCCCAGCGGTCTGCTGCGTATGCGCGACTTCCGCCTCCTGCTCGCCGGCGCGGCCGCCGGACAGGTCGGCGCCCAAGTCACCCTGGTCGCACTGCCCTTGGTGGCCGTCCTCGTGCTGAAGGCGCCGGCGTTCGAGGTAGGTCTGCTGACCGCGGCCGAGACCGCCGCGTTTCTGCTGATCGGGCTGCCCGCGGGCGCCTGGGTCGACCGGATGCGCAAGCTTCCGCTGATGATCCGCGCCGATGTGGTGCGCGCCGTTGCCATGGCCAGTGTGCCGCTGGCAGCCGTGGCCGACGTCCTGACGATGGTTCAGCTGTACGTCGTCGCTCTGGTCACCGGAGCGGCGACCGTGTTCTTCGACGTCGCCCACCAGAGCTATCTGCCCGAACTGCTCCCCAAGGAGCGGCTGATGGCGGGCAACGGCGCGCTGGAGACCGTCCGCTCGTCGGCCCAGGTCGCGGGCCCGGGGCTCGGCGGCGGACTCGTCCAGGTGGTGGGCGCGCACCTGGCGATCGTGGCCGACGCGATCGGTTACGCCGTGTCCGCACTGTTCCTCATGGCCATGAAGCGGCCGCCCGAGCCCCGGCCCGAGCCCGTGCCGGGGGCCTCCCTGCGCTCGGACATCGGGGAGGGCCTGCGTTTCGTCCTCGGCCACCCTCTGCTGCGGGTCATCGCCGCGACCACCGGTCTCGGCAACTTCTTCACCGCGATGCTGATGGCCACGCAGACCGTCTTCCTGGTGAGGGTGGTCGGCCTCGAGCCGGCCTCCGTCGGGCTGATGCTCTCCGCGTCCGCCGCGGGCGGACTCGCCGGCGCGCTGAGTGCCGGCACCCTCGCCGCCCGCCTAGGCCAGGCCCGCATCATCTGGCTCTCCGCACTGGCCACCGGCCCGTTCGCGCTGCTGTGGCCGCTGTCCGGCCACGGCGCCGCCGCTGTCCTGTTCGCCGTCGGATCTGGTGTCGTGTCCTTCGGCGCGGTCGTCTACAACGTGGCCCAGGTCAGCTTCCGGCAGACGCTCTGCCCGCCCAGGTTGCTCGGCCGGATGAATGCCACGCTGCGCTTTCTCGTGTGGGGCACCCTCCCCCTCGGCGCCGTGGTGGGCGGTGCCGTCGCGGGCACGCTCGGCGCGCGTGCTGCGCTGTGGGTCTGCGCCCTCGGATTCCTCCTCGTACCGATTCCGCTGCTCTGCTCCCGCTTGCGCGGGATGCGCGACCTGCCCGCCCCTCCCGACGACCCGGACGACCCGGGCAGCCACGACCACGGCAGCGGTGCCGAATCCGTCACCGTCGCCTGACGCACACCCCGTTCCCGGCTCGTCCCGCCCAGCCCTGCTCGCCGCCGCCCCGCCCGAGCGTCATCGGGTGGGTTACGCGCGTCCACGCCAGAGAGGATCACGTGCACACCAGCATCACCGGCCAGTACCTGGCCCGGTTCCGACGCATCGCCGACGCCGACACGGGGGCCGGACTGCTGCCCGTCACCGGGGCGCAGCGGCGCTTCGTCCTGGTCCGGGCGATGGACCCCGCCGGACGACCGGACACCGTCCCGATGTTCTTCGCCTTCCCCCGCGGCACCGTGGACCCGGTGCGGCTGCGGGCGGCGGCGAACCATCTGGCGGCCCGCCACCCGGTGCTGCGTGCCCGCCCCGAGGTGATCCGGGGCACCCCCGCACTGCGTCCCGCGACGCCGGACGTGCCCGTGGAGCGCGTACGACTCGCCCCGGGCGAGAGCGCCGCCGATGCCCTGCGCCGGGCGGTGACCGTCTGGAGTTCGCAGGGATCGCCGATGCGGCTGTACCTGACCGATGACGAGCAGGCCGACGAGGAGGTCCTCGGCATCGTCCTCGACCACATCGCCTGCGACGGCCAGTCGTTGGCGCGCGTCGTCGACGAACTGGGCGGCGCCTACCGCGACGGGCTGGGACCGGCGGACCTCGCGCCCGCCGACATCGACGCGGAACTGGCGGCGTACCGCGAAGCGGTCCTGCTTCAGCTCGACGCCGAGCAGCGCGGGGGCTCAGCGGCCGCACTGGCGTACTGGGGCGACCGGCTGCGCGCGGTCCACGAACGCGCACCGCTCCCCCGGCCACGGGATGCCGCACCCGGCGTGCTGCCCACCGGCACCGCCGAGTTGCGGCTGAGCGCTCCCGTCGGCGACGTACCGTTCCCCACGCTGCTCGACGCCTGCCGAGCGACGGCCCGCGTCCTGTACGGGCCCGGCCATGTGTCGCCGGTCGGTTATCCGTGGGGCGGGCGCCCGGCAGCCGCCGCGCAGGTGCTGGGCTGCTTCCTCAACACCGTCGTCTTCCCCGCCTGTACGCACGACGCGCCTCAACGCCCCGGGAGCGACGCTCCCGGTGGCTCGGAGGAGACGGCCACCGCGTGGTGGGACGACCTGGACCGGGCGGACACCCCGTTCGACGAGGTGGTGCACGCCGCCCGGTCGGCCGGGTCCCGGTGGTCCGGTCGGCTCGACGGCCTGCTGACCGTGGACGACGCCCGGCGGCGTCCTCCGCTGAGCCTCGGCGGAGTGCCGGGCAGCGAGGTCCACGTCGACGGACGCCCGGTGCGCGCGCCGTTCGCCGTGTCCCTCACCCAGGGGCCGGAGCTGCAGATCCGCATGGTGTGGGACCGCTCGGTGGTGGACGACGAAGCGGCCGAGGACGGATTCGCCGCCTTCTGCCGGGCCCTGCCCGCACCGGCATCGGCGGACGCCGCCGGCTGAACGACCTCGCCGCCGCGGACGACCGCCGTACCTGCCGCCGGCGCACGCACGGCGCACCACCGCCGCGCAGCGACCGCAGACCCACGAGACCACAGCACAGCACGGCCGCACCGCGCGATCCGCGGATCGGCCGGCGAACTCCGGGTGGGGAACGCAACCGTTCCCGGCCCGCATCCGTATCACCCGACCCGACAACCTCAGGGATCGCCCATGCTTCCCCTCTCCTCCTCGCAGGAGATCGTCTGGCTGCACGAACAAGTGCACTCCGGCAGCCGCGCCTACAACTTCACCGCCTCACTCGACCTGTGGGGGGCACTGGACACCGAAGCTCTTCGCCACGGACTCGCCGCGGCCCTCGAGCGTCACCCCGGACTCCGCCTGGAACTCGTGGCCGTGCCCGGGGCGATGCCCGCCCAGCAGGTGGCCGACGCCTGTGCTCCTCGTCTGCACACCGTGGATCTGACCGGCGAAACAGATCCCGAGGCCGCGTTCCACGCACTGTTGCGCACCGAGGCCGAGACCCCGCTGGACACCTACGAGGCTCCGCTGCTGCGCTGGACGCTGGTCCGGCTCGCCGACGACCAGCACCGGCTCATCCACGTCGAGCACCACCTGATCCACGACGGGCATTCGTTCGCGATCCTGCTGGCCGACGTGTTCACGGTCTATCGCGCCCACGTCCTCGGTGAGCCCGTCGTTCTGCCTCCCGCAACGTCCTACGCGGACCATGTGCGCGCCCGGACCGACGACGCCCTCACCGCAGAGCGGCAGCAGAGCCTCGCGTACTGGGCCGAGGAACTGCGCGACGCCTCCTACGACATGCCGTTGCCGGGCCTGGCCCGTCCCGGCGCGCAGCGCAGGCATCACGGCGGGCAGCTGAGGCAGTCGATCGGCGCCGACCTCGCCCAGCGGCTGCGCAGTCACGCCCGCGAGCGCGGTCTGACCCCGTTCTCCACCCTGCTCGGTCTCTTCGCGGAACTTCTGCGCCGCCACAGCGGCCGCTCCCAGATGGTCGTCGGCACCGCCGTGGGCAACCGCCCGCGCGGATTCGAGGACGCCGTGGGCATGTTCGTCAACACGATCCCGCTGCGGCTCCGCCTGGACCCGCACGCTCCGGCCGAGGACACCATGGACGAGGTGACCGACACCCTGATCCGTGCCCTGCCGCATCAGGACGTGCCCGTCCAGGAGCTGACCCGCGCGCTGGGGCTGCACACGTCGGGCGCCGACAATCCGCTGTTCAGCGTGATGTTCAGCGCCCATGACGCCTCCCTGCCCGAGATCGACGTACCGGGTCTGGACATCACCCTGTTCGAAGGGTTCAACACCGGCACCACCCGCTTCGACCTCGACGTGGTGCTGCTCCCCGACGACCGGCGCGGCGTCGGGCCCCGGCACGGCGCGCCCGGTATGACCCTGGTCTGGGACTACGACGCGGATCTGTTCGGCGAGGACGTCGCCAAGCTGCTCGCCGAACGCTTCCTGGCCCTGCTGCGCGCCTACCTCGACGCGCCCGCGACCGTCCTCGCCGACCTCGCGCCGCCCGCAACATCCGCCGAACCGGCGGCAGTTGCTGCGGCGGACGGAACAGCGAACCGCGCGGACCGGCTGGACCCGGCCGCCGCCCACGACCCCTCGCTGCCCGCCCTGCTGATCGGTGCGCGCAGGCTCACCTACGGCGACCTCGACGAGCAGGTCGCCTCCCTCGCCCGGCGGATGCGCGCCGCCGGTGTGGCCGCCGGACAGCCGGTCGCCGCCGTCCTGCCGCGCGGTGCCGCGTCCGTCGTGGTGCTCCTGGCATGTCTGCGGACCGGAGCCGTGTACTGCCCGCTCTCGCCGTCCGACCCCGCGTCCCGGCTGGAGCTGTTGCTCGACCGGCTGGGCCCCGCGCTGGTCCTCACCGCCGCCGACGCGGGAGTGACGCTGCCCGCCCACATTGCGACGGCGGACGTCGACGCGGACTCCTTCCCCGCCGCGCGCCCGGCCGAGGTAGTGCCCGGTGCGGCGTACATCATCCACACCTCCGGCTCGACCGGCATACCCAAGCCCGTCGCGGTGGGCCGGGCCGCCCTGGAGAACCATCTGACGGGCGCCGCCCGGCGGTTCGGCCTGGCGGTCGGGGACCGGGCGTTGCTGTTCGCCCAGCCGTCGTTCGACGTCGCGCTGGAGGAGGTGCTGCCCTCGCTGCATGCGGGCGCCTGCCTCGTCGTCCCGGACCGTGAGGTGCCCACGGGTGCGGAGCTCGCCGAAATGCTGGCCACCGCGCGCGTCACCGTCGCGAACCTGCCGACGAGCTACTTCCTCGCCGTTCGGGAGGAGTTGCGGCCCGTGCTGCGCGACCGCCGCTGGGCGCCGCGACTGCTGGTCCTCGGCGGCGAGCGCATCCCGGCGGACGCGCTGGACGGATTCCTCGCCGACACCGACGCCACCGTGCTCAACGTCTACGGAGTGACCGAGGCCGCGATCAGCTCGACCGTGCACGAGATCACCCGCGACCGGCTGGTGAACGGCGCGGAGGTCCCGCTGGGCTCCGAGCTGCCCGGCGAGCGGATCCATGTCCTGGACTCGGCACTGCGGCCCCTGCCGGCCGGTGCGGTCGGTGAACTGGCCATCGCCGGCGCCGGTCTGGCCGAAGGCTATGTCGGCAACCCGGATGCCACCGCTGCCCGGTTCGTCCGCGTCGACGCGCTGGGCGGCGAGCGGGTGTACCTCACCGGCGACCTCGGCTACCGGGACCGCGACGGGCTGCTGCACTTCCTCGGCCGACGCGACCACCAGATCAAGCTGCGCGGCTACCGCATCGAGCTGGAGGAGGTGGAAGCCGCCGCCTCGGCCGTACTCGGCGGCCGCTCCTGCGCCGTCGTCCTGGACCGGCCGGCCGCCGGCGGACCGCGGCTGGTCGGCTTCGTGGTGGGCGCCGACCCGCGGGAACCGTGGGACGAGCAGGCCCTGCATGTCGAACTGGGCCGGCGTCTGCCCGCCGCGCTCGTCCCCAGCCGCTGGGCACGACTGGATGCGATGCCGACTCTCGCGGGCGGCAAGCCGAACCGTACGGAACTGACGCGTCTGGCATCGGAGTTGGAGCAGGCCGCGCCGGCCGAGGAGAGCGCGGAACCGGTGACGAGCCCGGCGGAGTTCACCGATCCGACGCTCGCGCTGCTCGCGGACGGCTGGCGCGAGGTACTGGGCCACAGCCGTTTCTCCGAGTCCTCCCACTTCTTCCGGGCCGGTGGTCATTCACTGCTCGCCGCGCAGCTCGCGGCCTGGCTGGAGCCGCGGCTCGGCACCCGGCCGCCCATGCGCCTGCTCTTCCAGAACCCCGTACTCGCCGACCAGGCCCGCGCCCTCGGGCCGCTCGCCACGACGGCCGTTCCCGCACCTGCCGCCGCGACCGCACCGAAGGAGTCCTGATGACCGACATGCCGAGTGACACGCCCGCGGCCTTCCCGCTGACGAACTCCGCTGCGGCGGCACCGAGCGTCATGCACGGACGCCCCCTGCCGGCGTCCGGCACGAGCGGCGTGTTCTGCCGCTACGAGGAGTGGGTACGTCGCAGTCCCCAGGCACCCGCGGTGGTGGACGGGACGCGCACCTGGAGCTACGGGGAACTCGACGCGGCGGCCGACGAGACCGTTCGCGCGCTGAACGGGCGCGTGCGCCCCGGAGACCTGGTCGGCGTCTGCCTCGACCGCTCGGCCGGCCTGGTCGTCGCGGCGATCGCTCTGGCGCGGATGGGTGCCGTCTACCTGCCGCTGGGACCGCGTCCCGGGGAGCGCCGGATCCAGGCGGTCACCGAGGACGTCGAGGTGGCCTGCCTGATCGGCGACCCCGCTGTGCTGCCGGCGCACCACCAGGCTGCCGAGCGGATCACTCTCCCGCTGCCGGGAGAGGGAACGAACGCCGCGCCGGCCACGGTCGCCGCGTTCGCCCCGCCCGCCGCGGGCGCGCGCCCCGCGCCGCCGGAGTCCTTCTACGCCGTGCTGACCTCCGGCTCGACCGGGCGGCCGAAGGCGGTCGCCGTCGCCGAGCCCGCCCTGTCCGCCCTGCTGGACTGGTACCGCGCCGAGACGGAACTGGCCCCCGGGGACCGTCAGTCGCTGCTGATCGGCGCCGCGTTCGATCCGCACGTCATGGAGCTGTGGGCCGGTCTGACGTCCGGCGCGGCCCTGGTGCCCGCGCCGGACGCGGTCCGCTGGGATCCAGCCGAACTCACCTCGTGGTGGCGCGACGCCGCCGTGACGGTGTCCGTCGCGGCCACGCCGATGGCCGAACCGGTGCTGAACCGGCCCTGGCCGCAGGACCTGCCCCTGCGCCATCTCATCGTCGGCGGTGACCGGATGCGCCGGCGCCCGGGCGTGGACGTGACGGCGACCGTGCACAACGCGTACGGCCCTGCCGAAGCCACCGTGGTCACCACCACTCACAGCATGCGCCCCGACGACGACGGTGTGCGGGACGAGACCCCGCCGTCGATCGGCACCCCGATCCCGGGCGCCACGGTCCTCGTCACGGACGCCGACGGCCGCATCGCCCCTCGCGGTGAGGCGGGAGAACTGTGCGTCGGTGGCAGTTGCCTCGCACTCGGCTATCTGGACCCCGAGCTGACGGCCCGTCGGTTCACCGCCCCGCCGCCGGGAATCGACCCGGAGCGCACGCAGCGGGTGTACCGCACCGGGGACCGGGTGCGCATGCTCGACGACGGGACCCTGGAGTTCCTGGGCCGTCTCGACGACCAGGTGAAGATCAGCGGCGTGCGTATCGAGCCGGCCGAGGTGGAGGCCGCGCTCGAGCAGAACCCGGAGGTACGCAGCGCGGTCGTCACCACGCCCCGGTCCGCCGACGGGGACGCCCGCCTGGTCGCCTTCGTCGTTCCCACGGACGCAGCCCCGGCCCCGGACACGCTGCTGAGCGCGGTGCGGGCCTGGCTGCCCGAGCAGGCCGTGCCCTCGGCCGTGCGCGTCGTGGACGCCTTCCCCCTCGACGCCAACGGCAAGGTGGACCGGGCCGCGCTGCTGCGGGCGGCCGCCGCGCCCTCCTCCGCCCCGGCCGACATCCCGGGCAGCGACGGTTCGGACGACGGCGCGACGGACAGCGAGCGGCTCGTCCTGCGGCTGGTGCGCGATCTGCTGGACTCCCCCGGGGCCGGACTCGGCGACGACTTCGCCGCGGCCGGCGGCACATCGCTCGTCGCGTCCCGTCTGCTGGCCGCCCTCGAGAAGGAGACCGGCGTTCGCCTGCGCGCACCGGAACTGCTGCGTCAGCCGGACCTGCGATCTGTCGCCGCCGTGCTGGACAAGCGCCGCGCCGCCACGACGGCGGTGGCCTGAGATGTCGACCGTCCTCACCCACGCCCGTCCTCACGGCCCCGACACCCAAGACTCCACGGAGGAACAGCCCGTGTCCGTCGAATCCGTATCCGCCGCTTCTGCCGCAGGTCTGCCCGCGCTCGTGGCGCGGCACGCCGAGGAGACGCCGCACGCCCTGGCCGTGATGGACGGCGACACGACGCTGACGTATGCGCAGTTGGTCACCTCGGCCCGCTGTCTGGCCGCCCATCTGCAGGCGCACGACGTCAGTCCGGGCGACCGCGTGGGACTGCTCGTGCCGCGCTCGGCCCGTACCGTCGTCGCCCAACTCGCCCTGTGGTGGGCGGGTGCGGCCTGCGTGCCGCTCGATCCGGCCCACCCGCGTCCGCGCACCGACGCGATGCTCGCAGACGCCGGGGTGACCCTGACCGTGGGCGACAGCAAGCTTCTCGAAGCGATCAACTCGGCTGGTCCCACCCTGGCCCTGCCCGACGAACCGTTGCCGACGGGCGAGGAGTCGGCCCCGGCCGGTCATGCCCCGGACTCGGCGGCGCTCGTCCTGTTCACCTCCGGGTCGACCGGCCTGCCCAAGGGCGTCACCGTCACCCATGGCGGCATCGCGGGGCTGGTCACCGCGCCGCGGTATGTGACGGTCACGGCACGCGACCGGGTGCTGTTCCACTCACCGGCCACCTTCGACGCCTCGACGTTCGAGGTGTGGTCGGCGCTGGCCAACGGTGCGGCCGTCGTGGTGTGCACCGCCGAGCGGCCCTCCTTCGAGGATCTGGCGCAGCAGGTGGAACGGCACGGCGTGACGGTGGCGTTCTTCACCACCGCACTGTTCCACCAGTTGGCGGCGCGGCGTTCGCGCGTGTTCTCGCTGCTCCGCACGGTGGTGGTGGGCGGCGAGGCGATGGCCGCCCAGCACGCCCGGGCGGTGCTGCGCGCCTTCCCCTGGCTGGAGTTGGTCAACGGCTACGGACCCACCGAGACCACGACGTTCGCCACCGCTCACCGTGTGACGGACGCGGACTGCGACGGCCCGGTGCCCATCGGCCGCCCGATCGCGGGCGCCGTCACCTACATCCTGGACGCCGACGCGCAGCCGGTCGCGGCCGGCGAGCACGGCGAACTGTGGATCGGCGGAAGCCGGCTTGCGAGCGGCTACGCGAGGCGCCCGGAGCTGACGGCGGAGCGGTTCGTGGACCACGTGTCCCTGGGCCGCCTCTACCGGACCGGCGATGTGGTCTCGGCCCGTCCGGACGGGCTGCTGGACTTCCACGGCCGCGCCGACGACCAGGTAAAGGTCCGCGGATTCCGTATCGAGCCCGGCGAGATCGAGCACATCCTGCGTGAGCAGCCGGAGGTGGACGACGCGGCGGTGACCGTACGCCGGCCGACCGAGGACGACGCTCGCCTGGCCGCCTTCGTCGTCGCGGCGCCCGGCCCGGTGCCCGGTGCCGAGATGCTCAGGACCCGGCTCGCGGAGAGGCTGCCAGCCCATCTGGTCCCCGACGAACTGACCTTCGTGGAGCGGCTGCCGCTGACCGTCTCCGGCAAAGTGGACCGCCGCGCCCTCACCGCACTGCACAGCGCCCCGGCCGCCGAAGGCACGATCGAGCCGTTGACCCCCTTGCAGCAAGCGGTCGCCGAGGTGTGGAGCCGCAGTCTGGGCTGCGAGGTGAGCCGGCCGGACGCCGACTTCCTCGCCCTCGGCGGCCACTCCCTCCTCGCCCTGGTCGTCACCGACGATCTGCGCGAGGAACTCGGGGTGAAGCTGTCCCTGCCCGACTTCTTCGCCACCCCCACCGTGGCCGGACACGCAGCGCTGGTGGAACGCGCGCTGCTGGCCGAACACAGCGACCTCCGCCCCGACGCGTCCGAGGACGACACCCATGGCCACTGACCTGACTCCGAGTTCCCCCGCGCTCCAGGAGGAGCTGCTGCGCCGGGCACGTGCCCGCGCCGGCAGCCGCCCGGCCGCTCCCGCGCCCTCCACGGCCAATGAGCCGTCTCCCGCGCCGCTCTCGCACGCCCAGCGCCGTATGTGGCTGATGGACCGCCTCGGACAGGGCGGTTCGCTGTACAGCGTGCCGTTCGCCACGCGGCTGCGCGGACCGCTCGACGTCGACGCGCTGGGCGTGGCGCTCACCGGGCTCGTCCGCCGTCACCACATCCTGCGTACCCGCTACGGGCAGCGCGGCGACGAGGCGTACCAGGAGGTGCTTGCCGCGCCCGAGGCGATGGATGTCGTCGTGGTGGAGTGCGACGACGACGGCATGCGGGCCCTCACCGAGGAGGCACGCCGTCCGTTCGACCTGTCCGCCGGTCCGCTGCCGCGCGCCATGGTGGTGCGGCACGGTCCGCAGGACCACACGGTGCTGCTGACCTTCCACCACATCGCCATCGACGGCGGTTCGCTGGAGACCGTCGCCGACGAGCTGTCCCAGCTGTACGCCGCGGCCGTGGACCAACGACCGCACACGCGGCCCGAGCCGCCGCAGTACGCGGACTTCGCACGCCGGGAGCACGCGGAGGCGGAACGTCTCGACGCGGGGCTCGACCACTGGGTGCGCCGCCTCGCGGGAGCAAGTCCCGTGCGGCTGCCCCGGCCCGCGCACACACCGCACTCCCCCGCCGAGCGGGCCGCCGTCGCCCGGAGAACCGCGTTGGACCCCCAGGTCCTGCCGGCCCTGCGCGAGCTCGGCCGACAGCACCGGGCGACGCTGTTCACCGTGTCCCTGGCCGCCTCCTTCGCGGCGCTGCACCGGCTGACCGGCGAGGAGGACCTGGTCATCGGCTGCGCCGGTACCCACCGTGAGGGCGCGGCCATGCGGGACCTCGTCGGACTGTGCGTCAATACCCTTCCGATACGGGTCGATCTGTCCGGCGACCCGGACTTCGGGACTCTCGTCGAGCGGGTGCGGGACGCACTGCTCGAGGCCCAGCAGCTCCGGGACGTGCCGTTCGACCTGATCCTGGAGCGACTCGGCGCCGGCGCGCGGAGCGCCGACGGTTCGGCCTTGGTCCGGGTCTCCGCCGACGTCCTGCGCGAGCCCACCGCACTCCGGCTGCCGGGGACGGTCGCCGAGCCGGTGGACATCGAGCTCGGCGAGGCCAAGTTCGACCTGTCGTTCGGGCTCGTGGAGTCCGACGCTCCGGCGTGCCTGGTCCAGTACGGTCGGTCGGCCCTGGACTCCGTTGCGGGAGACCGGCTGGCGGACGACTTCGGCGCCCTGCTGTCCGCGGTCGCCGCCGATCCGGGCCTGACGCTCTCGCGGCTCGGCGGTGGCCTGCCTGCGATCGCGGCCGACGACAGCCATCCGGCCGAGGCGCGGCTGCGGGCCGATCCCCGGATCGCCGACGCCGCCGTACCCGTTCCGGCCGCCGGTCCGCTGATCGCCTATGCGGTGCTGCGGGAGACGGGTGGCCCCTCCCCGGCGCAGTTGCGCTCCCATCTGCGGGCCGCACTGCCCCGGGAGTGCGTTCCTGCCGCGGTGACGCTGCTGGACGCGATGCCGCGGACCGCCGACGGCTCGCTCGACACGGCACGGCTGCCCGGCGCGACCGCGGCGCCCGCCCTGCACGGACCTCGTGCGCACGCGGTGACGGCGGCGTTCGCAGAGCTGCTGGGCCGGGTACCCGCGCCGGACGACGACTTCTTCGTCCTCGGCGGGCACTCGCTGATCGCCGTGCAACTGGCCGAACGGCTGCGTACCGGGCTCACACTGCCGCTGACCGGGCTCGATGTGATGCAGTGCCGGACGCCGCGGGCGCTGGCCGCGCTGCTCGACGAGCGGGAGAGGGAGCGGGCGGCCGTCGTCGCCACCGCCGTGCCGAGGGCCGGCAGGCGGCGGGTGCGCGAGGGCACGGTGCTGGTGACGGGTGGCACCGGCGGTGTCGGCGCCTTCGTCCTGCGTGAACTGGCCGCCCAGGGGCGGCCTGTGCTCGCCCTGGCCCGGCCCGAGTCGGCGCACCTGGTGGCCGGCGACGGTGTCGATGTCGTCGAGGGCGATCTCAGCGACCTGGACGGCCTGCGCGCCGCCGTCGAGAGCGCGGACGCGGTGATCCACGCCGCCTGCACGTTCACCCGCCCCGAGGTGGATGTCGCGGCGATGGAGGCGATGGTCGCGGCCTGGAGCCGCGGACCGTTCGTCTTCGTCAGCAGCGTGGACGCGTACGGGCGGCCCGCGGACCGGCGGGTGGTCGAGGATGCGGCCTCGGAGCAACCGCTGAGCCCGTACGGGCAGGCGAAACTCGACTGCGAACAGCTGCTGTTGCGGGCCGCGGGCACCGAGGGCCGCGGTGGCGCGAGCGTGGTCCGCTCGCCCATCGTGTGGGGAGCGCACGACCGCCTTCGTGACCAGCTGCGCTGGGGCGCCACCGGAATGCTCTACCAGGCGGCACTCGCCTCGGTGCCGGTCCAGGTTCCCCGGCCCGGCACCGAGGGACACGACTGGTACGGCGCGCCCTGGGTCCACGCGGCCGCGCTGGCCCGCGCGGTGGCCGCCTGTCTCGACACCCCGGTCCACGGCACCGCCAACGCCGTGAGCGGTCACGTCGCATGGGCCGACCTGGCAGCCGAGCTGGGCAGGCTGCTCGGGGGTGCCGGCGAGATCCGCCTCGTCGACCGCGTACATCCGGACCTCGACCACCGCTGGCACTACCAGGCGGACCGGTTGGCCACCGTGCTGGTCGAACGGCCGGGTGAGGACTGGCAGTCCGTGCTCGCCGCGATGGTCGAACGCACCGGGCGGTGAGCCGGGACGGGGGCGACCGCCGTCGCCCCCGTCGAGAGCGCCCCGCGTAACTCCGCCCAGGGACCGGGCCGGATACGGCGCGGCGCGGCTGCCCGCCGCCCACGCCACCTCCCGGGTGCGCGCTTCGTCGCGCCGCCGATCGAAGCAGCCCGGCCGGGGTTCTGCGGGTATGTCCAGGAGCCCGGCAAATTCGGTGGCCTGGTCGGCTGTCAGGGGCTGCTTTCCTCTGGGGCGCCGCTGTTCTGACGAACGAAAAGTCGCCCAGTGACCGACGATTCTCACCGAAGTCATCCCCCATGATGGGTGATCGCGCAGCGGAACCTGTTTGACCTTGACACGGTGACAGGGCCTTCACTGCTTGCCAGGAGGTGGTCTCGATGACCGTCACGAGACAGGACACGGATGCGATACGGGCGCTCCAGAGGTTGGAGGACGGCCGTTCGTCCGTGCGACTGCGGGCTGCTCTGGCGGTCGGCACGGCGCCTGACCCGCGCTTCGTCGACAAGCTCATCGAGCGATGCGCGATCGAGCCCGAGTTCTTCGTCCGCGACATGCTGACCTGGGCGCTCACCCGCCACCCGGTGTCCATCACGCTCCCCGAGCTGGTCCGCGAACTCCGCTCGGAGCGGACGCAGGCACGGAGCCAGGCGCTGCACACACTGTCCAAGATCGGGGACCGGCAGGCGTGGCCGGCGATCACACGGACGCTGTTGTCCGACGCCGACGACGAAGTGGCGCGGAGCGCCTGGCGGGCCGCGGTCGTGCTCGTGCCGGAAGGCGAGGAGTCCGCATTGGCCGCGGTGCTGGTGACGCAGCTCGGGCGCGGTGAGCGGGAGACGCAGCTGAGTCTCAGCCGGGCACTGGTCGCGCTGGGTGAAGTAGGTGTGCCGGCTCTGCGTGCTGCGACGACGGTCCCCGATCCGCATGTGCGCGCGCATGCGCTCGCCACACAACGGCTGCTGCGCGACCCGGACGCCGGATTCGAGTTCGCGATCGAGGAGGCGAAGCGCGTCGTGGCCCTCGGCGGGTCCGGCCAGGAGGGACCATAGGACGTGTTGATCGGTGAGGTGGCGCGACGGTCCGGGGTCAGTGCCCGCATGCTCCGGCATTACGAGTCGCTCGGCCTGGTACGGCCTTCCGGTCGTACGGGTTCCGGTTATCGGGAGTACTCCGGGGAGGACATTCGGCGGATCTTCCATATCGAGAGCCTGCGGTCGCTGGGGCTGTCGCTGCGTCAGATCGGGCGCGCGCTCGACGATCCCGGCTTTGCGCCCTCGGCGCTCGTCGGCGACCTCATCGGTCAGACACGCGAACGCATCGCGGCCGAGACCGAGCTGCTCACGAGGCTGCGCCGGATCGATGCCGCGGACCCCGCCGGCTGGGAGGACGTCCTCCAGGTCGTTGCGCTCCTCCAGGCACTGGGCTCGAAGAGCGCCGACGCGCGCCAGCGCGCGGCCCTTTCCTCGGTCGAGGAGGTTCCGGTGCCGGTGGAGGCGCTGGTCGAGGCGGCACTGAGCGAGACGGAGCCGAACGTCGCCGGAGCCCTTCGTTGGGCGCTGGCGCGCTCGGGCGACGGCGGCGCGGCACTGCTGGCAGAGGGCCTCGGCTCACCGGTGGCCGCGGTGCGGAAACGTGCCGTTCAATCCCTCGCCGAGTTGCCCGGCGGTGAGGCTACCGCGCACCTGCGGAAGGCTTTCGAGAACCCCGACGTCGTGGTCCGCAGGTATGCGGCTCTGGCGCTCGGGACACGTGGAGTGGCCGATGCGGTCCCCACGCTCATCGACATGATCGTGGAAGGGAAGAACGACGTCGATGCAGCCGATGCACTGAGCGTGCTGGCGAGCGACACCGCGATGGCGGATCAGATCGCGACCCGACTCGTCGACCGCCTCGTCCACGACACCACTGAAGCGCCTGCACGCGGACGGCTGACTCAGGCGCTGGCCGCCGTCCCGGGGACGAAGGCGTCACGTGCCCTCGTTGAGCTGTCGCATGACGAGGACCGTGCCGTTGCGCTGACTGCGGCATACCTTCTTCAGCTACGCGAGGCACGGTGACGTCTCTCTCCCGGGGGGTGCCGCGTACCCGGCCTGCGGAGCGGAGCGGTCCCGGAGCCCTCCCGCCGCGCCGACCCCCATTTGTCGATCACATCCACCACGAGGCTCATCGCGAGTCGCCTCTCACCCTGCCTCGGGCTCGTCGGACTCGGGGGAACACGCAGCGGCCCGATGGTCCGGGTGGCTCCGGGTCCGGCGGGTCTCTTTCAGCTCGGCTTCGTAGAGATGCTCCTTCCCGTCTGCCAGCTCGTTGCGAACGGATTCTTCGATCTCCTGGAAGGGACGGTAGTAAGTGGCGTTGTACTCCTCGACGATTTGGAACGTCCAGTGCTCAGGGATCACGTTGCGGCCGATGATCTCTCGTTCGATGCGGTCCGCATGACCGTGGTGGCCAGCCTTGCGCAGAAGCCACACGGCGTCGTCCAGGCAGAGATCGGCCGTCCCGGTCAGTTGGTGAAACTCGTACAACGCGCCGCGAGCCCGTTCCGTGGTCTCCAACGCCTGCGAGAGAGCCCCGAGTGCTTCCACGGTGATGTCCGTGACACCGGCGGGCCGTCGGTGCTGCCCGTCCGGGCCGTCGTGCTCAGTGGTCATGTGTCGTCTGCTCCCCGCGTGGTCGATCCTGCAAGGGGGGTGTCAGCGGGCCGGTCGAACATGAAGCCGTGCGCGCATCCGCTCGGACCGCTCAGAAGGAAGAGCGTACCGACGATCAGGTTGAGGGCACGCGGGCATCGCCACCCATCGCTGCGCCGGGCCACGGCGAGCTGCTCGGGCTGTGATCGCCGGCCGCTCGCCCCGCACGTGGCCGCTATGGAATGGGGCGTACTTGGAGCGCCGGCATCCGGTCGGGCTGATGCTCGGCCCGGGGTGGGCCGGGCAGGGCGGTTCCGCGCACGCTGCGCCCGCACGGGTTCGCTGGAGCGCTCACGGCTCTGGAGCCGCTCCTGACCGGGTGACACCGCCCGGTCGGGTCACACGACGAGGTATGTCCGTGGCGGCTCCTGGCATCGGCGTCCGGGGCGTGATCGGCTTGGCCGCCCGTCAGCTCATGGGCGCCCGCAAGGTGAAGGAGTCGGCTGATGACCGATCAGCACCGTCCGCTGCCCGACGCCATCGTCGTCGGTGCCGGTCTGGCAGGCATCGCCTGCGCACTCGACCTGAGTCGGGAGGGGCTGCGCGTGGAGTTGCTGGAAGCTTCCGACGGCGTCGGGGGCAGGATGCGCACCGACCGCAGGAACGGCTTTCTGCTGGACCGGGGATTCCAGGTCTTCAACACCTCCTATCCGCAGGTCAAGAGGCGCCTCGATCTGAGGGACCTGCGCCTGCGTCCGTTCACAGCCGGCTTCGTCGCCCGGACGCCCGCGGGCCAGGTGCGGATCACCGACCCCACCAGGCGCCCATCGGATGCCGCGAGCCTGCTGCCCGGACGCGTCTTCTCGGCCCGCGACCTCGCCGCGCTCGCCGGTCTCACGGCGCGTGACGTCCTCCTCCCCGCCGGCAGCATCAGGCGCTCGCCCGACCGGACCGCCTTGGCTGCTCTCGAGCGGGCCGGGCTGTCGGCGCGGACGATCAACGACCTGTTGAGGCCGTTCCTGTCGGGAGTGTTTCTCGAGGACGAGCTGGAGACCTCCGCCCGCTTCCTCCACCTGGTCTGGCGCAGCATGGCGCGCGGCACGCTCTGCCTCCCCGCCGAGGGCATCGGCGCTGTGCCAGCCCAGCTCGCCGCCGGCCTGCCAGATGACACGCTACGACTCGGCTCACCCGTCGCCGCGGTCACCGACTCCGAGGTGCTCCTGGCCGACGGGCGTGAACGGCCGTGCGCCACGGTCGTCGTGGCGACGGACGCCGCCACGGCCGGCCGCCTGCTGCCCGGCCTCGAGGTGCCCGACACCCGTACGGTGACGACCTACTACCACGCGGCCCCCACCTCCCCGCTGGCCGAGCCGACCCTGGTCGTCGACAGCAGCCTGGCCGTCCTGAACACCTGCGTACTCAGCGAAGTCACGCCCACCTACGCTCCACCCGGCACCGCCCTGGTGTCGACCTCCGTGCTCGGTGGCGACCCGCCGGGCGGGGAGGCGGCGGTACGCGGCCTGCTGACCGCGCTGTACGGGACGGACACGAGCGCCTGGGACCTGATCGCCGCATACACCGTAGAGGGTGCCCTGCCCGCGATGAGGCCGCCCTGGCCACTGAGCCGCACGACCCGCTTCGCCGCCGGCCGGTACGTGTGCGGTGACCACCGGGCCACCGGGTCCGTGCAGGGGGCGCTGGCCTCGGGCAGCCGGGCCGCACGGGAGGCACTGGCCGACCGCGAGGCCGTACAGCCTCCTCGGGCGTGACCGCCTGGGCCTGGGGCTCAGCTGCATCCGCAGACGCGCCCGGACCGAAACCACGGCGGCAACCGTCGCCGCCGCGGTGGAGCAATACGTGGACATCAACGGCGCGCGGGTGTCGGCCCGCCGGTACCGCCGGTGTCATCGGCGGGGAAGGGCGGACCGGGTGAGCCGAGGGAACCTCGACGAGAACCGCGTGGCCGACGCCCTGATCGTGGGCGGTGGCGCGGCCGGGCTCTGCCTGGCCCAGTGCCTCGCCAGCACTGGTACGACCGCCGTGACGGTGGTGGAGGCGCCCGACGGCCCGCTGCGGCCGGCGGAGCGGACCTGGTGTCACTGGGACGACAGGCCGGGAGAGTTCGAGGACGCCGTTGTCGCCTCCTGGTCACGGCTGCGTGTCCGGGGCGTGGACGGCCACGTCATCGAGGCGGCCCCCGTGCCGCTGCGCTACCGCATGATCCGCTCAGGTCCCTTCGAACGACTGGTCCACTCGCGCCTGGCGGCCTACCCGGCGGCACACGTCCTGCGCGCGACGGCCGAAGCCGTGCGCTCCGTGCCGGACGGAGCCGAGGTCCGCTGCACGACACCCGACGGACGGGCGCTGACCGTGCGCGGCAGGTACGTCTTCGACTCGCGGCCCCTGCGCAGTCCCCCACCCGCCCGTACGGTCCTGTTCCAGCACTTCCGTGGCTGGTTCGTGCGCACCGCCTCCGCCCGTTTCGACCCCGAGGTGGCGGACCTCATGGACTTCCGGGTGCCGCAGCCGCGCCACGGGCTCGCCTTCGGATACGTCCTGCCGCTCGCTCCGGACCGGGCCCTGGTCGAGTACACCGAGTTCTCCCGCACCGCGCTGACGACGGCCGCGTACGAATCGGCCCTCCGCCACTACACGACGACCGTGCTGCGGCTCGGCCCGCTCACCGTCGAGTCCGCCGAGCAGGGAATCATCCCCATGACCGACGCGCGTTTCCCGCGCCGGATCGGGCCGGCCGTCTTCCGTATCGGGGCCGCCGGTGGCGCCACACGGCCGGCGACCGGATACACGTTCGCCACCGTGCAGCGGCAGAGCCGGGCCATCGCCGCTGCGCTGCACCGCGGCGGTGCGATCGTTCCAAGGCCCCACGGCCGCAGGGCGCTCGCGATGGACGCCGTCCTGCTGCGGGCTCTCGACACCGGGCGGATCGACGGGCCGGGGTTCTTCACCGACCTCTTCCGTCGCGTCCCCATGGAGCGGCTGCTGCGCTTCCTCGACGGCGACAGCACCCCGTGGGAGGAGTTCGGCATCGGCCTGCGCACCCCTGTCGGCCCCATGCTCCGCACGGCGGCCGAACTGCCCTTCCTGCCCCGCCGCACTCACGCCCGATCCGAAGAGAGACGCTGATGACCCTGCTGCGAGACCGCGACCTCGCCCGCGCATTCGATCACGCCTCACACACCTACGACCGCCTGACGGCGGTGAACCCGGGCTACCGCACCGATCTGCTCCGCTCGGCGCGGCGTCTCCGGCTGCCCCGCGGCGGAGAAGGCCTGCGGGTGCTCGACCTCGGCTGCGGCACAGGCGCGTCGACCCGGGCCCTGCTGCGGGCCGCCCCCCACGCGCGTATCACCGCCGTCGACGCATCCCCCGGCATGCTGGAACGGGCTCTCGCGAAGTCCTGGCCCTCGACCGTGCGTTTTCTGCACCGGTCCGCCGAGGAACTGCTCGAAGCCGGCGAAGACGGCCCCTACGACGCCGTCTTCGCCGCCTACCTGTTCCGCAATGTCACCGACCCGGACGCTGTCCTCGGGTCCGTACGCACACGGCTGAGCCCCGGCGGCCGCCTGGCAGTTCACGACTACAGCCTGAGCGGTTCCTTCGCCCACCGGGCACTGTGGAACGCGGTCTGCCGAGGCGTCATCGTCCCGGCGGGCACGCTGACCGGCGACCGTGAGCTGTACCGCCATCTGAGGCGCAGCGTCCTCGACTTCGACACCGCTCCCGCCTTCGCGGCCCGTCTCACCCGCGCAGGCTTCCCGTACGTCCGCACCCTGCCGGTCGGCGGCTGGCAGACCGGCATCGTCCACACCTTCCTGGCCGGGGAGGGCCCCCGCCCCGCGAAGGACCGCACCTCTTGACTTCTCCCCCTCCTGAAGGAGGGGGATTCTCACGGCTCGCGCCGTGAGGGTTTCTGCTTCGTCGCCGACTGCCCGCCCGGAGTACTCCGTT
>NZ_JBWKCY010000047.1:0-26375 GCF_056436245.1 Streptomyces sp. NPDC043812
CCCGCGGAGCGGGTCCCATCGCGCTGCGCGCGATGCCAGCGATCCGGTCTCGCTTCGCTCGACCGGCTGACGGCCCGCTCCGCGGGCCGTGGCCTCGACTTCGTCTCGGCCGGCCTTCCGCTGCGCTTCAGGCCTGGCGAACTCGCTTCGCTCGCACGCCTGTTGAGGAGCGCTCTCGCGCCCTGCTCAACCGCCCACTTTGTGGGCTTGATGGGCCCGTCCGCTCCGCTCCCGGCCCGAAAGGCCGGCTCCGCCGGCAGCTGGCTAGGAGGGGTACGTCGATCGAGTGCTCGCCGAAGGGGCTGACTGGACGTCATGCGCCGTGGCTTACTCCGAACGTGGAGTGTCCCTATGGAGAAGTCCTGGGGGACGCGAGCGCCCTGGCTACCGATGTTCTCAGATGATGCAGCATGTAGAGTTGAGGGAAGTAGGGAACATCCTCTCGGTTCGAGATGGAGGTCTGCTGGATTCGATGGCGAACGGATCGAGGGTATCCGAGGTGTCGGAAGCGAAGGTTTCGTACACGGATTGCGCGGTCTATGTCGATGCGCAGGATCGATCAGTTCTGGTCGACCGCCTGGCTTCCGTGGCCTACGGCGGTGAGGCTCCCGGGGTCCTGCGGGTGGGTCCGATGCACCTGGCTGTTGCGCACAACGACTACGCGACAGCCAGGGTGGCCGGGTCAGGTTCGGGTTTCTTGCATTGGGAGTTTGTCGTTGAGTGTGAAGCGTCTCCCGGTGCAGGGGGCGTAGAGGTGGTTGCTGCGGTCACGGTGGTGCTCGAGACGCTGTGGCGTGCCGGATACCGGGCGGTGGCTGCGTGTGACTTCGAGGACGAGCTACCGGCGGGCGGCAAGATGCAGTGTCCTCTTGTGCCTTCGGCAGCCGCGCCGGCAATGGGGCCGAGGTGGAAGCGGTTGGTTGCTTGGACAGTTCGGAAAAAGGGCGGGGATTCCGCGTGATCAGGCTCAGAGAGCATCAGGTAGAAGCAAATTCGCGTATCCGGAATTGGGTCGGTTTCCCTGCAAGGTCAGATGTACCTGCTCAGGGCGCTCGTGCCACTGTCGTGTCAGCGACCGGTTCCGGTAAGACGTACACCGCTGCTGCGGCCGCGCGGGAGTGCTTCGGGGGCGGTCGGATCCTCGTCATGGTGCCCACCCTCGATCTGCTCGTGCAGACCGCCCAGGCGTGGCGCCGGATCGGCCACAACGGCCCGATGGTGGCCGTCTGCTCACTGGAGAAGGACGAGGTCCTGGAGCAGCTTGGGGTGCGGACGACGACGAACCCGATCCAGTTGGCGCTGTGGGCCGGCGCCGGGGCGGTCGTGGTGCTGGCGACGTATGCCTCCCTGGTCGATCGGGAGGATCCGGGGGATGTCACTGGTCAAGGGAAGGGGCGCGGGCCGATCGAGCAGGCTCTGGCCGGTGGTGCGCTGCTGTATGGGCAGCGCATGGAGCCGTTCGACTTGGCGGTGGTGGACGAGGCGCATTCGACCGCGGGGGACGTCGGCCGGCCTTGGGCCGCGATTCACGACAACAAGCGTGTTCCGGTGGGCTTCCGGCTCTATCTGACGGCCACCCCCAGGATCCTGGCTGCGGCCCGGCCGCCCAGGGGCAGGGATGGCCAGGAGCTGGAGATTGCGTCGATGGCCAGCGACCCGTACGGCCCGTACGGGGAGTGGATTTACGAGCTCGGGTTGTCCGAGGCGATCGAGCGGGGCATCCTCGCGCCGTTCGAGATCGACGTCCTGGAGATCGAGGATCCGGACTACTACATCGGCCTCTCCCCCGACGCGATGCGCGGCCGGCGCCTGGCGCTGCTGCAGGCTGCGCTCCTCGAGCACGCCGCCCGGCACAACCTGCGCACCGTCATGACCTTCCACCAGCAGGTCGAAGAAGCTCGCGCGTTCGCCGCGAACCTGCCCGCGACGGCAGCGGACCTGTACCACGACGAGGTGTCCGCTCACGCTCTCGGCGAGGCGGACACGCGCCCGCCGTCGCCGATCGGCGCGCAGGCCGGCGAGCTGGAACCTGACCGGCACGTGCCGCCGGACCGGGTCTGGGCCCAGTGGCTGTGCGGTGACCACCTCGTGGCCGAGCGACGTGACGTCATCCGCCAGTTCGCGAACGGCATCGATGCCGAGGGAAAGCGTGTCCATCGGGCGTTCCTCGCATCCGTCCGCGTACTCGGCGAGGGCGTCGACATCGTCGGCGAACGCGGAGTGGAGGCCGTCTGTATCGTCGGCTCACGCGGCTCGATGGTGCAGATCGTGCAGAACATCGGGCGCGGGCTCAGGCCGAACCCGGACGGCACCACCAAGGTGGCCAGGATCATCGTGCCCGTCTTCCTCGCACCCGGTGAAGACCCCACCCACATGGTCGCCTCCGCCAGCTATCAGCCCCTCGTCGACCTTCTTCAAGGGCTGAGAAGTCACTCGGAACGCCTCGTCGAGCAACTCGCCTCCCGCGCCCTGACCCGCCGGCAGCAGACCACCCGCCGGATCCACCTGCAGCGCGACGCCGACGGTCACATCATCGAGCCGGGCCAGGCGCAGGACGAAGAAGACAGCTCCCTGGTGCGGGACACCGGCGTGGAGTCGGTGCTGCTGAACTTCGCCTCACCAAGGGACCCGGCCACGATCGCCGCGTTCGTCCGCACCCGCGTCATCCGACCCGACTCCCTCGTCTGGCTCGAGGGATTCGAAGCCCTGCGCCGCTGGCGTGCCGAGAACGACATCACCGGCCTGCACGCCGTGCCGTACGACACCGAGGTCCCGCTCGGTGTCACCCGTTTCCCGCTCGGGCGTTGGGTGTCCGAGCAGCGCCGCACCTACAAGACGGGGCAACTGGACGAGCACCGGCGGGCGCTCCTCGAGGAAGAGGGCATGGTGTGGGACCCCGCCGACGAGGTATGGGAGACCAAACTCGCCCTCCTGCGCTCCTACCACCGCGCCCACGGTCACCTCGCCCCCAAACAGACCACCCTCTGGGGCACCAGTGACACGGACCAACAGCCCATCGGACAGCACCTGGTCAACCTCCGCCGCCCCGGCGGCCTCGGCAAAAATCCCAAACGTGCCGCCCGGCGTGCGGAGCAGCTGAGCGCGATCGACCCCGACTGGAACTGCCCCTGGCCCGTTGACTGGCAACGCCACTACGCCATCCTCCGCGACCTCGCCACAGACGAACCCGGCGGCCTCCTCCCCCACATCCAGCCCGGCGTCACCTACGAAGGCGACGACCTCGGACACTGGCTCGCACGGCAACGAGAAGCACACACCTGGGCACAGCTCTCCGACGAACAGCAGGAGCGGCTTTCCAATCTGGGCGTGACACCCGCCCAACGTCCGGCGGCCGACAAGAGAGCTGCAGCGCAGGAAGAGGGAAAGCTGTCGGCGGCCTTCCAACACGGCATCACCGCCCTCGCCCAGTACATCACCCGCGAGGGTCCCCAAAAGCCAGTGCCGAGGGGGCACGTCGAACCAATTGTCATCAACAGCCAAGAGCACGAACACAAGCTGGGCGTCTGGTACAGCAACATCAAGACCCGCCGGGACAAGCTCACCCCACCCCAACGCGCCGCACTCACCCACCTCGGCATCGACTGGGCATAAGCGGCAGGCCGATACTCCGAGAAGTACATGGAGGACGGTCGGCCAGATGCTGGCGTCGCGGCCCGGCCGCCAGAATGCAGAATCAGCCGTGCTCATCGGTTCCAGAACCATGGTGGGCCGGTCACTGGGACACTCGTGCGCGTATCGGTCGACGGCGGCATCGGGGGATGTGGACCTGTGGCTCAGAATCGCAAGGGGCACTACCGGGCAGGGCATTACGTGAAGCCGTCATCGGCGTCGAGCCGGTGGAAGAAACCGTCCACGGGTGTCGTCCTGGTGGCCGTGCTGTTGGCTATCGCCGGCTGGAACACGCTGTTCGGGGATGATGCGGAGCGTCCTGACGCTCCCCGGCCGCAGCCGTCGGCGTCATCAACCCCTGCCGTTGTGGGTCAGTGACGTCGTTCGCGGCGGAAGACAGAGAAGGACCGCTGCCACGACCTCTTCGTTCGAGGCTCCTCTGCCTGCTGGACGACCTCGCTCGCGGTGTCTGCGGTCGGTGCCTCGTCGCGGAGCCGCTGCCAGATGGCGTGCCACTGCGTGATCTGGCCGTCAGGGACGCCGCAGGCCGACAGGTAAGCGGCTGTCGTTGCCCACGTCGTGGGAAGGGTACGGCGGTTCAGCAGAGTGCTGACAGTGCCGGCCGAGATGCGTCCCGCCGAGCGCCGGCTGACTGCCTGATGGGTCAGCCCGCTGGTCACCCGCACGTCCGCGAGTGCGGTGAAGAACCCCGTGACGGTGCGGATCGCATGCGGATCGGGCCAAACACGCTGCCCGGCCTCGGCAGGCACCCCAACGGTGAGGAGTGGGGCAGGAAGAGCCGCGTGGTTGCGCCCGAGTGCCACACGGGCGCCGCTGTTGCGGTCCCTGGCCTGCGGGACGGGGTGTCCGCGGGCTTCCAGGGTCACCCGCAGATGCCGGTAGACGGCTCCCAGGTCCAGCAGGGGTGGGCCGTCAGGTATGCCGAGGCGCAAGGTGTCCAAGAGCGCGCCGGTGAACGCCGTGTAGGTGTCTCCGACCGGTGCCAGGGCCGTGCGGGTCTCGGCCGAGGCCGCCAGGAGGAAACTGCCCTCGACGGCGGCCTGGTCGGCGAGGCTGGACGAGGCACTCATCCTGCCGAGCGCCAGACCGCTGTAGCAGCAGTCGAGGAGGACGATGTGCCGCTCCGCGCGGGAGCTCAGAAGGATCCGGCGCAGCCAGTCATAGTTCAGGCAGGTCTCGACCCGGTCGGGTTGTGTGTGCGGCAGAGCGAGAGTGAGCGCGTCTTGGGGGTCGATGAGGCCGTGGCCAGCGTAATAGACGAGCAGGGTGTCGGTGGCCTCCGCGGCCGCCTGGCGCAGCGGTTCCATCACGGTGGCCGGGGCAGGCGGGTTCTCAATGACGGTCACGTGCGGGGCGGGCATGCGCAGGGACAGTGGACCGGTCAGGAGGTCGGCAAGGGCGGTCAGGTTGTTCGAGACGGCCGGCAACTGCTCAAGGTGGTCGTAGCAGCTGGTGCCGATCAGCACCGCCCGTGAGGCCCCCGGGTCGGGCAGGACACTCATGCGTCCCGGTCCTCGTCCGGGGCGGCGTCCAGCGCTCTGGTCGCCCGCTCGATCTCCTCGGGTGAGCAGTCCGTGAGGACGACGACCGTGTCACCACGGCGGATCTCCACCCGCGGCTGCTGCGGCCGGGTCTGCCGCCACGCCACCAGCGCAAGCACGAACGATGCCGCGCTCCACCCGTTCCCCGTCACCAGCTGCAGCATGTCGAGTGCGGTGCCCATCTCCCCCGGCCGCGGCGCATTCCCCCGTACCTCGACCACGGCAGACCTGCGCACATCAGGATCCGACCCCAACCAGCCCTGCAACGAACGCAACTCCCCCACCATCGGCTCCACCCACACCTCTAAACGCACCAAGGCCTCCCCCACTGCCCGTGCACCATTCCCGATGACGATGCACCCTCCATCTTCCGCCACAACCTGGGACCTCAGGCCGGAGACGCTGCAACTCGCCGTTCACCCAGCCGAACCCGCAGTCAGGCCTCGACGGTGAAGGCCGCCTCGTAGCCCTGGGCCGTACGGACCCTCGTAGCGCGGGTGACGGTGGACAGCGAGAATCCCCCACACGCGGACGGTTGTGAAGGTCAGGAACGCTCCCCACTCATGGGCAGATGAGTGATGACGATGTGGTCTGGCACTCGCTCTCCGGCTTCATGCGGCCGAGTCGCGGCCGACGCGCGGAGGCTCGCAACTGGAGCCAGCCGCCGGGTCGGTCTGGTGGCGACTGACTCTGTCGGACCTCGTGTACAGGCGCCCGAGGCGTTCCGAGGCCAGCGTGGGGACATGACTTCTCGCTTGTCACGCCGCGCCCTCGTGCTGGTCACCACCGTGGTGCTCCTGGTCCTCGCCGCCGTTGCAGTCACGGTGGTCACCGTGCTCTCCGGCGACGAAGGGGAACCGACAGCCGGTCAGAAGCCGACGGCGTGGGAGGTGCTGACCAAACGGCAGTACGTCGACGGGCCCAGCCGTCAGCTGGCACTCGACGCTTTCGCCTCCATTATGGGTCCCATCCCCGGCGGTCGGGCAGTGGACGCCGACGAGATCGGCACGAGATCCGCCACGCCGGTGATGCGGTTGATCGGCCCGTACTGGAAAGAGCTGTCACACGAGCAGCAAGACGTCGTCCGCCGCTACGTCGTCGTCACACCGGAGGGCTCCGCGGGACCGGCGGGGCGAGCCGGGTCGGCGGTGCCGCGCGTTCCCGGCACCCGCGCAGAGCCGGTCACCTCGCAGATCCGGCGTCTCGTCAACACGGTCGCCACAGAATTCCGCGAGCGGTATCCGGTGAGCTTTCCTCCCACGCTGGAGGTGACAACATCGAGGGCCAGCCCCATCATGCACACCGGGGCGGGGGCGTTGGCCTACACCGGGCCCTTCGTGTACCGAGGCAACCCACCGCTTCCCCAGTTCCTCCCGACCGGCGAGGACGGGCCCTGGGAAGGCTGTCTGATCACCTTCTACCGGCCGTTCGTCCAGAAGTTTCGAAAGCCTCCCACACATGCCTCCGACGCCCGCATCGTGGCCGACGTCGCCCACGAGCTGTTCCACTGCCACCAACTGCACCTTGTCGGCCTCGAGAAGTACTCGGCCATGCCGTGGTGGATCGCCGATGGATCGGCCGAATGGGCCAGTATGAAGTACACGCACGAGGGCGCGTACAAGGCGACCGGCGTCGGGTTCTGGCCGAAATACTTCACTCCCTACACCTTGAATGCCGCAGATCCCACGAAAGCCTTGGATCAAAACCTGTTCGCCAGGAGCTACAGCAACGTGGGATTTTTCGCGCAGATGGAGACCAGCCTCGGCTACGACCAATCGTGGACGGTCATCGACGAGATGCTGTTGGCGGACGGGTACAGGGGATCTTTCAACGTGGTGGGCAACGCCACTACGCCCGACGGTCGGAAGTTCCTTACCGAATGGGCGAGGGGCTTCGTCGGCGACGCCGCGCTAGGACGCGAATGGCGCACCACAGGGCCGGGGCTCGGGAAGTTCCAACCGAAGCCCCCCATGCGGCTCCCTCTCGGGACGAGGACGGAGACCATCGACGCCAGACCTGCGGTCGAGAAGAGGGTGGTACCCCTCGGCAAGGACGTCGAAGCGGTCCGCATCACGGTGAAGGGGCAGGGAGGGCTGGCCTGGCGAGGCGGTGCCAAGAAGACGGACGACGTCGTTGACGCGGGTGAGGAGCAGACCCAGTGGTACTGCCTCCAGCCGAAGAAGTGCTCATGCCAGTTCACCGACCGCTCCGGAGCCCGCCGCCTCACTGTCGCACTCACCGGCGGCATGAAGAAGAGCCACTTCCTGGCCGAGGCGAAGACCGGCGACGAACTCTGCGAGCAGGTCAAGCAGGCGGGCAGCGGGCTCCCGGGCACGTACGAGGGTCCGCTGCCGGACACCAGCATCCACCTACGCGTGGCTGAAGCCGACGATGGCGAATACACCGTCACCATGACAAATTTCAGCAGCCACGGCGGCGGCGCTCAGGGCTGCCAGCAGGACTACGGTCCTCCCACCGATCCTGCCGAAGCTCGGCTGCGCGCGGAGGGGGACAAGTTCCGCGGCACCGCGATCTCCGTCTACGTCCACGGCAAGAGATGCTTCTACCAGGCACACGCCGTCGTCCTCGAAGTCGTCGACAAGGACACCGTGAAGATGTGCGGCGCCCCCTCGCCGTCATGCTCACTGGCCCGGCGCATCGAACCCGACCCGACGCCCGTGGGCTGACCGTCGACCATATCCACACCGACCGGCCCGACCGGTCCCCGTGGCCAGGACACCGGCACAGGCCTCGTCGGCCTTCGGACCGCTTGCCCAGTCAGACATGTCCGGGTTTCAAGAACAGGTTGCAAGGGTCTTCAGAACGGCACCTCGCCGGGTGAAGCCCGGGAGCCGGTAGTTGCGGGCTGACCGGCGTGGCCCAGCGCGCTGCCGGTCCCCGCGGTGCGGTGCCCAAGGCTCTCTGCCATCGTGCGCGCGATCCGGAGCGAACCGAGGCACCAGCCCCCAGCGCCTGCGCCATGCGACGCCACGGAAACCATGGGCGCTGTCCCCCAGGACGTTGAGGGCCTTCGCGGCACAGGAAAGTTCAGCAAGGCGCTCTACAGCATGCTGCGCGAGCAGGCCAACTGTGCTCCCAAGGAGCAGATGGTCGTCGAGCTGACCCACCGGCTGCGCGACCCCTCAGATACGTTCCGCCGGCACTCGTGAAGACCTTCCAGGACGCGATCAAGGTAGCCAGCCAGGCGGGGCTGCGCTACTGGTCAAAGGACGAATGAGCCAGCCGCAGCGAACGGCGGGCCTTCATCCTCTTCTGACGTTGCTCACGGGTAGCTGCCTCCCACGAGTGCACCCCCACGGAAGACACCCATCGCCGTCCGTGCCTGCCCTTCACCACACCACCGGCACCCAGACGGCACGGGCGGATCTGTGTGCCGAACACGCACGGCCATAGCATGCACCTCAACACTCCGCTCGTTCCGTCGCTGGCGTACTCAAAGAGTCCCACGCTGCACTGACAATCGGCAGGGGAGGCTGGCAAGTCCAAGCAGCGTGACCGGCCGGCCTGCCACGCGTTGTACACCTCGACGCGTGCACACATCCGTCCCCACGGGAAGCATGCTCGGGGGGCCCTGACCGTGCCCGGCTCAGGGCCCCTTCGTCTTACCCGTCGGCATCGGCGATGCGACGCCACGGGTGCGTCTTCGCCTCCGGTGACACTTCTGCCAGGTCCAGACGGCAGCTGGGACAGTGACGGCCATCCGGTTCCGGAACCGCTACTTCTGGGGTGCCTGGATGCTGACTATCCAGCGAGCTTCCTTGTCTGCTTCGATGGTGAAGTGGAGCTTGCGGCTCGTAGCGAGATTGAGCTGGTTCGCGTTCTTCTCGACTCTGGAGTGGGAACATCCCACGGTGTACTCGCCGATGGATTCCAGAGAGAGCTTCAGCTGAACGGTTTTCGAGTCTGAGAAACAGTTCAGCTTGACCCAGGATTCACCTTTCGGGAATTCAACGGTTCCGAACTGGCGGTCCCCCCTGCGCGGCCCGTCCGAGAGAGTCTCCTTGAAGCCCTTCTCCACCTCTGGTGAGATCAGGGGTTCGGTGGGGATCGGTGCCGGCTGAGACGCCGACTCCTCGGGAGGGCTCGGGTGGTCGGAGTCCCGGTCGTTGGTCGTGCATGCTCCGAGGGAGAGCGCGAGAAGGGCCGAGACGGCTGCTGCTGCAGGGGCGCGCATCAGGAGCTCGTTTCCCAGTACCTGAAGCCGTGCGTCGTGTTGGCGATGTCCGCGGTGCCGTAGGTGATCTGAGTCTTCCTGCAGTTGGGCAACTGGTAGTACTTCTGCCACTTGACGTTGTGGCCCCAGGAGCCGTACTGGGCGTTGCCGAACTTGTTGCGGGTGATGTTGCGGCGGTACTGGTGCTGCGTGTCCCACGACACCTCCTTGACCGATTCGCGACTCACCTCAATCTTCGCCTCGGCCACAATGCCACTGACCGTCACCCCGCCGCCAGCCGTGATCTTGGTCGATGCCGACCCCGCCTCGCTCCGTGTCAGCACCATCGTCCCGCCAGGGCCGTCCTTGTACTTCGGCCCCTTCCCCAGGTGCTTCTTCGACTGCGCGTAGATGTCGACCTTCCAGCCCCCGTCACAGACATCGGCGGGCGACGGATCCGGCGACGAGTCCGCATGGGCAACGCCCGGGACACCAGCGGCGATCGAGAATATCGCGACAGCCGTAATTACGGAACGCTTCATTTTTCCCCCAATTTCAACTACCTGGGGACGGATGGTCAATTCCGCCCCTGCGGCTATGCGGCCAGCAGAACAGTCGAACTTCCATCGGCCGCGTTGACGTGACGAAACTACAGACCGTGCACAGCGGAGCACACAGTTCCACGTGGTATCTGAGGTAGATCTGAGCCTCAACCGCCCCTAAGAACCCACGAAGCGGACATGTACAAGACGGAACAATCCGAGCCGCGGCCAGAATGGGCTCGAGCAACCCTCGCCGGCGGCTCCGCAGGCAGCATCCGTGTCGTGGGCCGCTCCGTTAGACCCGCCCGCGCAGCAACTCCTCATGCCTGCCCCTACGCCCAGACTCCCAGCCACCACCGCCAACGAACTGACCGGTATCGGGCCGGTGCTTTCCCTCGACGACACGATCGGGCTCAAGACACGGGCAGTGCACGACCGCGGCTTCCCCCCGCGGCCTCATCGACGTCTTCAGCGCCCGCCACCTCGCCAGCACCCTCGAGATGGAATTCCTCGGCGCACAACACGAAGACGACTTCGACCTCAAGGAACTGCACGCCCGCCTGGAAGCAGCCGAGTTCACGGCGTACGGCATGGCACCGGGCGTCGTCGCCGAGCTCCGCCGCTGGATCCGGGCCTGGGCAGACAGCCTCGGGACACGCCTTGCCGCCCGCTATCACGAAGAGATCGAGTAGCCAGCCACAAGCGCAGGGCTGCACAGGGGCAGCAGCCACGCCCTTTTCAGCGCGCGGCCTGCCTGAGCTGGATGCCACCCCGTTCGGGGACTGCTGGCAGTTGAAGGTCTGGCACGGAGGACCGCCCATGACGACGTTGGGGAAACACATGCGGCGGGCTGGGAATGGGGCCGCCGTCAGGTGGCGGCGGCCCGCGGGGCTCAGAAGCGGCTCTGTGCCCACAGGAGGAGCAGGCTGACCGCGCCGCTCCCCAGGGAGTAGGCGGCTCCGCGGAGGAGGTGCGTCTGGGCGGTGCGCCGGTGTGCGGCTGCCTTCCGGAGCAGGTCACGCCACTTTCGGGGTGCAGGCTGCTCCTGTGAACCCTTTTTCTGGGTACTCTGCTCCATAGAGATTTCCTTTCGTCATGCAGGCGTGTGGAAGTCACGCAAGGAGCCCTCCCGGTAATGGCCTCAGAAACCACCGGGGTACAGGGCTCCTTCGCGTTGGCAGGATTCTACTGAGGGGGTGGTGATAAAAACCCCTGGAACCGGCATCACTCGATCGGGACTGCGAGCCGTCAATCCGGCTCGGTCACACTGAGTGGCATTGCTTCTACTTTTCTTGAGGGAAGTAGAAGTTATTCGCATCTACTCGCCCGTTCTCACGCTGGGCAACGATGTGACGTGCGCCACAACAGGGTGCATGTCGCGGGATCGCGTCACTCTCAGCGGCTGGTGAAGTCGCGGAGCTGTTCGGCCAGGCGGCGGTCGGGGCGGCGGACGATGGCGCAGCCGCCTTCATCGGCGAGCCGGTCAACTTCCATCTCCAGGCGGCCGGTGGGCGGCATGCTGGAAACGGAGCCGTTTTTGCGGACGTAGGCGGCGACCGTGCCGAGGCAGTCGAGCAGGACGTCGTCGATGCCGCGCGTGCCCGTGCGGGAGGTCGTGACTTCGTGCCGCCAGTGCGACGCTTCCCTGGTCTCCCCCAAGGACAGGTGGTGCAGGTGGAGGCAGTAGGCGGCGAGGCGGTGCCCGGCGCCGGCGGACAGTTGCCACCAGAACTGGGCGGACTCGGGGTGCCCGGTCAGCAGGAGCAGGCACGCGAAGACGCAGGCGCCTTCGACGTCGAACTCATCCGGTGCGGCGGCGGGCGTGTCGTGGGGGGCGTCGGCAAGTTCGCCGATGTGGCGGGCGGCGCCGGGGGCGTTGATCACCCATCGGCAGACGGTGGAGAGGCGGTGGCCGGCCTGGGCGGTGTCGTCGACCTCGCTCACATGGCCGGGCAGGCGCCGGGCGTCCGCGGCGAGGCGGCGCAGGGCTGCGCCGACGTCGTAGGAGGTGTCCGGGGTAACGGGGACGACGGCGTCCTCGAGGAGGTCGTCGATGGTGGGCATTACTGCTGTCCCTTCCGGCTGACGGCGGCACGGGTGGGCAGGCCCAGCTTCCTGCCGAGGCGTTCCTTGGCCTTGCGGCAGTGGTAGCCGACCGTGCGCTCGTCCAGGCTCATGAAACGGGCGACCTGTTTGGTCGAGTAGCCGATGAGGTAGCGGAGCACGATCACGGTGTACTGGCGCACCGGGAGCTCGGAGATCGCCGCGTAGAGGCCGAGGCGGCTGTCGGAGAGTTCGAGTTCGCCGCGCAGGGCGCGCAGCCGCTGGTTGATCTGGCCGTTGATGATGTAGGCGGGGTCGCGGCCTTCGCGGGCGAGCCGGCTGGCGACGTGGCGGTGCAGGACCGCGAGGGTGCGGCGCTCCAGCTCGTCCTCCTGGAGCAGCCCGTGCCAGGCGGCGCGTATCTCCAGGAAGACCTCGTGCACCACTGCCTCGGCGCTGTGGCGGCTGCCGAGGTGGATCTCGGCATAGGTGTGGAAGAACACCTGGTGGCCCAGCACAAATCCCTCGAAGTCGAGGGGGAGGTCGAGCGTCTCACTCACGCGGTGGCCGAACGGGCCGGGCGCGCCGGCGGGACGGGCCTGGTCATCACGCACACAGACCTCCGGCACACCGCGCGTCCAGGGACACGGCTCTCGTCACGGGCTTCCTCTTCCTCGAGGACCAGACGCCAACTCACAGCGCCCGAGGGCGGGTTGCCCTCTGCCGACCACTCAAGCGAAAACGGCCTCCAAAGACTCACGCCCCATCCAAGAAAAGTCACGGAGCGCACCGAACACACCACAGCGCGCAAGATCACAAATCAGATTGAAGCGGCTCTGATCAGGCGTAACGCTCACGGACCACCCCTCGAAAACCAGCCCCCTTCCCACACGCCGAGTGGTACAGGTCACAACCGATCACAGTGCGCAGAACCTGAGTAGGACCACATCCTCGACACCGCAGAACGTCAGCCGACGACGCCGAGGCACGCGTCGACGCGGCAGTGCGAGTACCCAGCCTGGGTCGGGCCGGCCTCACAGGCTCATCGGCTCACAGGTTCGGCCGTTCACCAGGAGAAACAGGGGGTTCGTCTCACAAGCTCACATGCTCACGGGTTCGGTGCGCGCCTGCGGCGCGGGGTCGGCCTGTGTGCTCGTCGTGAGCGGCTACTCGGCGCTGGCCTCGGTGATGCCGCCGGCGAGCTGGCCGAGGACGCCCGCGAGCCATTGCCCGAACGGCGTCGGTGCGAGCAGCACGCCCAGGGACAGAACCAGGACGACGGTGAGCTTCTCGTCGAACCGGGAGCGTGCCTCGGTCCGGCGACGCAGCCGGAAGAAGACGATGACCGCGAGCAGCACCGCCACGTTGATGGTCAGCATCCGACCGCCCCCCTGCCCCTTCACGACAACACACGCCCTCACTGGTGTAGCGGGAACGACGGGTGAACCGGGCGGTGTTGGGCAACGATGGCGGGAACCGCTGCGGTGTCTGGCCTGCGACATTCGGTCACGCATCGCACACAGGCGGCCCGGTGACACGCCCTCCGGCTTCCCCGCACAGCCGTCGTGGGTGCTGCACAGTGAGGACTCCCGCCCTTCAGGTCGTCTGCTGCCTCGTGGAAGGCGGGACCCTGGGTTCCGGGCACAGGCCGTCACACGCCGCCCGGAACCCAACTCACCTTCGTCCGGACACGGGCGGGCCGTGGACGCGGACGCCGGCGAGGACCAGTGCCACAGGCACCGTCGGACACAACCTGCGGCACGCCGCCGGACACGGCACACGGCCCCGGCGAGAAGAGGAAGCCAGGGGCCGTGCCGTTGACACCCCAGGGGGAGGCCTCCCGTGTCACCCGACATACAACCCCGCAGCACCCATCGGCGCCCGTGACCGGCGCCGGCGACACCCCGGCGCACCGCCCGGGCGGCGCAACGCGTACGGCCCCGGAATGAGAAGAACCCGGGCGCAGGACACGCCGTGGGGGGGTACGGCGTGTCCCGACAAGCAACCACACCCCCGCCCCACCGACCGCATGCCGCACCGGGATCACGCGCGCCACCACACCGGCAGACGAATTCCTCGTAGCCGCCGCCGCTGCGGGGTGCCGAGGTAGAGACACAGTACGGATTCGAGGTCCAGGCGCCAGTAGTGGGCGATCCCGGCCGCCGCGCACAGGGACGGCTTCATCGGCGGTCCTGACCCGCGTGGACGGCGAGGCGATCTCCAAGCCAGGAGCACGTCATGCGCGTCGATCGCCACCTGCCTGCGCGGCTCCGCAGATCGCGGGCGGGCATGCCTGTCTTCAGACCGTGGCTGACCGCCGGGTTTCCTGCAGCTGGCCGAGCCAGATGCGCCAGGCGAAGGACAGGGCTGCGAGACCGGGGGTGAAGAGGGCGGGCCACAGGAGCCACGGCGGGAGGTAACCGGGCGGTGGCCAGTGCTGATCGAGCATGAGACCGGACAAGGTCGTCAACCCGATCGCGAAGAGCGGCAGGATCCAGGCGGGCGGGAGGTCACCAAGTTGGCGGCCCCCGAAGACGCTTGCGACGGTCAGGTGTATGAACACGTTGAGGGGGACGAAGAACCACAGGACCCACCCGTCGTCCCCGATGCCGGTTGCGAGAGCGACAGCAGAGGGGACGCCTGCCACCAGGATCAGGTGGCAGAGGGCAAGGAGGGCGACGACGGTCCGGGTAAGCCAGCCCACCTGTGGTTTCACCAGGACAAGGCGGGAATCGACGGAGGCGAGACCTGGACCGGCATCCGGTTCCGGCTGGTTCGAAGCGCTGGCCTCCGGAGTGAGGCTCGGGCCGATGAGTTCCTCCAGTTCATCCCTGTCATCGGTTGTCCGCTCCTGGGTTTCGCTGATGAGGCTGCTGGCCCACTCGTAGGTGTCGGGATCGGCGTCGGGCTGCGCGGCTCGGTCGGCGACTGTCTGCTCGAGGTCGGCAAGCCACTGCCGGGCCCGGTCAGTGCTGAGTTCGGCGGTGACGGTCTGGGCCGCGAGCGGCAGGAGACGTTCCGGGTCGGCGGCGACGGCCCGATGGGCACCGGCGGCGAGTTCGGGCTGCTCCTGGGCGGTACGGGCGATGGTGCTGAGCGTCTGGTGGCGCTGCTCGGGCTTGAGGGACTCGTGTTGCAGGAAGGTTTCGATGAACTCGCCTGCGCTGTCGGTCTCGACCTCGACAAGCAGAGCGGCGGCCAGTGGCTCGCCGACGGAGCCCCAGTGGGCTCCGTCGGTGGCGGGGTAGGCGGCGGCCAGGACGTCGTCGAGCGTTGCCAGCTGGCGCGCGTCGGGAGGGGCGGTGATCCCATAGCCGCGGTGGTGGACGTCGAATGCGGCTCGGACGGCTGCCTGTCCGTCCCTGGCGGTCTGGGCGCCGGCGAGGAACTGTGCGGTGATCAGGGTGCGGATCAGTTTGTCGTCGACGGTGCCTTCGGGCAGGCGGGTTTCGACGATGCGCCGTACGTACTCCTCTTCGTTTGCGAGCAGGACCTCCATGGGGTGGTCCTTCAGGGCGAAGTCGGGGTTGGCGTGTGCCAGCACGTCGGCGAGCGCGGCGATGTGGTGGTAGATCACCGGCTGCCGGGGGGCGTGCTCGATGCCTGCGCCGTAGTAGCGGGGTGCGTCGGCGACGACGCTGTCCGGCCAGGTGTCGTCGCCGTGGCCGGCCTGTTGGAGCAGACGGATGCGGCGGGCGAAGGCGGCTTTCGCCTCTACATAGACCTCCTCGGGGCCGTGGCCGTTCAGCGCATCGTCGGGCGTGAGGGTGAAGGCTTCGCTGACCGGCCGACATGCTGGGTGCGCAGGTTTCCCGACCTCAAGACACAGGTCATCGGAGAACTATGGCTCCGAGATCTCGAGCTCACCGCCTGGCGCGTCCTGCACGCAGACCGCAGGTCCGACGATCCGACAGGACGCAAAGCATTCCTCGACGCCTGGAGCAGGGTCTGAGCTTCAGCGCTTGCTGTCGTGATGGGTGAATATTCCCCGCAGTGCCCGGACGGGCACGTGTTTGATCGCCTCGCCCACGCCACCGCTGTCACCCGCCGGCCCTCATACGCCCGTACCGTGAAACGCCCGCCTCCCCCGCTGTCACTACCGCTCAGAGAGCTGGATGGCCAGTAAATACAATCTGCCTCATGTCGAAGCCTGACGAACTGCTCGTTGACGTCGCCGCCCTGGTGGAGTCCGGGCAGAGCAACCAGATGTCCCTGACCGTGGTCACCGGTGGTGCTGTCATCACCGGTCGGCTGGCTCCCGAAGCAATGTGGAGGCAGAGGGTGTCGGATGTGCTGACTGATTCCGCAAGCTTGGGAGAGTTCTCCGCCGTCTTCGACACCCCCGCGAAGAAGGACGGGCCGCCCACTCATCTGCACTTCCATGTCGCCCGGATCCTGCAGGGCACGGTCGGGATCCCGGAGACAGGCGGGATGTACCGTGTGGCGATTGATGACGTCAGCGCCTGGACCGTGGGCGACTTCAGCTATTCCGACCACTGAGCAGCCACTGCGACGGACCCCGTTGCAAGCAGTGTGGGCCCGGTCGGCGCGCGCCGGTCGGGCCCACACTGCTGTTCAGGTGTCGGCTTCGTGCCTTTTTCCCCCGGTCAGACGGACACGGGAGTACCGAGCATCGCGGAAGCTTGGTGGAGCGAGCTGAGGATGCGTACGGGTGCGGCCTTGGGGAGGGTGCGGCAGGTGAAGCCGAGCTGAGTCATGGCCCGGAGGACTTCGCCGGCGCTGAAGTCACGGCGGTCCTGGCGGGTGATGACCTGGCCGACTTGCTTGACGGGGTAGTGGCGGCGGCCGATGATCACGGATTCGCCGGTGCCGGGTTCGGGCTTGATGCCCTTCATCGATTCCAGTACGCCGTTCTTGGTGAGCTCGAAGGGGAAGCGGGCGATGACGCAGCGCATGTGGCCTCACAGGGAGAAGGGGAGAGCGGTCCGACCAGGGTGAGGCGGCTCAGCGGGAGGGGGCGAGGACGCCCAGGGCGTTGCCTTGCCCGTCGACCACCGGCAGGGCACCGAGCCGGCGGGAGCGCATCGCGTGCTCGGCTTCGGCCATCGTGGTCACGGGTGAGGCGATCACCCCGTGGTCGCCTAGGAGGTCGCGCAGGCGGACGCGGTCCGTGTAAGCGGAACTGTCGCGGACCGCGGTGAGTTCGCTCCGGGTGACCAGTCCGGTGCACTGGCCGTCCTGGTCGCAGACGACCAGCCGGCCCGTGCGGGCGGCGGCCATGACGGATAGCGCAACCTCGACGCTCATGTCGTCACAGACCTGCGGTCCGGCCGCGTCCATGACCTCAGCGACCGTCTTGTGCATGGGGCCGGCGCTCGCCGGGCGGGGCTGCATCTGAACCAGCGTCAAAAGGTGCCTCCTGCAGAGATGGGTCAGCTTCCTGATCACGAAGGCTCTAGGCCGCCGCACCGAAGACGGACTGGCGTACCGGCGCGCGGCGGGTTGTCGCAGAGGGGCGGCGCCGGCCTCGCGAGGAGCTGCGCTTGGGGCGTTCGGCCACCGGTGCGGTGATGACGACCGGGATGCCGGAGGGGGCCTGGGCGCCGGTGATCCGGTGCAGGGCCTCGTCGCCCGAGCGGATCTGGGTGGTCTGCGGCCGGATCCCGGCGTCAGACATGAGGCGAACCATGTCTCGGCGCTGGTTCGGTGTGACGAGGGTGACGACGCTGCCGGACTCGCCGGCGCGGGCGGTGCGTCCGCCGCGGTGGAGGTAGTCCTTGTGGTCGGTCGGCGGGTCGACGTTGACGACGAGGTCGAGGTTGTCGACGTGGATGCCGCGCGCCGCGACGTTGGTCGCTACCAGCACGCTGACGTGGCCCGTCTTGAACTGCGCCAGCGTGCGGGTGCGCTGCGGCTGCGACTTGCCGCCGTGCAGCGCGGCGGCACGTACCCCGCTGTTGAGCAGGTCCTGGGTCAACCGGTCGACGGCGTGCTTGGTGTCCAGGAACATGATCACCCGACCGTCGCGAGCGGCGATCTCGGTCGTGGCGGCGTGCTTGTCAGCGCCGTGGACGTGCAGGACGTGGTGCTCCATCGTGGTGACCGCACCGGCCGATGGGTCGACCGAATGCACGACGGGGTCGGTCAGATAGCGGCGCACCAGCAGGTCGACGTTGCGGTCCAAGGTGGCCGAGAACAGCATCCGCTGCCCCTCCGGACGCACCTGGTCGAGCAGCGCGGTGACCTGCGGCATGAAACCCATGTCGGCCATCTGGTCAGCCTCGTCCAGCACCGTGATGCCGACCTGGTTCAGCCGGCAGTCGCCACGGTCGATGAGGTCCTTGAGTCGGCCAGGGGTCGCGACGACCACCTCAGTGCCACTTCGCAGCGCGCCGGCCTGCTTGCCGATCGACATCCCACCCACCACCGTGGCCAGCCGCAGCCTGAGAGATCGGGCATACGGAGTGAGCGCGTCGGTCACCTGCTGCGCCAGCTCACGCGTCGGTACGAGGATCAGCCCCAGCGGCTGGCGGGGCTCAGCACGCTGTCCGGCGGTACGGGCGAGCAGGGCGAGGCCGAAGGCGAGGGTCTTGCCGGAACCGGTGCGCCCGCGGCCCAGGACGTCACGGCCCGCCAGGGAGTTCGGCAGCGTCGCACCCTGGATCGGGAACGGCGCGCTCACACCCTGCCGGCCAAGCTCAGCCAGCAACTGCTCGGGCATGGAGAGATCGGCGAAGCCCTCAACGGCGGGCAGCGCGGGGGTGATCGTCTTGGGGAGCGCGAACTCACCCTGTACCGCGGCGGGCCGGCGGCCATAACTGCCGGAACGGGCCGGGCCGCCGGAACGGCGCGGTGCCGGCGAGCCGAAGCGGCTGCCACCCCTTCCCGCGTCGGCACTGCTATTACGAGTGCGGGGAGAGCGGCCGTTCGTACGTGTGCGGTTCATGCGGAACCTTCCTCGATGCGGCACATATCAAGGAATTCCCGCAAGCGATGAGCAGCACGGAATTACAAGCATGGACCGACGTCAAAGCAAATCCGGCCGACGGGAATCCGTGCGGGCGTAAATGCTGAAATAGGTGACGCAGTGGGGACGTAAAGTCCGGGGCGTCGAGGTGCGGTGTGGCTCTTCAGGATGCGCCTGCATCCCCGAAGGAGGAGTCGCGTGTGGTGAGACTGCGGATTCCTCCGCGCCGTCCCGCGGGTGAAACCGCCGCGGGAAATGGCTGTAGCTGGGGCCCGCACCCCGAAGGATGCGGGCCCCAGCTACAAGTCTGTCAGGCCGGAACGATGTTCTCGGCCGTCAGGCCCTTCTGGCCCTGCGCGATGTCGAAGTTCACCTTCTGGCCTTCGAGCAGCTCACGGAAGCCCTGGGCCGCAATGTTCGAGAAGTGGGCGAACACGTCAGCGCCGCCACCGTCCTGCTCGATGAAGCCGAAACCCTTTTCCGCATTGAACCACTTCACGGTACCAGCAGCCATGTCATATCTCCTTGGGGGCAGTACGCCGGCGCCCACACTGCGCGGACACCGTGTCGCCGCGATGATTACCCCGCCGGAAAATGACCGGAAACACAAAAGCACTCTCCCCGGCAAGAGCCGGGTGGGAGCACTTGAAGTTTCGGGAACCACAACTGCAACTGAGATGGACCATAGCACGCCGCAACGGCCCGCGTCGGTTAAGTAATTCCACTCCACTCGTTGCGGCAAAAACTCTCGCCGCATCGTCCGTCAAACTCTCACGGCGTGGTCCGCCAAACTCTCACCTCAAGAACACAGATATTGACTCACTCGCGGTGCAACGTTCCAGAAAGAGCGGAACGCACCAAGGCCGCCAGGGCGCTCTGACGTGCGCGGCTGTCCGCAAGGTCGCATTGAACAGCGGCCAAGAGCAGCCAACAACCTGAGGCGGAGCTGCGCTGATCGCCGCGTCCGAAACAGTAGTCGAGCGTTCGATCCGGTGCGGAGACGTCACCATGGATCGCGTCGGGGCGACCACGGCATCCTGTTCGGGCTGAGTCTGTCGGTGGCAACGGTGTGGCGGCTGCTGAAACGGCACGGCTGGTCCTGGCAGGCACCCGCCCGCAGAGCCCTCGAGCGCGACGAACACGCCGTCGAGCTGTGGAAAAAGGAGGTGTGGCCGCGGGTAAAAGACTCGCGGCGGCCCACGGGGGCTGGATCGTCTTCGAGGACGAAGCCGGATTCTCCATGACGCCGCCCCGCGCCCGCACCTGGGGCCGGCGCGGACACACCCCCGTGATCCGGGTCCGGGGCAGATCCCGCCGCAGAACCTCGGTCGCCGCGCTGTGCTGCTACAACCCCGACGGGCAAAGCCGCCTCATCTACCGGCCCCGCCACCACCTGCTGCTGAAGGGCGCCAGAAAGAGCTTCTCCTGGAAGGACTACCGAGACCTGCTGGTACGGGCCCACATCCAGCTCGGCGGCCCGATCGTGGTGGTCTGGGACATTCTCAACACCCATCTCACGGCAAGCTGAAACGGTACGAGGCCGAACACGACTGGCTCACCACCATCCGTCTCCCGGCGTATGCACCCGACCTCAACCCCGTCGAGGCCGTCTGGTCACTGCTGCGGCGAGCGATGGCGAACACCGCATTCAACACGTCCGACGACCTCGACCGCATACTTCGCCGCGAGTTACGCAGAATCCAGCTCCGGCCCCACCTCATAGACGGCTGCCTCACCACCACCGGCCTGACCCTCACCGCACCGACCCCACCCTGAAAACCTCAGTAGCCGTATGTCGTAGGTGGCGGGGCGGGGGTGGAGCCGCGCAGGGCGATGGTGGCGGCGGCCGTGGTCACCTCCCGTCGGGCGCGGGCCGTGGCTGTGATGTCGACGTCCTGCGGGACCACGGAGAGCGGGAAGGGCGCTGGGTGTGGAGGACGAGCAGCGCCAGGGCGCCGGTCGCTGCGGACCAGGTGAGGGAGAGCAGGCCGTGGGACCAGGGGACGTGTGAGGTGAGGGCTGAGCTCAGCGCCAGCTGGTTCACGCCGTACAGAGGAAGCGCGGAAACGCCTGCCACATCCATGAGCGTGTTGAAGACGGGATTCTGCAGGCCGGTGTCGACCAGGCTGAGCATGATGATGAGGAAGAAGCCCTCCAGCTCGCCGCGGACCAGAGAGCCGAGCAGAAGCCCGATGCCGCCGTAGGCGAGGCCGGCACCCGCAAGGGCCAGCACCAGGGGACCTGCGTGGCGTACGGGCAGGGAGATCCACAGCAGGATCGTGGTGTAGAGGGCCAGCAGGGCGGCGGTGAGGGCGACGGCAGCAAGTTTCGCCAGCAGCATCGGCAGCCGGGGGTAACCGGCCAGCAGCAGGCGGCGGTCCATCTGCCGGGACTGGAAGGTCTCTGTGAAGGTGATGAAGCCGGCGACCATGGTGATGGCGCCCAGCGCGCTGGCCACCTGGCCCAACTGGCTGGCGGGAGCGGAAACGGGTGCGCTGATGGCGTCCAGCCAGATGCGCACCACTTGGTCGGAGGTGCACAGGCGTGCCACAGCGATCCAGATGGGGATGAACGCGACCGCCAGAACCAGGGCCAGCCGGTTGCGCAGGTGGCCCAGCAGAGTGCAGCGCAGCAGTTCGGTGAATGCCGTCCAGGAGAGTCTCAACGGTCGGTCTCCTCGAAGTGCAGACGGCCCTGGCGCAGATGCGCGATCGCATCGAAGTGGTGCAGGTCGTGCAGCAGGTGCGAAACCACGATGATCGACCGGCCCTGATCACGCAGATCAGTGGCCAGGGACCAGAACCGCTGATGGGTGTCCCAGTCGAAGCCCTGGTAGGGCTCGTCCAGGACCAGCAACTGCGGTTCGTGTATGAGAGCGATCAGGAGGTTCAGCTTCTGTCGGGTTCCGCCACTGAGTTCGCCGACCTTCTGTCGCCGGCAGCCGGTCAGTGCCAGCAGCTCCATCAGCTCCCCGACGCGCTCCAGCGTCGGCAGCCGGTAGGCCATCTGGAACAACCGCAGATGCTGTCCGACGGTGAACGCATCGTTCAGTACCGTCCGTTGCGGGCAGTACCCGACCGCCCCGGTCCTTGTCACCGTTCCGCGATCGGGTGCAAGGTTTCCTACGACGATCTGCAGCAGAGTGCTTTTGCCCGCGCCGTTCTCGCCGACGACTCCCACCAGCGTCCCGGCGGGCACATCAAGGTCGACGTCGCGCAGGACCTGCCTGCCTCCGTACGCCTTGCAGACTCCGCTGATCCGCAGCCGTGGCCGGTGGCGCGCCGTTACTGCCTGCACATGAGCCCCTCGAAAGATCGGACAGGTGTAGCGAGCCGGCCCGGAGCCCGCCGCAGAGGCCGGGCCGCGCGCAGGCTCATGTCCCCTGGCCTGTCCGGCCCATGGCCGCTCAGCTACGCTCGGCCGGACGATCCGGGCCCTGGGCGGCCCCCTGCGCAAGGCGGCGTGCTGCCGCCCAGTGTTCAACGAGTCCGTACCGCTGGTGTAACGGCGGCCACCCGCTGTTCCGGTGAACAGCCGACGTCGCCACTCCGCAGGCTTTGTGCCTCCCCGTCGAGCGTGACGTGAGCCGCTGTCCGCCGTTGTAGGAGGCGATGCCCCCGACACCACAGCAAAACATCAGCACTTCCACGATCGTGATCGGAGCCGGCCCTCACGGTCTTGCGGCCGCCGCACTACTACGCCGCTCCGGGGTGCCGGCCGTGATCCTGGAACGATCGGACCGAGTGGGAGCGAGCTGGGCGCAGCGCTATGACCATCTACGCCTGCACACCACTCCCGGCACCTCGAGCCTCCCCGGCCTGTCGGTGCCGCGCCAAGCAGGCCCGTGGGTGAACCGGGACGACTATGTGCGCTACCTGGAGCGTTACGTCGCCCATCACCAACTCGACGTCCGGGTGGCCACCCCGGTGCGGCGCATCGTACGGGCCGAGCCAGGTTCGGGAGCACAATGGCTGGTCCACACCCCCGACGGCCCGGCGCCCGCCGGCGCCGTCGTGGTGGCCACCGGCCGCTGCCACACCCCGAACGTCCCCCACTGGCCCGGGCGTTCAACGTTCACCGGAACGCTGCTGCACTCGGCTCATTACCGGTCTCCGGCCCCCTACCGCGGGCAGCACGTCCTGGTGGTCGGCGCCGGTAACAGCGGTACCGAGATCGCCTGCGTCCTGGCCGGGGCCGGAGCCGAACGGGTATGGATCGCAGTCCGTACCCCACCCAACATCCTGCCCCGCTCCAGCGCCCGATGGCATGCAGTCGGCCGGCTGACGGAGGTCCTCCCGCTCGCGTGGCGCGACCGCACCTCCCTGCTCACGCAACGTCTCGCGGTGCCCGACCTGACCTCACGGGGGCTGCCGCGGCCTCGCACGGGCCTGTACACCCGCAATGCCCGCGAAGGGATCAACCCGGTGCTCGACCACGGCTTCGTGGACGCCGTCCGGTCCGGGCGGGTCGAGCCGGTCGCGGCCGTCCAGGCGTTCGACGGCCCCGACGTGATATTGGCCGACGGCACCCGACTGCGACCCGACACGGTCATCGCCGCCACCGGGTACCGGCCCAACCTGCACGACCTGGTCGGGTCCCTGGGCGTACTCGACGAGGACGGGCAACCCCTCGCCGTAGGGGCACAGACCCATCCCGAAGCCGCACACCTTTACTTCGCCGGATACACCAATCCACTCACGGGTGGCCTTCGTCAGGCTGGCATCGAAGCGCGCGCCATCGCCCACGCGTTGCGATGCGAGACGGTGCGGGCCCCCCTTCCCTCTCCCCGCGTGGGCGACCGCACCGCCGACACACTCCACAGAGGGCACGCTTCGAGTTGACGGGGCCTCGGAAGCTCGGCCCTTCAGCGGCTTGCCCCCCCGCAGGGCGAGTGGATGGCGTCGCGCCTTCGGCGACACAGTCCCTGGCCTCCTGGGCCACCGGCCAGGACCTGCCAGCCTCCTTCTCGTCAGGTGACGGCGACGGGCCGCCGCCATGGAGGCGGCCAGTGGATCGCGCCCGTGCCCTGTAGCGGGTGGAGGCCGTCCCGACGAGGAGAAGGTCGGCTGTCCCGACGCGGGACAGAGTGCGGATGCTCCTCGGTGACGTAGGTGGCGGTCTCACCGCGACCTCGGTGCTCGGTCCGCTGCCCCTGGGCAGTAGGCATCACCCTGGCTCCGCCACTGCGGCAGGCCGGGCCGGCGCCGGTCGGCGCCCAGTGACGACCTGCCTCACCCTCGTACCGTTGATGACGCTCTGATACGCGCCCCTCGTTCCCACGCACCGCCAGACCAGCGTCACCCGCCTGACGCTCCGTCGGAACCAGCATCAAATGAGCGTCAGGACGGTTTCCCGTGCGCCCTCACGGACCGAGGAGAACGCGTCCATCATCTCGCGAGACGCCCACGAAGCCGCAGGTCAAGCCCACTCCCCGGCACCAGGACACGTTCCACGTCGTGCATTTCGGGGAACACGTCGAGCGCACCCGGACGCGCCTGAGCAACCTAGAAAAACTGCAGGTCAGAGCCCCTTTGTAGCGGGCTCAAGAATCGCGACGCACTCCACGTGCGACGTCATCGCAATAACGTGTACCGAAAACATGTGAATGAAAGCCGCAGGTCAGCGGCACGCAAGGGACGTATCGGGCGCGCTGCTGATGTGCGTTACGTGCAGAGTGGGCGGTACGTGCGACGTGCTGACCCACCCGGCCATCTCGGGCAGAGAATCTCAGGTCAGGGTCCTGATCCGCATCAGGGGAGCGGTCGACTTGCAGGCCGGAGGAGCGGACGGCTTTCGCGCGTGGCGCGATGCCTCGCCAGTGCCCGAGCCCGTCGCGGTCAGTAGATCGGCTGCTCATGGGAACGATCAGAGCTCCCGAGCGGAATCCCCGCTCCCCTGCGCGCAAGGATCGCCGATGCTTCCTGAGGTCCGCCTCCACCTAGCCGGCCCCCTCACCGACCAGTTGGAACACCAACTGGGTCTGGCTCCGCATCGGGAAGCCGCCCACCTCGATGTGCAGGGCGTCGCCGGCATCGCAGTCGTCGCAGCTGCCCACTCCGATGGCTATGCGGCCACCGGCCACCTCCTCGGGCTGCTGGCCGCGCTGCCTGCCCCCACCAAGGCAGGAGAACGCTTCTGGTCGGACCTGTGGAGGTCTTCGGGCACCGCGTACCTGCTACCCGTCAACATCAAGGCTCTGGTGCTGCGTTCCTTGACAGGAGAAGGAAACGCCCTGGCCCGACAAATCCTCTCGGCTGTCGATGAGATGACCCCGCCCCAACGCGTCGCAGCCGGAGAGGTGATCGGTCAAGCCCTCGCCGAGTCCGACCATTTTCCCGACCTCAAGACACAGGTCATCGGAGAACTATGGCTCCGAGATCTCGAGCTCACCGCCTGGCGCGTCCTGCATGCAGACCGCGGGTCGGACGATCCCGCTCGACGAAAAGCCTTCCTCGAAGCCTGGACGAGTGTCTGAACGCCTGCTCGTCCGAGCTGCAAGCCGCGCAGGGCTTGCGGCGCCCGGGCCGGCACGAGGCGCACGTTCCCGGCCTCGTTTCCCGAATCATCCGGCTCGGTGCTCCCGCACCTTCCGGCAACCCCGGTCGCCGACGAACTGCGCGCCGGCGACCTGGACCGTAGCGTGGTGGCCCCCAGTTCAACAATGGCCACTCGTACGATGGGGCGACCGAGCGAGCCCGGGACGACGCTTGAAGCGACCGAGTTCAGAAGTTCCCGGCCGAGGTCGTGCCGGCCCCGCACCTCAACAGATCAGGGCCGCGCAGCCATTGCTGCACGGCCCTGGTCCTGTGCACCACAGGTCGTGTCGCCGCCCGGCACGAGAGCGGATCCCCTTGTCCGGGTGAAAGCACGGCCGGCACGAACAACGGCAGTTACCGAACGCGGTGCGCGACCCCTCGGGCAGCGACTGCGAGGTCAGGCCGGGTTGATGTTCTCGGCCTGCGGGCCCTTCTGGCCCTGGGTGACGTCGAACGTCACGATCTGGCCCTCCTGCAGTTCACGAAAGCCCGAGGAGTTGATCGCGGAGTAGTGCGCGAAGACGTCCGGGCCGCCCCCGTCCTGGGCGATGAAGCCGAAACCCTTCTCCGCGTTGAACCACTTCACAGTTCCCGTAGCCATAGTCATGCCTTCCAGTCGATGAATGCCTCCCACTCCATGTCGAAGGCAGAGGTGATCGCCCTGGTTCCTGCGGCACAGCACAGCAAAACGCCCACGCCAAAAGCGTGGGCAAAGGGAAACTCCGAACCACGACAGCTGCCGCAGACGCTACACGCCCTCACACCACGTCACCACAGGAACGATCACGCCGCGTACCGGGAGCGTGCGGGGGCCCGCCGACACCGGCGGGCACGCTCATCTCAGCCCGAGTTCGTCGGGTTCGCCGATTCGGCGGCGCGGCGGTGTTCGGCGTTGATGCGCTGGGCTTCTTCGAGCTGGTCTTCGAGGATGACGATGCGGCAGGCGGCGTCGATGGGGGT
>NZ_JBWKCY010000048.1:0-26156 GCF_056436245.1 Streptomyces sp. NPDC043812
CCTTGAGGCCATCCAGACACAGATCCGCAGCGTCTCGAACACCTGGGAAGGCGAGGCGAAGACCGCCGCAGACGGCGCCCACGGCAAGTGGGACAAGGAGACGCGCGCCATCCACACGGCCCTGAAGGGCATTGCCAAGGCAGTGCGCGAGGCGGGCCCGGCCTACCAGGCCGGTGACAAGAAGGCTGCCAGCAACTTCTAGGCAGCGCCAAGCAGAACAGCAGGGTGGGCACGCGCGGGAGGTGCCCACCCCTTCTGCTGCATCGACGCCGGGCAGACTGAAGATCAGGCCGCGCTTGCGGGTTCGCGACCCATGCCCACCGCCCAGCCGACGCTGTCACGATGCGACTGCGCAGCCCGCACTAACTGGGCGATATCGGGTCCAGTTCGGACAGGGAAACGAAGCTACTGCGCCGTCGGGAGCACCACTCACGCGAACACCGGAAGCGCCATTACCTCCGCCCCCGCCCTCACGAAGAGGCGGTTGCCGTCGCCGTGCACCCAGTAGGAGTTGGAGTCGTTCGGCAGTGGGCGGCTCCAGACGCGCTTCTTGTCGCTACGTGACATCACTTGGAGCTCCCAGTCGTCCCCAGCACCTGCCTTCGAACCGACAGCACACACCGCATCGCCCTGTACTGCCACCGGGCTGTCTTGGAAGTAGCCACTTGGTGATTTCCAGACCTCGGTTCCGTCTGTGGGGTCGAGGGCCCAAATGTAGGGGCCTCGTGTGCTGTACACGATGTCGTCCCGGATGAGAGGGGGGCCCGAGGGCTGCATCAAGCCGTCGACAGTGGCGGCGCTTTTCGCCCACCGTTCGGTGCCGTCCGACAGGTTGCGGGCGGTCAGCGTGGCACCGTTGATCAGGACCATGTCCTTGTGCAGCACGGGGAAGAGACCTGCCTGGCCGGTGGGCGACTGGTCGTCGATGGTCCACACCTCGTGCCCATCGGACGTGTCGACGGCCAGGACGCGGCCCTTGCCCGTGGCGATCACCAGTCGGCTGCCGCCGGCCACACTGCGCGGACGGGTCTCGGCATTCAGCAAGACCCTGGGGCGGACGCTCCAGAGGATGCTGCCGTCGGAGCGGCTGATGCCGCGGAGTCGGTCGTTCTTCGTGACGACGTACACGGCCGAGTCGTCGGCGGTGAGGATGTACTTCGCGGATGCGGGGACCGACCACCGGGCTTCGCCCGATTCGGCAACGAATGTCACTACGTCGCCCTTCTTGTCCACGGCCGCGATGAGCGCGTCCGACAAGGTGACGACGCCGGCGGCGGCGACCGGGCCGGGGGCGTGCCAGCGGCGCTTGCCGTCGACGACACTGTGGGCAGTCAGTCCGGCCTTGCCGACGGCGAACACGACATCGCGTACAGGTACCAGCCCGCCCCCTCTCTCGTCGAGCAGCCGTGCGGGGCCCCACAGCGGCTTGGGATTCCCGGCCGTCGCGGCGACCGGGTCTGCCATCGGGGTGTCGGCCGCCGGAGGCAGGGCGTACGGCCCTGAGTCATCGCGACTGCCCAGCCACCAGGCCGTCGCCCCGGCTCCGGCGGCGAGCGCCGCGCCGCCCACCGCGAGTGTGGTGAGCAGGCGCCGTCGTGACATTCCCTCAGCTTCGGAGGAGGTAACCACCGTCGTCAGGTGGTGGATCGTGCGCTCCCGCTCCTTGATGTCCGACGCCAGCGGCCCATGGCGCCATACCCGTTCCGTGCCACGGGCGGGCGGGAACGCCGCTGCCAGCTGACCGGGTGTCGGCCGCTGCGCCGGGTCCTTGGCGAGACAGGGACCGATGAGCGGCGCGAGATGCGGCGGGACCCGGTCCATACGTGGTGCTCCGTGCACGACCTCGTACTGCACCGCTGCGATGTGGGTACCGGTGAATGCCTGGGCCCCGGTGATCGCGTAGATCAGTACGGCACCCACTGAGAACATGTCCGCCGCGGGCCCGACACGCTGCCCCAGCACCTGCTCAGGCGCGCCGAAGCCGGGAGTGACGGGTATCTGCCCGGTGGTCGTGAGAGTGAGCCCGTGCTCGGGCCGGGCGATGCCGAAGTCGATGACGCGCGGTCCGGTCGAGGTCAGAACGATGTTGGCGGGCTTGAGGTCGCGGTGGATCAGCCCGGCCGCATGGATGTCGGCCAGTGTCCGGGCCAGCGAGGAGGCCAGAGCGCGCAGTGTCGGCTCGTCCAGCGGCCCGTGACTGCGGATGGCATCGTCCAGCGTCGGACCGGTCAGGAACTCGGTGGCGATCCAAGGGCGCCCGCCTTCGGTGTGCGCCCCGAGCACCCGTGCCACGCCTGTGCTGGTGACGGACTGCGCCATCTGGGCCTCGCGGACGAAACGTTGCGCCAGATTCGTGTCGTGTGCCAGCTCGGGGTGGAGGACCTTCACCGCGGCCTTCCCTCCGAAGGAGTCCTGGCCGAAGTAGACCTTGCCCATACCACCCTCGCCGAGGACGCCGAGGAGACGGTACGGTCCGAGCCGGAGCGGGTCGCCAGTGCCGAGGGGTTTCACGAGGGAGGCTGCTTTCTAGGCGATCGGGGTCAGTTGTACGGATAGGCAGCGAAGTAGTCTTCACCGATGGCGACAATCGCTTCCGGGATGCCGTGGTAGCCGTAGAAGCGGTCACCCCGGGCGATGCGGGTCTTGCCTGCCTTGCCCGTATCGACGGAGAACGACCGCAGTAGGCCTGATTTACTGCTGTATGCGTAAACCTCGCTCACACCAGGGGCCGGCGGCAGCGTCACGTCGAGGTCGGTCCCGCTGCGGGAGGGGGTCCGCCACAGCAGGTCCCCTGTGACCCAGTCGAGGGCAACAAGACCGAGGCCTTCCTCGACGGCGAGCAATCCAACTACATCCAACGCGGGCGGTCCCGTCCGTGCCTTGGCGAGGCCCGGCCCGAACGACCACTTTTCCTCGCCGTCTTTCAGCGCGAGAGCGCGCAGCCGGCCCACCGGAGGGTAGACGTGCCAATCGTTGACCTCCAGCATTCCCCGGATGGCGTCCGGCGCGGGGGCGTCGAGCGACTGCCTCCACAGCTCCTTTCCCCGACGTGAGTCGTGGACAGCCAGGGTGACCGTGCCGTCGGCCATTTCCTGGAGGACGGCCAGATGGTCCTTGACGGCCCGCGCGGCCAGAAAATGCAGCCGGTCCGACGTTCGCGGTCGGGAGGGAAGCGGCTGCCGCCACAGCACTTTGGCGGTGTGCACGTCGACAGCGAGCAGGTACCACTGCTGGGAACTGTCGTAGCCGATGGCCGTGCCGGAGTGCTCGCCCTGCCCTGCTGCCAGGAACACGACACCGGAGTGGGCGCTCAGGAGCTGCGTCGCGGGGAGACTTCCGTTGTAGTCCTTCAGCTCGACGGTCTCCGGCTTCGGATTGTGGGCGAACTTGACCGAGGAGATGGCGAGCGGGTGGTTGCCGGAGGGCGGCGCCTCGGAGGCGTACACCCTGCTCTCGTCGATGTTCCCGTCGTCAGTACAGCGGTGGGCCGGGCCCTTCAGCAGGGGGGTGTCGACGCGACCCGTGTTGACGTCGATGGTCCGCAGTCCGTCGTCGTCCGCGATGGCGAGCGTAGGTCCGAAGGAGAGGGGGACCGGCGGGGTCAGCGAGGCTCCCTCCAGGCGTAGCGGAAGCTCCCACAGCCAATCGCCCTTCTCGGCCACCGGCTTGGGGGACTTGTTCTTGGCGCCCGGGCTGTCGGGGCTTCCATCCGCCGAGGCCGCCCAGTTCCAGATGCCACCGCCGATCGCGGTGGCGCCGACGACGCCCGCGCCACCGATGGTGAGGAGTTTGCGACGGCTGACTTCCCGTGGGGGTGCCGGCACGGTGTCCTCGGTGGCGTGGTCTGCCGGTGCAGGCAGTCGTTGTGGCTGGTGTTGCCAGACCTCTGTTGCGCGCCGTGCGATGTCCGTCAGCAGCGTGGGCGGGAGGTGGTCGGCGAACTCGCCGTGGCCGTCGTGCAGCTGGGCTGCCAGTTGCCCGGTGGTGGGGCGTCGCGCGGGGTCTTTTGCCAGGCCCTCGCTGAGGATGGCGGCAAGGCCCGCCGGCACTCCCGTCAGGTCGGGGTCGGAATAGCGGACGCGATAGAGCAGGTCCGCTGCCTGTCCCGTGCCGAAGGGGCCGTTGCATGTGGCGGCGAAGACGAGGACACCGGCGAGGGCGAACACGTCGCCCGCGGGCGTGTGTTCCTGGCCCGTGGCCTGTTCCGGGGACATGAAGGCGGGTGTGCCCGCGGCGGTGCCGGTGCGTGTGAGGCGATCGTCGCCGGCGGCGCGGGCGATGCCGAAGTCGATGATCTTGGGACCGTAGGCGGTGATCATGACGTTGGACGGCTTCAGGTCGCGGTGGACGACGTCGGAGGCGTGGAGTTGAGCGAGAGCTCCGGCGAGAGCCGCGCCCAAGGCTCGGACGGATGCCTCGGGCAGGGGGCCGCAGAGGGCGACGGCGTCGTCCAGGGGCGGGCCGAGGACGTACTCCGTGGCGAGCCAGGGGGTTTGGGCGGCGGGGTCGGCGTCGACGACGGTGGCGCCGTGGTGGCTTCCGATGATGCGCGCGGCGTCGGTCTCGAGGTGAAAGCGGGTGCGTGTGGCGGCGTCGGCGGCGATGCGGGCATGCATAGTCTTGAGGGCGACGGTGCGCCCGCCGGCCGAGCGGCCGAGGTAGACGGTGCCCATGCCGCCGTGGCCGAGGCGGGCGAGCAGGCGGTGACCGCCGATCTCGGCCGGGTCGTCATGGGTCAGAGGCGCAAGCATCGTCATCAGGTCCTGGGGGCGATCGGGGGAAGGCGGAGCTCGGCCGCGAGCAGCTGAGCCGACTGACGGGCGAGTGCTGCGGTCACAGGGCCCGGCGGCCAGCCGGGCGCGAGCAGTGACGCCGCCGAGTCCAGCACCGTCGCCGACGGCGCGGCCCGCCGGCGTGCGGTCGTTCCGTACGCACATGCTCCATTCGCGAACCCCCTCTGCCCCGATCTGCCTTGACGGCAACCGCAAGAGCTTATCGAGGGGCCGGGAGCCGTTCCGCGTGCGGGTCCACGAGCTCGCGGGCTGTACGTGAATCCGCGTTCCGCGGAGTACCGCTGCTTCCGCCCTCCCACGACCGGCAGTGTCGGCCGTCCAACTCGATCATTTGTCGATTACGCCTCGCCCCGCCCCTCGGGTGAGGGCTCCGGAATCCCTGTGTCGGGGGTGACGTAGCAGCCCTTGCCGGGCACTGTGAAGATCAGGCCGCGCTCGCGTAGTTCGCGCATGGCGCGACGCGCCGTCGTTTGCGCGATGCCGTATTCGTCGGCGAGACGGGCAGGGCCGGAGCAGCCCGCCGCCGCGAGATGGACGAGGCGGCGGCCATGCGGAAGGAGCGGGCGGCCTGCGGTACTTGCACGTAAGCGGTGGGTCGTTACTGGCAGGGCTGGGTGCTGCGATAGGACTCGGAGTACGCGGCGAGGAAGCGCTCCATCTTGGAGCCGACGTCACCGTCGGGGCGCACCACATGCAACTCGAAGGAGAACCTCTCGGCTTTGTACTCCGGGTTCTTGCAGTCGACCACTGTGACCGCCCCTTCGTCCCAGACCGCGAATCGACCGCCTTGGGTCGACCGCGTGTTGAATTGCTGGCTCTCTGCGGCGGCGTCCTCGGCACTTACTTTGCCCTGGTGCCAGACACCTTCGACGGAGAGCTCGATGTCCCCGTCAACGATCAGGTTGCAGAAGTGGTGCGGGGACGGGCTGTTGGACTTCGACTCGCTGACCTTGAGCTTGTTCCCGCCAGGCAGCAGGTCCTTGGTGTTGTCGATGCCGACGCTCAGGATGCGGTCGACCCACTTCTGATTGTCAGCGGCCGCCTCGTTGCATTCCTTGTCTGCCGCGGAGTAGAGCCCCCGACGCTCCCGACCCGCCGCACGCCGCCGCCGTGCGGTCACTGCTGCGACGTGGCTGGCTCTCCGACGTCGCCTTCAGCACACCCGAACACCTCGTCCAACGCATCCGACGCGGCCTACGGCACATCCAGTACCGCAGCGACCTCATAGACGGTTGCCTCGCCGAGACCGGCCTGACCATCAGACCCACCTGAGCAACCCAGCGACATCACGAGTTCAACCTCAGTAACCCCCCGGCCTCACCCATTCAAGTTCGGTACTTCTGAGCAGCGCCCGTAGAGCAGGAGGGCAGGCACGCGCGGGAGGGCCCACCCTGCTGCTGTTCCCAAGGAGAAGCTGCTCGTCAGCCCAGCATCTTGCTGCACTCACCGGAGGACGCGACGCCGCCGGCGTACGCGGTGACGAGATTGAGCATTTCGGCATCTGTAGCGTCGTCGTGAGTCACCCTGACGGTTGCCCAGAGAGATTCGTCATCTTTCTTAGGATCGGGGCAGTCGACGCGCCCAACCGCCCCCGTTTTTGAGTAGATGTAGCGATGATCCTTGCTCTGGGCGTCGGCCGGGTCGACTGCGAGTGCACCGCGTGCCACATCCTGCGCCGAAGTGTCGCTCTCCCAGGGCTCGATGCTGGCAGAGAATACCGACTCGCCGTCGACGTGCAGCCGACAGCGCTTGTTCCCTCCGACTGCTGTTGGATGAAGGGTGATTTCCTTCCCGGGCGGAAGTACGGGCTCCAGCGCCTTGGCCGCGATCTTCACACCGCACAAATCGGTGGGAACCGCGTACTCGCGGTCCGGAGAGGCACAGGACACCGTGAGCGTGAGCATTGCAGCCAAGCCCACGCCGGACACCAGCGTTCGTGCCACCTGACTTCGAGCGCTCGAGATCACTTTCATAGTCCTTCCGGATTGGGCGATACCTCCGGGGGCACCCCATGACTTGGCCTCGTGGCAGTGACGCACGTCAGATGTCCGTCTGGAGCTCTGGTGCCACACGGCCTGAGAAGTCGCCGCCATGCTGGTAACCGTCCCGCGCGCCCGTCCGTGCCCACTCGGCGATGTCTCCGCCGTCGGGTAGATGATGGGCTTTCGCGGCTTCGGCGGCGGCGTTCTGCGTGTATTTGATGTTGCTGTCCAGGCCGTTCTCCCAGTCCTCACCCATTTGCGCTCCGGCCGCGTCCTTCGCATTGCCCTCGGCGTCCTGGAAGAGCCCTTCGAGGATCAGGCTGCTCACGGTGCTCGCACCACCGCCGACTGCAGCACCCACGACGGGGCTCGCGATGAAGGAGACGCCCACGCCGATACCGGTGCCGACGCCGCCGGAGACGGCATTCTTCCATTGCGCCACGGACTGCTCGTACTTCTTGTCCGCTTCATCGGCGGGGCCGGCCACGGCTTCCTGTCGACCGACGTTGAGAGTTCCCGAGACCTCACCGGAGGCATGGGCGATTTCACTGACGAGCAGCTGCTTGTTCTCGCTGTAGCGCTGGTCCGCCGGAAGTTCAGGATTGAGGTGGTAGTCCATCAGATTGGCCATGTAGGCCTTCTGGCTGACTTCGACCGCGGCGTACCCCTCCGGGTCCTGCCCGACCGTGAGCAGGAATCGTGAAACGTCCCTGTGGTCCATCACGGCCTCGTTACCGGCCACGGGGAACAGCTTCTCGATCCTGTCGCGGGCTTCCTTCTCGGTCTGAGTGGCATCGTCGCTCGGATTGGTGTCCGTGGTGGCCCGATTGATGTCGGGCAGATACTCGGATGCGATCTGCCCGATGCTGTCGGACATGTACCCGTGATCCGTGAGGCGCTTGTTGTCCTCGGAGATCGAACGGACGAGATTCTCCATCAGGTTGGCCTGGTCCGCAGTGTGCGGCGGCGTGTCCTCAGTAGGTAGTTCGCCCGCCGGATGACCGGTCGTCGCCGCCTCCAGCGCCATCGCCAGGTTGTTGCGGCCTTCGATGCTGTCCTCACCCTTGTCGGTTCTCTCCTGTGGCCAGTCCCGCTCCTCGAAGAGATAGTCGAAGTTGCTCAGCGCCCTCTTCTCGTTCTTTCCGTTGCCGTCCGCATCCTCTTCGAATTCATGGTCCTCGTCCTTGGTGACGAAGTCCGCGGTGAAGAAATCGGTGGCGGCGTCTGGACTGTTCGAAAGTGCCTTGAGGAAACCCGTCATCGGGTCCGAACCCGAATCGCTGCCGGTGCGGTTCAGAAGGGGGTCCATGCCCATGTGCTGCCACGCCATCGGCACGTGGCGGCCGTTGTCGCTGAGTTTCTTCTCGGTCGCGATCAGCTCGCTGCCGTAGTACTTCAGGAACTGATCATCATAGTTGCCCCACCGCATGAGGTTGCTCATGACCTGGAAGCCGGTGGTCGTGCTGTTCTTGGAGATGTTTTGGTCACCGAGGTTGACCATGTCGACCTTCCACTTCGACATCTCGGTGGTGTCGGTCTGAGTGGCGGCGGCGAGCGTGAGACTGAGGTTCTTCTGGAGTTCGGCGAACTGATCGACTCGTTCGGGACCCATCTTGTAGGTCATATGGGGGTGATTGATACCGGCCCAGAAATTGAGTGTCCCCTCCGCTCCGAGCTTCTCGGCGAACAATTCGGCGAAGATCGGGTCTCCCGAGTACTTCTTCAGGCCGGCATTGAGGGCGTCGAAGTCCCCCGGTGTGAGGTCCTCCGGCTTCTTCCCCGCCAGGACAGCGAGCCGCTCCGCTTCCTTCACGGCGTTGGCCGCCTGGTCGCGGTCCTTGTACGATGCGTCCGAGAAGCCGTAGTCGGTGGGGTCCACCAGCGCCTTGAGCGCTGTCGACGCGGACGTGTCGATCTCCGTGGCCTTGTCGAGGATGCCCTTGAGTTCGCCGGCCAGGTCGTTGACGTCCTCCTGGCCGTTGGGAGCCTTCTTGTCGGGGTTCTCCCGGACGGTGAATCCGCCGCCGTTGGCGCTGACCGTGAGGTTCTTGCCCCGGCCCCGTTCTATCGCTTCCTTGAGCAGACGCTGCTGCGTCTTGAGCTCGTCTCTCGTGTCGAGCATGATGTCGCGGATCGACGTGGCCTGGGTCAGGGCGTCACCGAACTCGCCCGCGGTCTTTCCGACGAACCTGCGGGAGACGATGGCGTTGTCCCCTGCCCAGTTGGCCTTGTTGGCCTTTCCCTTGAGACCGTCGTTCGCGGCACGCTTCAGTTCTTCGAGCTTGGTCAGCATGCTGGTCCAGTCGCTGACCGTGTCGTCGAGCAGCTTGAAATTGGCCGAGTGAAGGGCTTCGAAGTCCATCAGATGTCCCTCAGTCCTCGTCCTTTTTCTTTTCCTTCTCGCCGTACACAGGGTTCTTCTCGCCCTGCTTCGCCCAGTCCTCGTCGAACCCGGCGTCGAGCGTGTAGATGCTGCTCACGTGCCGCTCGATGAAGATCTCGTCGCCGGCGTGCGCGTTCTTCGTGAAGTCCATGTGGTTCGAGATCAGCGCGCACGCGTCCATCAGCGAGCCGAGTTGCTTGTCCCAGCGGGTCGACACGTGCTGCAGCGCCTTGCCCAGCGCGAAACCCTGACCGTCCAGGTCGGTCCCTGCCGTGTCCGTGCTCGTGACCCGTGCTTCCTTCCACAGCCGGTTGTACAGCTTGAATGCCTCGTCGCCGATCGCGGCAAGGTCCTGCTGATCGACCGCGAGGAAACCGCCCTGAGGGTTCCCGGCATTCGGTCTGTCCTCCGGCGGCAGCCCGTTCAGCTGCATCCGTGCGGACTCCTTCTCGGCCGCCGAAACCTTCAACTGCTCCCACTCGTCCCAAGCCACCCGCAGGGCTCCTTCCCGCGTACACCGATGGACGGTTCGTTGCCGTGTCGCGCTATGTGACGTGCCGTGCCCGGAGGCCGGGCGCATTCTCCGCGGGTCCACGAGGGCGAACGCGGGCAACAAGCCCGCGAAACGCCCCCGCGAAAACCGCGGCCCCCGATGCTCAGTGCAGTTCCGACGGCATGAGCCCCGTCTGCACCAGCGGGTTCCCCCGCTGCCGCGAGATGAAGATGCCCCGCCCGGCCGGCATGGGCCGCATCCGGACGCCGCCCAGCACGTCGCCCTCCTGCGGGTCTCCGGAGAGCAGTACGCCCTGGGCGCCGAGCTCCATCATCCGCTGCATGAAGGCCTCGTACGCAGCCCGGCTCGCGCCGGCTCCGCTGCGGGCGATGATGAAACGCACGCCGACGTCCCGCGCGAACGGCAGCAGCTCCGTCAGCTTCGACAGCGGGTTGCCGCTCGACGTGGACACCAGGTCGTAGTCGTCGACGACGACGTACACCGAGGGGCCGCGCCACCAGCTGCGGTCCCGCAGCTGCTGCGCCGTGACATCTGCCGACGGTGTACGCCGCTGCATCAGATCGACCAGCGCGTCCACGTGGTGCTCCATGTTGTTCGACATGGGCACGTACTCGGCCAGGTGACTGGTCGGAGTGACGTCCAGCAGCGCACGGCGGTTGTCGATCACGAAGAACTTGCAGGAGTCCCCGTCGTACCTCTCCGACAACTGCTTGATCAGCAGCCTCAGGATGTTGGACTTCCCGGACTCGCTCTCGCCGAAGACCAGGAAGAACGGATCCCGCTCGAAGTTGACGAAAACCGGCTCCAGGTTGTTCTCGTCGATGGCGAACGCCACTCCGCGCTGGGGTTCCGCGAATCCCGCGGGCAGGCTCTCGGCCGCCAGTTCGCGGGGCAGCAGGCGCACCTCCGGCGCCCCTGGCGCCGTCCAGTGGCGGGTGACCTCCTGGGACATCGCTGCCGTGGCCTCGGACAGATCGCTGTCCGAGTTGATGCCGTCGATGCGCGGCACCGCGGCCATGAAGTGCAGCTTCTCGGGGGTCAGACCCCGGCCGGGCACACCCGTCGGCACGTTCACCGCTGCCTTGCGGTCGAGCTCGGAGTCCATCGTGTCACCGAGCCGCAGCTCCAGCCGGTTCATCAGGTGGTCCTTGAGGTTCGCCCGGACCTCCATGGAACGCGAAGCAGTGATGATCACGTGGATGCCGTAGCCGAGGCCTCGTGCGGCGATGTCGACGACGGCGTGCTCGAGGCCCTCGTAGTCGGAGCGGAAGTTGCCCCAGCCGTCGATGACGAGGAAGACGTCGCCCCACGGCTGCTCGGTCACCGAGATGTCGCCCCGTGCCCGCATGCGGCGGAACGTGGCGATGGAGTCGATGCCCGCGCTGCGGAAGTACTCCTCGCGCCGCGACAGGATGCCGTAGACCTCCGCCACCGTGCGTCGCACCCGCTCGGGGTCGAGACGTGAGGCGACCCCACCGACGTGCGGCAGGCCGGCCACGGACGACATGCCGCCACCGCCGAAGTCCAGCCCGTAGAACTGGACTTCCTGCGGCGTGTGGGTGAGGGCGAAGCCCGCGATGAGCGTGCGCAGCAGCGTCGACTTGCCCGACTGCGGACCGCCGACGATCTGCATGTGGCCAGCCGCGCCGGAGAAGTCGCGGTAGAGCGTGTCCCGGCGCTGCTCGAAGGGCTTGTCCACCACGCCGAGGGGCACGACGAGCCGACCCGCGCCCTCGAACCCGGGCTGTGTCAGCCCGCGGCCCTCGACTCCGGCCAGGCCCGGCAGGAGTTCGTCCAGCGGCGGCGGGTTGTCGAGCGGCGGCAGCCACACCTGGTGGGCCTCCGCACCGCGGCCCTCCAGCCGCCGCACGATCACGTCGAGCACGGTGTCCGCCAAGGCGTCGTCCTGCGCGGCACGTGCCTCGGGAACGCGGGACGGAGCGCTCGGCTCCAGGTACCGGACCGGAACGGGAGCCGCGGTGAACGGCACCGGGCGGCGGTCCACCGGGAGAGGGCCACCGGGAATCGCGGCCTGCTGATTGGTGCGGTACACACCGGAGACGTATGCCGCCTTGAACCGCACCATTTCGTCCGTGCCGTACTTCAGATATCCGGAACCGGGGACGTTGGGCAGCGTGTACGCGTCGGGCACGCCGATCGCCGCACGCGATTCCGCGGCGGAGAAGGTACGCAGACCGATCCGGTACGACAGGTACGTCTCCAGCCCGCGCAGCCGGCCCTCCTCCAGACGCTGCGAGGCCAGCAGCAGATGGACACCGAGCGAACGCCCGATGCGGCCGATCTGCACGAACATCTCGATGAAGTCCGGCATGGCGGTGAGGAGTTCGCTGAACTCGTCGATCACCAGGACGAGGGACGGGATGGGCTGCAGCGGGGCTCCCGCGGCACGCGCCTTCTCGTAGTCGTGGATGTTCGCGTAGTTGCCGGCGTCGCGCAGCATCTCCTGGCGGCGGTTCAGCTCACCGCGGATGGAGTCACCCATGCGGTCGACGAGCGTGAGGTCGTCCGCGAGGTTGGTGATCACGGCGGCGACGTGCGGCATCTGAGACATGCCGGCGAACGTCGCGCCGCCCTTGAAGTCGGCGAGGACGAAGTTCAGCGTCTCGGAGGAGTGGGTGACGGCAAGACCCAGGACGAGGGTCCGCAGCAGCTCGGACTTTCCGGAGCCGGTGGCGCCGACGCACAGGCCGTGCGGGCCCATGCCTTCCTGCGCCGCCTCCTTGAGGTCCAGCATCACCGGCGTGCCGTCCTCGCCGACACCGATCGGCACGCGCAGCCGCTCCGACTGGGAACGGGGGCGCCAGGTACGGGTGACGTCGACCGAAGCGGCGTCGCCCAGGCTGAGGAGGTCAGTGAAGTCGAGGTTGGCCAGCAGCGGTTCGTCGTCGTCGGAGCCGGAGCCCGCGCGCAGCGGCGCGAGCTGGCGAGCCAGCGCCTCGGCCGCTTCGATACCCAGACGGTCGGGACTGCCGTCGTAGACGAGACCGTGACCGGATTCGAGCTGCAGCGAGTCGGGGTGCACGATGATCGACAGCCCGCCGCGCGCACCGGTCATCTCGCCGGGTACGACCTCGATGATCGTCACACCCTGGAGACCCTCTGCTGCGGCGAGTACCGACATCGAGGGAACGGTCTGGCCGTCGAGCACGACGACGATGTGCGGCTGATCGAGCAGCGGGTGGTTGCCGCCCTGGAAGCGCGGACGGCCGTCCAGCCGTGCGCCGAGAAGTTCGTCGAGTTCACGCGCGTCAGTGGTGATCAGACGCCGGCTTCCGGCACCGTCACCGGCACCCTGGGCCTGCACGTGCGGGAGCCACTTCGCCCACTCCCACCGAGGCGCTGCGGAGGATCCCGCCGCGATGGCGATGACCAGGTCCTCGGGGGAGTGCAGCGCGGCGAGCGAGCCGACCATCGCGCGGGCCGCGGAGAGGACGGACTCCTCGTCCCCCGACACCGTCAAGTGGTAGAACGCGCGCAGGGAAACGGCCATGGGAAGACCGTCCAGCGTGCTGTGCGCCGTGAGGAACTGCTGCATCGCTCCGGCGGTGAGCGGCTCCAACTCGTCGACCGGAGCGGTTTCGGGGGCGACGAGCGGAGTGGCGAGCTGCTGGCTCCCCAGTCCGATGCGTACCTGCGCGAAGTCGTCGTCGGCGATGCGGCGCTCCCACACACGACTGCCTTCGGCGACCAGCGCCCACAACTGCTCGGGGGACGGGTGCAGATAGAACTGGGCGTCGCGTTGGAGATGCGCGGTGCGCAGCACCGCACGGCGGGTCTGCGTCAGGTACTTGAGATAGTCGCGCCGCAGGTCGGCGAGCTGCCCCTGGGTACCACGCCGGTAGCGGACCAGCATGGCGATCGCCATGGCGACCGTCGAGGCGATCATCACCATGCCCATGATCCGCATGATCGGGCTCGGCGTCATGAAGAAGAAGACGACCGAACCGCCCATACCGAGCATCGGCAGGAGCTGCATCAGGGCGCCCTCCTGCTGCCCTCTGGGCAGCTCGGGCGGCGGTTGCAGCTGCACCTGCTGGCCGGGCACTTCGGACGGCAGGGCCCGTGGTGGGCGCTTGACGACGATCTGACTCACAGCTCACCAATTCCCTTGCCGGACGGAATTTTTCCTATCGGCGCCCCCGTGGCGACGGGTTCCATCCGCGGTGAGGGATCCTACTTGCGTGCGGAGTCACGGGTGGGCGGTAGGGTGGCGCGACGTGTTTGCGCACCCATGAACTACCGCAAAAAAAGGGTCATTCGGAGCGCAATGGCACGCTTGCGAGCCACAATCACCACGAGGGGAAGCAGCAGGTGAGTATGACGGCCCCAGCCGCGGCCACCGGAGCCGGTCAGCCCGCTCCCGCGACGGTGTCCGGCGGCGGCACCGGTTTCTGCCGGGTCACGGTGGTGGCGCCGGACGGACGAGTCGACGTCGCGCTGCCCGAGGACATCGCGGTAGCCGATCTCTACCCGGAGATCCTCCGCCTGTCCGGCCAGAGTCCCGCCCAGGGCGCCCCGGTCGGCTACCACTTGGTCCGCCGTGACGGCACGGTTCTCGACGGCGGACGGTCCCTCGCGGCCCAGCGCATTCTCGACGGCGAGCTTCTGTCGCTGCGCCCCTTCGCCGAGTCGCTGCCGCCGGCGGTGTTCGACGACGTCTCCGACGCCGTCGCCTCCGCTGTCGCCCGCGACCGCACCCTGTGGACCGACGACCTGATGCGAGGCGCCGGGCTCTTCGGCGGCTCGATCCTGCTGGTCCTGCTCGCCTTCGTGCTGTGGACGGCCGAGCCGCGCCACGACATGCACGGACTGGCCGGCATCCTCGCGGGCGTCACGGGTGTCCTTCTCCTCGCGCTCGCCGGCGTGCGTGCCCGTGTCTACGACGACCGTGGCTCTGCGGTCGCCCTCGGTGTCGGAGCGATGGCGAACGCGGCAGTCGCCGGTGCCGGTCTGCTGCCGCTCGGTGAGGGACAGGGCATCGGCAAGCTCCAGTTCCTGCTCGGCTGCGCCGCGGTCCTCGTCTGGGCAGTGATCCTGATGATCGTCGCCCCCGGCGGGGACAGCCCCTTCGTCGCCTTCGTCTTCGCCGCCACCATCGGCGTACTGGTGACCTTCGTGGCCATCGTGGCGAAGCTCGAGACCGCCGAGACCGCCGCCGCCTGCGCGCCCCTCGCGGTGGGAGCCCTCGCGTTCCTGCCGGGTCTCTCCACCCGTTTCGCCCGCCTGCCCATCGGCTTCGAGCCGCCCCGCACGAGCGTCGGCGGCTACGGCAGCGACCCCGAGCCGGCGGGGCCGGTCGACGCGGCACGTATCGCCGCACAGGCGCGTCGCGGCCACGAGCTGCTGGTCGGCCTCGTCGGCGGCTGCGCCCTGGTCGCCGTCGGTGCCGCGGCCGTGCTCGGCTTCTCCGACGACGTGTGGGGTCAGCTGCTCGCTCTGGCCACCGGCGTCTCCATGCTGATGCGCGCCCACCTCTTCCGTTACACCGCGCAGGTGGGCTGTGCTCTCGCCGCCGGTCTCGGCGCGCTGGTGCTGCTCGGGCTGGGCCTGTGCCTCAACCCGCCCGTGGAGCTGATCCGTGACGCGCTCCGCGGTGACGGCACGGCCCTCGACATCCGTACGATCTGGCTCACGGCGGCGATCGCCGGGGTCGCCGCGCTGATCACGGCCGTCGGTCTGATCGTGCCGCGCAAGGGTGTCACGCCGTTCTGGGGCCGGTTCCTCGAGGTCGCGGAGACGTTTGTGCTGCTCACGCTCGTACCGCTGTGCCTGGCGGTCTTCGACGTGTACCACTCCATCCGGGCACTGACCTCCTGAACCGCCTGGTACCCTGTGTAACGGCCGTTTGTGTACGCGATCCCCGGAATCCATTCGATTCTGGAGTGCAGCGCTCATCGGACCTTCGCCTCCGAGTCACGGAAGCTCCCCTGAGACCAAGACCAGGGGCACTCGTGGGCGCACGAACACCATGAGGAGTACCGAGTGTCTCTCGACGCCGCTACGAAGAAGCAGATCATCAGCGAGTTCGGCACCAAGGAGGGCGACACCGGCTCCCCCGAGGTCCAGGTTGCGATGCTTTCCCGCCGCATCTCGGACCTGACCGAGCACCTCAAGACCCACAAGCACGACCACCACTCCCGTCGTGGTCTGCTGATCCTGGTCGGCCAGCGTCGCCGTCTGCTGCAGTACCTGGCCAAGAAGGACATCCAGCGCTTCCGTGCGCTGGTCGACCGGCTCGGCATCCGCCGCGGTGCGGCCGGCGCCAAGTAAGTCACCGTGAAGGGAGCGGTTCCCACCGAGAGGGGGCCGCTCCCTTTGCCGTATATACGGCGGCACCGGCCGCCGTACGTGCGCGACGGGCCGGACGGCAATTAGTCTGGTCGCACAACGCCACACCCATTTGAGAGGGAAGACGCCTCCCCGCCGCCGGTCCTCGGTAGTGGCCCCCGGACATCGACACCGGGTGCTTCGATCGAAGACCGGCCCGCACACAAGGCGTGCTTCTCCGCCATCGCCTCGCACCACACGGGTGCGTGGGCGAAAAGACGAAACGTAGGAGAAATCGCTAGTGGAGAACGAGACCCACTACGCCGAGGCCGTGATCGACAACGGCACCTTCGGCACCCGCACCATCCGCTTCGAGACGGGCCGCCTGGCCAAGCAGGCCGCCGGTTCCGCCGTGGCGTACCTGGACGACGACACCATGGTGCTGTCGGCCACCACCGCTTCCAAGAAGCCCAAGGACCAGCTCGACTTCTTCCCCCTGACGGTGGACGTCGAGGAGCGGATGTACGCAGCCGGCAAGATCCCCGGCTCCTTCTTCCGCCGTGAGGGCCGGCCCTCCGAGGACGCGATCCTCACCTGCCGCCTGATCGACCGCCCGCTTCGCCCGTCCTTCAAGAAGGGCCTGCGCAACGAGATCCAGATCGTCGAGACGATCATGGCTCTCAACCCCGACCACCTGTACGACGTGGTCGCCATCAACGCCGCCTCCTGCTCCACGCAGCTGGCCGGCCTGCCCTTCTCCGGCCCGATCGGCGGCACCCGTGTCGCTCTGATCAAGGGCCAGTGGGTCGCCTTCCCGACGCACACCGAGCTCGAGGACGCCGTCTTCGACATGGTCGTCGCGGGTCGCGTCCTCGAGGACGGCGACGTCGCGATCATGATGGTCGAGGCCGAGGCCACCGAGAAGACCATCGAGCTCGTCAAGGGCGGCGCCGAAGCGCCGACCGAGGAGCTCGTCGCTGCCGGTCTCGAGGCCGCGAAGCCCTTCATCAAGGCGCTGTGCAAGGCCCAGTCGGACCTCGCCGCCAAGGCCGCCAAGCCGACCGGCGAGTTCCCGGTCTTCCTCGACTACCAGGACGACGTCCTGGAGGCGCTGACCGCGGCCGTCAAGGGCGAGCTCGCCCAGGCGCTCACCATCGCCGGCAAGCAGGAGCGCGAGACCGAGCTCGACCGCATCAAGGAGCTCGCCGCCGAGAAGCTTCTCCCGGCCTTCGAGGGCCGCGAGAAGGAGATCTCGGGCGCCTACCGCGCGCTGACCAAGAAGCTGGTCCGCGAGCGCATCATCAAGGACAAGGTCCGCATCGACGGCCGCGGCATCACGGACATCCGTACGCTCGCCGCCGAGGTCGAGGCCATCCCGCGTGTGCACGGCTCCGCGCTGTTCGAGCGTGGCGAGACCCAGATCCTGGGCGTCACCACCCTCAACATGCTCCGCATGGAGCAGCAGCTGGACACCCTTTCCCCGGTGACCCGCAAGCGCTACATGCACAACTACAACTTCCCGCCGTACTCCGTCGGTGAGACCGGCCGCGTGGGATCGCCCAAGCGCCGCGAGATCGGCCACGGCGCGCTCGCCGAGCGCGCCATCGTGCCGGTGCTGCCGACGCGCGAGGAGTTCCCCTACGCGATCCGTCAGGTGTCCGAGGCCCTCGGCTCCAACGGTTCGACGTCCATGGGCTCGGTCTGCGCCTCCACCATGTCGCTGCTGAACGCCGGTGTGCCGCTGAAGGCCCCCGTCGCCGGTATCGCCATGGGTCTGATCTCCGAGGAGATCGACGGCAAGACCCACTACGTCGCCCTCACCGACATCCTCGGTGCGGAGGACGCCTTCGGCGACATGGACTTCAAGGTCGCCGGCACGAAGACGTTCGTCACCGCGCTCCAGCTCGACACCAAGCTCGACGGCATCCCCGCCTCGGTCCTGGCCGCCGCGCTGAAGCAGGCCCGCGACGCCCGCCTCCACATCCTCGATGTGATGAACGAGGCCATCGACGTCCCGGACGAGATGTCCCCGAACGCCCCGCGGATCATCACGGTCAAGATCCCCGTGGACAAGATCGGTGAGGTCATCGGCCCCAAGGGCAAGATGATCAACCAGATCCAGGAGGACACCGGCGCCGACATCACGATCGAGGACGACGGCACCATCTACATCGGTGCCGCCGACGGCCCGGCCGCCGAGGCCGCCCGCGCCACGATCAACGGCATCGCCAACCCGACCATGCCGGAGGTCGGCGAGCGCTACCTGGGCACGGTCGTCAAGACGACCACCTTCGGTGCGTTCGTGTCCCTGCTCCCGGGCAAGGACGGCCTGCTGCACATCTCGCAGATCCGCAAGCTCGCCGGCGGCAAGCGCGTGGAGAACGTCGAGGACGTCCTCGCCGTGGGCTCCAAGGTCCAGGTCGAGATCGCCGAGATCGACTCGCGCGGCAAGCTCTCCCTCATCCCCGTGATCGAGGGCGAAGAGGGCGACGAGAAGAAGGACGACACCGACAAGTGACGTCCCGTAGTTCACAGGCGACGGCCCGCACCTCCTCGGAGGCGCGGGCCGTCGCCCGTACCCAAACCCTGCTCAAGGGCAAGGACGGCATCGGCACGGTCCGGCGCACCATCCTGCCCGGCGGTCTGCGCGTCGTCACCGAGACGCTGCCGTCCGTACGCTCCGCGACCTTCGGGATCTGGGCGAACGTCGGCTCGCGCGACGAGACGCCGTCGCTCGGCGGCGCCACGCACTACCTCGAACACCTCCTGTTCAAGGGCACGCGCCGGCGTTCCGCTCTCGACATCTCGTCCGCGATCGACGCGGTCGGCGGCGAGATGAACGCCTTCACGGCCAAGGAGTACACCTGCTACTACGCCCGGGTGCTCGACACGGACCTGCCCCTCGCCATCGACGTCGTGTGCGACATGCTCACCGGCTCGCTGATCGAGCAGCATGACGTCGACGCCGAGCGGGGAGTGATCCTCGAAGAGATCGCGATGACCGAGGACGACCCGGGCGACTGTGTGCACGACCTGTTCGCGCAGACCATGTTCGGCGACTCGCCTCTCGGCCGCCCGGTGCTCGGAACCGTCGACACCGTGAACGCCCTCACCGCGGACCGGGTGCGTCGCTTCTACAAGAAGCACTACGACCCCACGCACCTCGTCGTCGCGGCCGCAGGCAACATCGACCACGCCACGGTCGTACGCCAGGTCCGCCGCGCCTTCGAGAACGCCGGTGCCCTCTCCCGCACGGACGCGGTGCCCACCCCGCCGCGCGACGGACAGCGCACCCTGCGGACCGCGGGCAAGGTCGACCTGCTGAACCGCAGGACCGAGCAGGCGCATGTCGTCCTCGGCATGCCCGGTCTCGCCCGCACCGACGACCGCCGCTGGGCCCTGGGAGTGCTGAACACCGCACTCGGCGGCGGCATGTCCTCCCGGCTCTTCCAGGAGGTCCGCGAGAAGCGCGGCCTCGCCTACAGCGTGTACTCGTACACCTCCGGCTTCGCCGACACCGGCCTGTTCGGCGTCTACGCGGGCTGCCGGCCGAGCCAGGTCCACGACGTGCTCAAGATCTGCCGCGACGAGCTCGACCGGGTCGCCTCGGACGGTCTGTCCGACGAGGAGATCGGCCGTGCCATCGGCCAGCTCTCCGGCTCCACGGTCCTCGGCCTGGAGGACACCGGCGCGTTGATGAACCGCATCGGCAAGAGCGAACTGTGCTGGGGCTCCCAGATGTCGGTGGACGAGATGCTCGCCGGGATATCCGCCGTCACCCCCGACGAGGTGCGCGCGGTGGCCGCGGACGTGCTGGGACGGCGACCGTCCCTGTCCGTCATCGGCCCGCTCAAGGACAAGCAGGCCGACCGCCTGCACGAAGCGGTCTCCTAACCCGTAAAGCCCGTAAGGATGAGTGCAATGAGCAAGCTGCGCGTGGCCGTTCTCGGTGCCAAGGGCCGTATCGGCTCCGAGGCGGTACGAGCCGTCGAGGCCGCCGACGACATGGAACTGGTCGCGGCTCTCGGCCGCGGTGACAAGCTGGAGTCCCTCGTGGAGTCCGGCGCCCAGGTCGTGGTCGAACTGACCACCCCGGCGTCCGTCATGGGCAATCTGGACTTCTGCGTACGCCACGGGATTCACGCCGTCGTCGGCACCACCGGCTGGACCGACGAACGGCTCGCGCAGCTGAACACCTCGCTCGCCGCCTCCCCGGAGACCGGCGTGCTCATCGCGCCCAACTTCTCCATCGGCGCCGTGCTCACCATGAAGTTCGCCCAGCAGGCTGCGCGTTACTTCGAGTCGGTCGAGGTCGTCGAGCTGCACCACCCGAACAAGGCCGACGCCCCCTCCGGCACGGCCACGCGCACCGCCCAGCTCATCGCCGCGGCACGTGCCGAGGCGGGCAGCGCACCACAGCCCGACGCCACCCTCACGGCACTCGACGGCGCCCGCGGCGCCGACGTCGACGGCATCCCCGTCCATGCGATCCGGCTGCGCGGGCTCCTCGCCCACCAGGAGGTCCTGCTCGGCGGCGAGGGCGAAACACTGACCATCCGTCACGACTCGCTGCACCACAGCAGCTTCATGCCGGGCATCCTGCTCGGTGTCCGCCGTGTCGTCTCCGCTCCCGGCCTCACTTTCGGCCTGGAGAACTTCCTCGATCTGGGCTGACCATGCGCGCAAAGATCACGTACTTCGTCACGGCTGCCGTCCTGGTCGTCTACTTCGTCCTGGTCGGCAGCCGGGGCGTGATGCTTCTGCAGCAGGGCACCGTGCTCACCGTCACCTTCGGTGTCGCGGTGCTGATCCTGCCGGTGATCGGCATCTGGTTCCTGTGGAAGAACACCCGGTTCGTCAGCCGGGCCAACCAGCTGGCGGCCGAACTGGACGCGGAGGGCGGGCTGCCCGTCGACGAACTGATCCGCACTCCGGGCGGTCGTATCGACCGCGATTCGGCCGACGCCGTGTTCGCAGAGCGCCGGGCCGAGACCGAGGACTCACCGGACGACTGGCGGTGCTGGTTCCGGCTCGCCGTCGCCTATCACGACGCCCGCGACACCCCCCGTGCCCGCAAGGCGATGCTACGAGCGATCGCGCTGCACGACGGCAGGCCCGTCGCCCCCTGACGTCAGGCGGCGCGGTACTCGGCGCCCCACGCCTCGATGGTGTCGGTGGCCCGGTCGAAGGCCTCGAGACGCGCGAGGAAGTCGGCGTTGTGGTCGGTGAGCAGCGTGATCGGCTCACCGCCGTGCCGTACGAGCACCAGGGCCTGCCCTTGCACGGTCCGTGGCAGTCCGAGCCAGCGGACGGGCTGCTGCACGGTCCGCACCTCGGTGGTGCGGTTCCACGGAATCGTCCCCGTCGCGAAGAACCCGACGCGGCGCACGCCGTGCCGACTCACCCACGTGCCCATGCGAAGCAGCCGCAGGGCGGACACGATCACCAGACCGCCGAGGAGCATGCAGGCGCCGGCCCCGGGGAGGGCGCCCGCAAAGGCGATGATCATCGCGGCGATGAGCACGAACGACGCGAACAGCAGGAACAGCGCCGCCGTCCCCACCCGCCACGGCCCCGGCCGGTACGGACGCCGCCAGCGATCGTGGTCGTCGAAGGGCAGCGCGACGTCATCCGCTTGCGTGTCAAAAGCACGGTCGGCCGTCAGAAAGGGCAGGGGCACGACTGATCCTCACTCACCAGCACACTCGATTCGGCTGTGCCCGGTGAGGCTACCGAGGTGACGGGGACGGGACCACCCCCGGGGGTCCGGACGGGTACCGGCCCCGCCCGCTGCGTCAGCGTCGTTCGGAGGCTTCGGACTTCTGCGAATGAGTGGGCGCCTGACCCGTCTCCAGTGCGGGAAGCCCGAACAGCAGCGAGCCGACGAGACCGCCGACGACGGTGAACCCGATCATGACGCGTCCCAGCAACTGCGATCTGCTGGGGCGCTCCCGGGGCGGGGGAGTGACGTTACTGCGGAAGGCGTCGGCCTCGGCCACGAACGAGAACGGGACGGACTCGCGCCTGGGGATACCGCCCAGCGGTGGCTGGGGGAGGAACATCTGGGACTCTCCTTGCATAAGTGCTTCGGGTGCTACCCCTACAGACGAGTGGAACGGTCATTCGGTGCCGTATTTCCCCGAATTGACCAAAGGAACCCCTCGTCTGCCGTCGCGTCCTTCGCTGTCGGTGGTGCGCCGTAGAGTGGGCGCCGCCCGAGCGATGCAACTGGAAGGACCCGCCGGTGAGCGACACCCCCGCAGAGAACGTCAAGCCCAGCTTCCGCAGTGATGTCACGGTGGAGCTGGTGAAGCACACCGCCGGTGACTCGGACGTGCTGTGGGCCGCCCGCGTCTCCACCGCGGGAGAGCAGTCCCTCGAGGAGCTCTCGAAGGACCCCGAGCGCTCGAAGGGCCTCATCAACTACCTGATGCGGGACCGCCACGGCAGCCCCTTCGAGCACAACTCGATGACCTTCTTCATCAGTGCCCCGATCTTCGTCTTCCGGGAGTTCATGCGGCACCGCGTCGGCTGGTCGTACAACGAGGAATCCGGCCGCTACCGGCAGCTGGAGCCCGTCTTCTACGTCCCCGACGCCGAGCGCAAGCTCGTCCAGGAGGGCCGCCCGGGCAAGTACGTCTTCGTCGAGGGCACCCAGGCGCAGCAGGAGCTGACCGGTCGTGTCATGGACGACGCGTACCGCCAGGCGTACGAGGCGTACCAGGAGATGCTGGCCGCGGGCGTCGCGCGCGAGGTGGCCCGGGCGGTACTCCCGGTCGGCCTCTACTCGTCGATGTACGCCACGTGCAACGCACGCTCGCTGATGCACTTCCTCGGACTGCGCACCCAGCACGAGGACGCGAAGGTCCCTTCCTTCCCGCAGCGTGAGATCGAGATGGTCGGCGAAAAGATGGAAAAGGCCTGGGCCGAGCTCATGCCGCTCACCTACGCCGCGTTCAACGCCAACGGAAGAGTCGCCCCGTAGGGCACAGATGTGCGGTCAGCCTCGAGAGGTGTCCGTATTGCGACGTTTCGCGAAGTTCATCTAGGCTGATCAGACGGACCCGGCACTGCTTGAACCCCCGAGCAGGCAGTGCCGGGTTCCCCATGGCACGTCGTACGTCACGTCCCCCGAGGGGACACCGTGCGCTGAGCAGCGAGTAGCGTGTTACCCATGGCTCCGATCTCCACTCCGCAGACCCCCTTCGGGCGGGTCCTCACCGCCATGGTCACGCCCTTCACGGCGGACGGCGCACTCGACATCGCAGGCGCCCAGCGACTGGCCGCCCATCTGGTGGACGCAGGCAACGACGGCCTGGTCGTCAACGGCACCACCGGCGAGTCGCCCACCACCAGCGACGCGGAGAAAGACCAGCTCGTACGCGCCGTAGTGGAAGCGGTCGGAGACCGCGCCCATGTCGTCGCGGGCATCGGAACCAATGACACCGGTCACAGCATCGAGCTCGCCCGCGCCGCGGAGCGCGCCGGCGCACACGGGCTGCTCGCGGTCACGCCGTACTACAACAAGCCCCCGCAGGAGGGCCTGTACCGGCACTTCTCGGCAATCGCCGACGCGACGGAACTGCCCGTCATGCTGTACGACATCCCCGGCCGCAGTGGCGTCCCGATCGACACGGAGACGATCGTCCGCCTTGCCGACCACCCGCGCATCGTCGCCAACAAGGACGCCAAGGGCGACCTCGGCCGTGCCAGCTGGGCCATCGCCCGCAGCGGCCTCGCCTGGTACTCCGGCGACGACATGCTCAACCTCCCGCTGCTGTCCGTCGGCGCCTGCGGCTTCGTCTCCGTGGTCGGCCATGTCGTCACCCCCGAGCTGCGCGCCCTCCTCGACGCCCACCGCGGTGGCGACGTCCAGAAGGCGACGGAGATCCACCAGAAGCTGCTCCCCGTCTTCACGGGAATGTTCCGCACCCAGGGTGTGATCACCACCAAGGCGGCGCTGACCCTGCAGGGACTGCCCGCCGGTCCGCTGCGCCTTCCGCTCGTGGAGCTCTCTCCGGAGGAAACGGCACAGCTCAAGATCGACCTGGCGGCCGGCGGGGTACAGCTCTGAACACAGACTTCACAACTGAATATCCGAAAAACCGGCCGACGAGACCGATGAGCGCGACGAGCCCGACGCAAGCGGCATGTCACGACTCGATCGAACCGGGCCGGACACACAACAACTGAACGTGCCTGAATGTCATGTACGCCACGTGCCCCCGCGGCCCGGTGGCGGACATGGTGAGGAGAGTCTTTTGAGTCATCCGCATCCTGAACTCGGCGCGCCCCCGAAGCTGCCCAAGGGCGGCTTGCGCGTCACGCCGCTGGGCGGTCTCGGCGAGATCGGCCGCAACATGACGGTCTTCGAGTACGACGGCCGGCTGCTGATCGTCGACTGCGGCGTCCTCTTCCCCGAGGAGGAGCAGCCCGGTATCGACCTGATCCTGCCGGACTTCACGACGATCCGTGACCGTCTGGACGACATCGACGGCATCGTGCTCACGCACGGCCACGAGGACCACATCGGTGGCGTCCCGTACCTGCTCCGCCTGAAGCCGGACATCCCGCTGATCGGCTCCAAGCTGACCCTCGCCCTGATCGAGGCCAAGCTCCAGGAGCACCGCATCCGCCCGTACACGCTCGAGGTGACCGAGGGGCACCGCGAGCGCATCGGTCCGTTCGACTGCGAGTTCATCGCGGTCAACCACTCCATCCCGGACGCCCTGGCCGTCGCCATCCGCACCCCCGCGGGCATGGCCGTCCACACGGGCGACTTCAAGATGGACCAGCTGCCGCTCGACCGTCGCCTCACGGACCTGCACGCCTTCGCGCGTCTGAGTGAGGAGGGCATCGACCTCCTGCTCTCGGACTCCACGAACGCCGAGGTCCCGGGCTTCGTCCCGCCCGAGCGCGATATCTCGAACGTCCTGCGCACGGTGTTCGCGAACGCCCAGAAGCGCATCATCGTGGCCAGCTTCGCCAGCCATGTGCACCGCATCCAGCAGATCCTGGATGCCGCACACGAGTACGGACGCCGGGTGGCGTTCGTCGGCCGCTCGATGGTCCGCAACATGGGCATCGCCCGCGACCTGGGTTACCTGCGTGTCCCGGCCGGACTCGTCGTCGACGTCAAGACGCTGGACGACCTTCCCGACCACGAGGTCGTGCTCGTCTGTACGGGATCTCAGGGCGAGCCCATGGCCGCGCTGTCCCGGATGGCCAACCGCGACCACCAGATCCGCATCGTCCAGGGCGACACGGTCATCCTGGCCTCGTCCCTCATCCCGGGCAACGAGAACGCGGTCTACCGCGTGATCAACGGCCTGACGCGATGGGGCGCGAACGTGGTCCACAAGGGCAACGCCAAGGTCCACGTCTCCGGCCACGCCTCGGCCGGCGAGCTGCTGTACTTCTACAACATCTGCAAGCCGAAGAACCTGATGCCGGTCCACGGCGAATGGCGGCACCTGCGAGCCAACGCCGAACTGGGCGCGCTGACGGGGGTCCCCAAGGACCACATCGTCATCGCCGAGGACGGCGTGGTCGTCGATCTGGTCGACGGCAAGGCCAAGATCGTCGGCAAGGTCCAGGCCGGATACGTCTACGTCGACGGTCTCTCCGTCGGCGACGTCACCGAGCCGGTCCTCAAGGACCGCCGCATCCTGGGCGACGAGGGCATCATCTCGATCTTCCTCGTCGTGGACAGCACGACCGGCAAGGTCCTGGGCGGGCCCAACATCCACGCCAGGGGTTCCGGCATCGACGACGCGGCGTTCTCCGCCGTGATGCCCAAGATCGAGGACGCGATCGCCAAGTCGGCCTCCGACGGCGTGGCCGAGCCCCACCAACTGCAGCAACTGGTCCGCCGCACGGTGGGCAAGTGGGTGTCCGACACCTACCGTCGGCGCCCGATGATCCTGCCGGTGATCGTCGAGGTCTGACCTCGTCACCTCGCTGTTCCCTGGAGCGGAGCCCCCGATTTGCGTCGGGGCGCTCCGCTCCAGTACGTTTACATCTCCGCTCGAACGGGAAACCGCGCACACTCATGTGTGCGTACCGGTGCCCGAAGACGGGTGGGAATTCCGACTCAGAATCTCTGATAAAGTCGGAGTCGCTGAAAAGGAAAGCGCGAAAGCGAATACCTGGAAAGCAGCCCGCCGGCCGGGAATCGGACACGAAAGAGTCTGATA
>NZ_JBWKCY010000049.1:0-25246 GCF_056436245.1 Streptomyces sp. NPDC043812
CGACAGCTCGGCTGCCTGCGCATCGGTCGGATGGAAGCGGTACTTGAACGCCCGCTTCACACACGTCGTGGTCACGCTCACAAACTAACGGGACTACGACTTAAGACCAAACCTGCGGGTCAGAGCACGGCCTTTCGCCCTGGCGGCGAAACCCCGCCCGTTGCCCTGCTCCGCAGGAGTCCGTTTCCTCACCTGCCTGAAGGCAGGGATAGCCACGGAGGAATCAGATGAGCGCAACGCGGCAGCGCACGGCCGCACGGCACGGACGCGACCGGAAGGCGGACGTCATCATGCCCGCGTCGGGACGCGACCGCTTGACCGGCGACGCGCCCAGCACCGCAGTGATCGGCGGCGGCATCGCCGGTCTCGCCGCGGCGACGGCACTGGCCGAACGCGGGGTCCGCGTCACCCTGTACGAGCGCGATGCAACGCTCGGCGGACGGGTCACAGGCTGGCGCACCCGCCTCGCGGACGGCTCCGAGGCGACCATGAGCCGCGGCTTCCACGCCTTCTTCCGCCAGTACTACAACCTGCGTGGCCTGTTGCGCCGCACAGACCCGGATCTCTCGGCACTCACACCACTGCCGGACTACCCGCTCCTGCACCGCAGCGGCCTGACCGACAGTTTCGCCCACGTGCCCCGGACGCCGCCGTGGAGCGCGCTCGGATTCGTCGCCCTCAGCCCCACGTTCGGGTGGCGCGACCTGGCTGCGATGAATCCACGCGCGGCGCTGGCGCTGTGCGACGTCCGGGTGCCCGAGGTGTACGAGCGGTACGACGGGGTCAGCGCCGTGGATCTCCTGCGCGGCATCCAATTCCCCGAGGCGGCCCACCACCTGGCGTTCGAGGTCTTCTCCCGCAGCTTCTTCGCCGACCCGGGCGAACTGTCCGCCGCCGAGCTGCTGGTGATGTTCCACATCTACTTCCTCGGTTCGTCCGAGGGCCTCCTCTTCGACGTGCCACGCGAACCGTTCCCGCAGGCGCTGTGGGAGCCGCTCGGACGCTACCTGGAACGACTCGGCGTGGATGTGCGCACCGGGACGCCGGTCCTCGGCGTCCGTCCGGTCGCGGGCGGGGAGCTGGCCGTGGACAGCGACCCGGCGACCGACCGACACCAGGCTGTGGTCCTGGCTCTGGACTCGGACGGCCTGCGTCAGGTCGTCGGTGCGTCACAGGAGTTGGGGAACGCGACGTGGCGCCAGGACATCGCCGGCCTGCGCACCGCACCGCCGTTCCTCGTCTCCCGCCTCTGGCTGGACCGGCCCGTACGTGAGGAGCGCGCCGGATTCCTGGGCACCAGTGGCTACGGCGGCCTCGACAACATCAGCGTCCTCGAACGCTGGGAGGGCGAAGCGGCTCGCTGGGCGGAGCGAACGGGCGGATCCGTGGTGGAACTGCACGCCTACGCCGTGGACGAGAGCGCAGAGCCGAAGGATGTCCAGGAGCGGCTCATCGCCCGGCTCCACGAGATCTACCCGGAGACCCGGGACGCCCGGGTCGTCGACGCACGCCACGAATGGCGGGCGGACTGCCCCCTGTTCCCCGTCGGCGGTTACAGCAGCCGTCCGTCCGTCCTGACCCCGCACCCGCGGGTGCTGGTCGCGGGCGACCTGGTCCGCACCGGTCTTCCCGTGGCCCTGATGGAACGCGCGGCGACGTCGGGTTTCCTGGCGGCCAACACCCTGCTCGCCGCCTGGGGGGTTCGTGGACAGGTGCTGTGGACAGTGCCGCGTGCCGGCCGCTCCTGGGCGCTGCGGTCACTCGCCGGTCTGGCCCCCCGCGAGTGACGCCCGTGCCGGTCGCGTCCCCTCTCAGCCGGGGAAGCGCCCGGTGCTGCGCAGCGACCAGCGCCGCTCGGCGTAGGCCAGGTCGTCACGCCACAAACGGCCGGCCGTCCGGCGCATCAGCGGGCGCAGGGCCGGGGCCGCGGCACGCGCCAGGGCGAAGCCCCGCCGGTCCGAGGCCGCGACGACCGCCTCGACCACGGCCGTCCGCGGGCTCGCATCCCCCTCCGGGGTGAGCGGCGTGGCATGCGTCTCCACCACCGAACCTGCCCCCTCACCATCCGTGATGTGCATGACGACAGTGCGCGGTCCGGGCGCGGTGAACACCGCCCGCACCGGCACCACCAGGCGGCCCGCAACCTTGAACGAGACATCGACGGTGAACGCGTCATCCTCGTCGCCTCGCGGAGTGCCGACCACGCGCAGGTCGACGAACGCATACGGGTGGAACCAGGAACCGTGCCAGGGATCGAGCCGGTTCGCGACCACATCCTCCGGCTCGCACCGCCCCACCGCCGTGAACACCGCGTCCACGGAGCTCCCGGACCGGGGCCGCCGCGCCGACACCACGGGGCGCTCCAAGGGAGGCTCACCCCCGACCGCGTCCAGCCGCACCCACACCAGCACGCCGTCGTCGTGGACGGGAAATGGCTCCCAGCCGGCGAACGGGCCGCCCCCCAGGGCCAGTCCGTGCCAGTGACACAGAAGCGTCCCGCACACCACCGTACTGTTGCGCAGCGGAGCCCCGAGGTGCGGGCACGCACCCGGCCCGGCCCGCAGCTCGCCGGCCTCCGTCCGCCACAGCACGACCTCCACGCCGCCGACGGTCCTGCCGTACGGGCGGCTGCCTGCCAGGACCTCCCGGGACGCTCCGACCACGAACCAGTTGCCCGACGGCCTCGCCGCTGCCCGCTTGAGAGCGTCGGCGATCACGACGGGCTTCGCCTCCCGCCACGTCGACGCCTGCCGTCCCCATCTCGGTCCGCGACGCACCCGCAGCGGCGAGGCCCACCGCTTGCTGCCTTTCCGGTCGTTCATGAGCGCGATCCCTCCACTCGAGCCACCGCGCTCCGGGCCGGCGCCGCCCGCAGCGGAGACCGGGTGCGCAGCCGCGCCGCGATGATCCGCACGACTCCGGCCGCCGCCGTGCCTGCGCGTCGTCGGCGCGGCACGGCGGCGCGGCGGTGCAGCGCGGCGTAGTCGTCATCGGCGATCGCGTCCAGGATGCCGCCGTACAGAGTGAACGCCGTGCGGATGCACGGCCGTACCCGCGGGTCGAGCATGGCGATACCCGGCTCGGCCTCCCGGTACACGGCCCGGGTCATCGCTTCGGCCTCGACGAGGGCGGCCCGAATACGTAGGTCACGGCTGCCGGTGCGACGGCTCCACTCGAGCAGCGGCCGCTCCACCCCGTGGGCGGCGAGCAGGTCCGCAGGCAGATAGACACGCCCCCTGTCCAAATCCTCACCCACGTCGCGCAGGAAGTTGGTCAGCTGGAACGCCACCCCGAGAGCCGCCGCATGCGGCGCCGCCTCCTCACGGGTGGCGACCGTCCCGAGCACCGGCAGCATCTGCAGCCCGATCACCGCGGCCGAACCGTGCATATAGGCACGCAGATCCGCGTACGTCGGGTAGTCCGTGACGCTCAGGTCGCTGCGCATGGAGGCCATGAAGTCGGCGAAGAGCCCAGGGTCGATGGCGTAGCGCTCGGCGGTGTCGGCCACGGCCTTCACCACTGGCTCGTCGCCACGGCCCGTGCGCAGCCCCTGCGCGAGGTCGCTCTCCAGCAGGCGCAGCAGGCGGTCGCGTTCCTCGGGCGTCTGCCGGCGGTCGAGGTCGTCGACGATGTCGTCCGCCCACCTGGCAAAGCCGTACAGCGCGTGCACGGCACAGCGGCGTTCGACCGGCAGCAGACGGGTGGCAAGGAAGTAGGTCTTGCCGTGGCGGGCGTTGAGCCGGCGGCACCTGGAGTAGGCGGCGCGGAGCCCGGGGTCGGTGATGCCGGCGGCGTCCAGTTCACGACGGGTCATCGGCACTGCCTTTCGAGGACGGGACGACGGTGCGCGCCCGCTCGCCGGACGGCCTCGCCTGTACCGGACGGTGGGAGCCCGTGATGCGGGCGGCGGCGAGCTTCCCGCTGATGAGGACCGTGGGGACGCCGACTCCGGGTGTCGTCCCGCACCCGGCGAGGACGACGTTGTCGTACTCGCGTACGAGATTGCGGGGCCGGAACGGGCCGGTCTGCGCGAAGGTGTGCGACACGGAGAACGGCGTTCCCGCCCCGTGGCCCTGTGCGGTCCAGTCCACGGGGGTGACCAGCACCTCTCGGTCGATGGACTCCCCGAATCCGTGAAGCCCTCGGCGTTCGAGCTGGGCCAGCAGGCTGTCGCGGTAACGCGGGCCGAGGTCGTGCCACGCGCCGGCCGACGGGCCTGTCGTGGTGTTGGGGCACGGTGCAAGGACGTAATGCAGGTGCTTTCCCTCCGGCGCGAGCCCCGGGTCGTGCGTCGTCGGCCTGGTGATCAGCAGCGACGGGTCGCTCATCAGCCGTCCGGTGCGGGTCAGTTCGTCGAAGGTCCGCTCCCACGCGGCGCCGAAGGAGATCGTGTGATGTGCGAGTTCCGGCCAGGTGCGGTCCGTACCGGCGTGGAGAATCACGGCGGACGGCGAATGACGCAGCCGTACCGGACGCCGTGGAGCACGGCCCAAGAGGCGGTGGGCCACTGGCAGATCGGGCGTCAGGACCACCGCGTCACAGGCGATCCGCTCGCCCGATGCCAGGCGCACGGCCCGTACCCGCCCGGCCGAGCGCTCCAGTTCCGTCACCTCCGCCGACCAGCGGAAATGTCCGCCCGCGTCGCTCGCCGTGTCCGCCATCGCCTGGGGCAGTGCGTACATGCCACCGCGGGGGAACCAGACGCCCGCGACCGTGTCCATGTAGGCGATCACCGCGTAGGCGGCGAGTGCGCGGGCCGGCGCCACTCCGGCGTACAGCGCCTGGAAGGAGAACACCCTCCGCAGCCGTGCGTCCGAGAGGAATCTGCCGATCTGCGGATCCAGTCTCCCGAAGCCGCCGAGGGCGGCCAGCCGGGCCAGATCAGTGTGCACGAGCTGGAAGGGGGAGTCGAAGTTCGTGTCGATGAACCGGCGCATCTGCGCCCGGTACAGCCGTCGCAGCCAGGCACGCAGCCGACGGTAGCCCGCGGCCTCGGCGGGACCGGCGAAGCGCCGCACCTCGGCCTCCATGACATCGCCGTCCGTGTGGACGTCCACATGGGTGCCGTCGGCGAAGCGCGCCCGGTAGGCCGGATGGAGCGGGATCAGATCCACCCTCCGGTACAGGCTGTCGCCTACTGCGGCGAAGGCCTCGTCGGCCAGGTGCGGCATGGTCAGCACCGTGGGGCCGGTGTCCATCCGGTAGCCGCCAAGCTCCAGCCGACCCGCGCGCCCGCCCGGGCCGGCGTCCCGCTCGACGACGGTCACCCGGCGGCCGGCACCCAGCAGATGAAGAGCGGCGGCGAGACCGGACAGCCCGGCCCCGACCACCACCACATGGTCCGTGGGCCCAGGTACGGTCTTCACACGCACCCCTCGGCCTGCGCCGGAACCGCGCCCACAGCCCGCTCCACCAGCGAGGCAAACTCCTGCCGGACCAGGCGTTCGGCCCCGGTGGCACCGAAGTGCCCCACCGCCGCGGCCGCCAGCTCCGCGATCCTGTCCTCCACCACGGCACGTGCACCCGTGCGCTCCAACGCGTCGCGCATGCGATCGATCGCGTCGTCGCAGCCGGAGGCATCGACCGGCCCGAGGGCGGCGAGCGCCTCCTCGTCGCGGGATGCGGCGGCGAGCTCTGTAGCGACTGCGAGCAGGTAGGTGAGCTTCCGGCCACGCAGGTCCTCGTCCGCGGGCTTGCCCGTCACCGAGGGGTCACCAAAGGCACCGAGCAGATCGTCACGCAGCTGGAAGGCCAGGCCGGCGCACCGGCCGGCCGAGCGCAGCGCGTCCAGCGTGCCCGTATCGGCGTCCGCCAGCGTGGCGCCGAGGGCGAGGGGCCGCTCCACGGTGTAGAGCGCGCTCTTGAGGGTGGCGATGTTCACGGCCTCGGCCGCGGCGGACGAGCCGGTTGCCTGGGCACGCAGGTCCAGGTACTGGCCGGCCACCATCTCGCTGCGCATGCCCTGCCATTCGCGGTGCAGCTGTCGGCCATGCGGCGTGGTGAGTGCGATGTCGGTGATCAGGTCGTCTGCCCAGGCCAGCGCGAGGTCGCCCGCGAGCACAGCGGCGGCGGTCGAGTACCTCTCCGCCGAACCCCTCATACCGCCTATTTCGTACGCACCGGCGAAGTCGGCGTGCACGGCCGGCGCACCCCGGCGCATCGGCGACCCGTCCATGACGTCGTCGTGGATGAGCGCACACGCTTGGACGAGCTCGATGGCAGCCCCGACCCGTAGCGGTGTCCTCGGGTCGCTGTTCCCGCCGGCGGCCTGCCACCCGCACCACACGAACGCCGTCCGCAGCCGCTTGCCGCCGCGCTGCACGAAGTCGGCGACCCGGCCCGCCACCTCCCGTGCGAACACGGCATCCACCTCGCGCGCCTCACGCAGCCTGGCGCCGAGGTGCTCAGCCAGGACGTCATTCACCGCCGCAGCGGTGTCGCCGGCCGTGCAGGTGGCTGCGTCGAGTCCGGTAGAGCCGGCCGTGTCGGCCCGCGTCGTCCGTGTGCCCAGCATGCGCAACCCCCTTCGGATTCGGCTTTCGTGCACACCTAGGGGTGCTTCGGCACTTCGCGGTCATACGGATGCGCTCATTCCTGCCCAGTGCGCGGTCTTTGTGCGGCTGTACTCACTCCGACAGCCCAACGCGGGCGCATCAGGCTGATGCGAGGTCCCCCCTTTGACGACGGGCGAGGTCAGGTTCGCTGATCGTCATCCCCATCGGCGTCGTCGCCGGCTGCCTCGTAGCTTTTGCCAGCCCGTCAGGGCGAAGACGGCGACGAGCCGGCTGCACATCTCAGCTCCGTCGGCCGTGTGGCGAATTCGGCGAGTGTGGTGCGCAGGAACGCTTCGGCGGCCTCACCTGGGCGCACGCCGCCTGCGCAGCCGGTTCGGCACGCCGGCCGAGTCGTTACCGTTCGCCGCGTTGGCGAGCAGATGCCCCTGCCCGGCAGCGTGTGCGTCAAGGTGCTGCGCGCTCAGCCACTGGTGCAGGTGCCGGCAGGGGTGAGAAAGAACGCCAGGTTGTGTACTCGTCGCGGTATTTCCCCATATGGCGTGAATGGCTGCGTACTGTAACCGTCATGGATGTGGAGCTCGCAAGTGGGGAGGGCCGCGGGTCGGCAGACTCAACAGGTCCTGTGCTCTTCCCGCTCACCAGTGTGCTGAAGGAGCTGAGCCGCAATCTTGCAGCACTGCACGGCGGCTCCGACGGCAAAGGTGGCGGTGTGCAGGTGACTGAGGCCAGGGTTCAGCTCGCGCTGGCCGTACAGCGCGACCGGCAGGAGTCGGACGGCCTCATGCTGGGCATCGCTGACGGCATGCACCAGTCCGCTGCCGCGAGCGCGAGTGCGCACCCCCTCGACATCACCCTCGTCGGCCGGCGAAGCACGGAGTCGGCTGCGGTCGCGGCACCTTCGGCCGACCGAGCAGCTGGTCGCAGGGCCACCACGGGCAGGACAACCCCGGCCAAGAGGACGGCTGCCACAAAGACCACCCGCTGAGAGCCAGTCGATCGGCCTCCACACCGTCATGCGTCGGCCACAGGTCATGTCATCCGTCGGCGGTCCTCGTCGGTCCACTTGCGGGTGTCGCGGGGCTCCACGTAGGGCTCCTCGGTCGCGGGATGGCCGCCGCTGATGGCGCGTTCGCGGGCGAGTTCCGCGTCGAACTCCAGACCCAGCAGGATCGCGAGGTTGGTGATCCACAGCCATATCAGGAAGATGATCACGCCGGCGAGGGTGCCGTAGGTCTTGTTGTAGGAGCCGAAGTTGGCCACGTACACCGCAAAGGCGGCCGAGGCCGCCATCCAGATCACCACGGCGAGGAAGCTGCCGGGGGTGATCCATTTGAAGCCGCGGCCCTTGGTGTTGGGGGCCGCCCAGTACAGCAGCGCGATCATCAGCGTGACCAGCACGACCAGGACCGGCCACTTCACGATCGACCAGACCGTCATTGCGGTGTCGCCGATGCCGAGCGCCGTGCCGATCTGCCGGGCGATGCCGCCGCTCAGGACGACGATCAGCGCGCTCACGCATGCCATCACCATCAGCGCGACTGTGATCCCCAGGCGGACCGGGAGCACCTTCCACACCGGGCGTCCCTCGGGCAGGTCGTAGACGGCGTTCGAGGTGCGGATGAACGCGGCGACGTAGCCGGAGGCGGACCACAGGGCGACGAGGAGGCCGATGATCGCCAGGAGGGAGCCGGTGCCGCTGCTGCCCTGGAGCTGTGTCACGGCGTTCGTGATCACGTCCCGGGCGGCGCCGGGCGCGATTTGCTGGATGTTCTCGAGCACCTTCTGGGTGGTGCTCCGCCCTGCTATGCCGAGCAGGGCGACGAGTACCAACAGGGCCGGGAACAGGGCCAGTACGCCGTAGTAGGTCAGTGCCGCCGCACGGTCGGTGAGCTCGTCGTCCTTGAATTCCTTGACGGTCCGGCGCAGGACCTGGCCCCAAGACCTCTTCGGCATCTCGGTCGGCTTGTCAGGGGCTTTCCGCTCCGCTTCGCGGCTGGGACCGGGGTCGGTGTCCGTTCCGGCGGCGGACTGCGGTCCCGCCTCTTCGGAACGGCGGCCCTCATCCTCGGGGGCCTGCTCATCACTGTGCCGCAGTTTCGCAAAACGTGTCATACCGCCCCGTGTGTCCGTTCCCGGCGCCCGGAAACCCGTCCGGAGTCGCGGCGGCGCATGTGCAGGCGGAACGATCAAGAGCGATACCGGTGCCCGAGGGGCCGGCGCCCATGTCCGGACGGGGCGGCTCGGACCACCGAGCGAAGGCCGGCGACCCATGTCTCAAGTCTGTCCGACCGGGTAAACGGAATTGGTACGTCCGGAAGATGGTGACCTCCATGAATGGAATGCTACGCAGCCTGCCGGAGGAGCCGACTGGCCAACTCATATCCCGGGCGTCGCGGTGGATCACGCAGCTGGTTAGCGAGGAAATGGAGCCGGCACGGGCCGAGATGCCCCAGAAGGGCAAACGGTTCGGCCTCGGCGGCGGGCTGTTCGGCGGGGCAGGTCTGGTAGCGGTTCTCGACCTGCAGGCGCTGGTCGCAACGGCACCGAGCGAGACGGAGCCGAACCTCGCCGGAGCCCTTCGTTGGGCGCTGACGCGCACGCTGGATGGCCACACGGTCTCGTGCAGAGGCGTCCCACTCGGGCATGCCCGCAGGCCCCCAGCCGGCGGCGTCACGCCGTCAGCGCCGCCTCCACCTTCGCCAATTCCTTCTCCGGGTCGACCGTCCGGGACAGTACGTCCAGGTCGTCCCGGCTGTAGCGGGTGCTCACATCGTCGTCCCAGCGTGCGGCGGCGGTCCGCAGCGGTTCGACGGCTTCCGCGAGGCGGCCCAGCCGGTGCAGGACGAGTCCGTAGTACCCGGCGGCCTCCGTCCTGTACGCGGAGTCGCCACCTTGTTCCCAGGCCACATGGAGAAACGGTTCCGCCTCGGCGTACGCGCCGCGCTGGGCCTTCAGTTTGCCCGCGAGCATGGCGTTGAGCGGGGACCCGTCACCGGCCGCGCGCACATACCAGCGCTCGGCCTCCTGGTAGTCCCGGTGGTGCTCGGAGAGCCACCCCATCTGGTTGCACGCGTCGTGGTGGCCCGCCTCGGCGGCCGTCCGATACCACTGGTCGCGCAGCGTGGGCCTGCGCAGCGCGCCGTACAGCTCCGCGAGGTCGTACGCCGCCTGTGGGTCCCCGGCCAGCGCGGCTGGTTCGATCCAGCGGACCAGGTGGCGGTCGTCCGCGCCGCCCCAGTCGCCGAGGATCCTCCCGTACGCGTACGAGGCGTGCACGTCGCCCGCCTCGGCTCGCTCGCGCAGCCTTGGCAGTCGGCGCAGATCCTTGCCGGGGGCGACGGTGCCGCCCGCTCGGATCGCGGCGATCCGGGCGAGCTGCTCGACGACGTCCTCGTCGTCCTCGCCGACCTCCCGGAACCAGCGTTCGGCCTCCTCGTACCGCCGCTGCCGCTTGCACAGGAGCCCGAAGTTCCACTGGGCCGGCTGATGCCCGTGGGCGGCCGCGAGGCCGTACCAGTGCTCGGCGTCGCCGAGGTCGCCGCGCTGCTCGTGCAGGACACCGAGTACGTACGCGGCGCCTTCGTAGCCCTCCTCGTGGGCTTGGAGCAACAGGCCTCGGGCATCGGGCCAGGACGCCTCGCCGCCGGTCTCCGTCAGGAACACGGCGTGGTCCACGCGGGCGGAGGCGCTGAGCGCGGAAGCCCTGCGGTAGTAACCGGCGGCCTCGGTCGTCAAGCCCGGGTAGTCGCGGAAGTGCTGTTCCAGGGCGAAGAGCGGGCGCAGCGCCTCGGCGGCGGCGTCCCCGTCCCCGGCGGCCTCGGCGGCATCGAGCCCCGCCGCGACGCGGTCGAAGTCCTCGCGGATCGACTCGAAGAGCTGCGCCCAGCGAAAGACCACGATGTCTCCCAGATCGATGTCGCTCATCAGGAACTGCGCCGCCTCGTCGGGTCGCCCCTCGGCCGCGAGCAGCTTGCCGAGCTCAATCTTGCAGTCGAGGTTGCGTCCTTGCTCCCAGCCGCGGCGGAACCAATCGGCCGCCTCCGGATCACCAACCTCGCGGAGCAGTACGCCGAGTCCGTAGGCGCACCCGGCGTGCCGTTCGGCGACGGCGCGGTAGAGCGCGTCCGCGGCCTGCCGATCACCCCGGATCTTCCGGTACCTGGCAAGGGTGTAATGCGAGAAGGCGTCGCCGGCCGCGACGGCCTGCTCCCAGTACGGGATGCCTTCGTCCACGTGCTTGCGCAGCACGAAGAAGTCGGTGTGCCGGCGGGCGGTCTTGGTGTCGCCGGCGCGGGCGGCGGCGACGAGTGCCTCTCCGTGGGCCTGTATGTCCTGCGTCATGATCGCATCGTGCCAGGTGGCGCCAAGGACCAGCCAATTGGCGGCTGTTGCCGTCCCGCAGCCGGTGCGCTGCCTCGACTCAGCCGGGTTCGTCGAGGCGGTCCGGCCACGCGGTTCCGCGGCATGACCGCATGAGGTGTCGCTGTCCGGCGGATCATGAGGGACACGGCACTCGTGGCACTTGGGCGTGCGTTCCAGGATGATGCGCAGGTGTTCTACGAAGATCTCACCACGTACGACTACCTGGACAACGACTCGTTCATGGACAGGGAGTCGAACTTGCACGGTCTCAGCTTCCAGCCCGCATATACGCGTCTGAACGTCGGCTGGCTGGAGACGGGAAGGCCGTATCCGACCGGCTCAGTCCCTGGCGCCTTCACCGAGAAGCTGAAGGCAGTACAGGCAGTTCAGTGCATGAACCTCTGTCTGGGCGTGCACCTCCAGGAAACGGCTCGTCCCGGCACAGCGCGGTGATTCGGGAACCCACCGAGACGGTCGGACGACCTTGGTAGGTATCCCCGCCCTTTGGGGCGGGGAGCGGAAGTCAAGGCCGGATCTCGTACACCAGGTTGAACGGGGTCTGCGCCGCCCTGCGGAACCGCGTGAAGCCCGCATCCGTGATCACCTCGCGGATCGCGGACTCCCCGGCCTGCGCCCCCAGGGAGTAACCACCGGACTGGGACAAGCCGTTGGGCACGCACAGGAACGTGGAGCCGCTGTAGTACAGCCTGCCCACCGGGTTGAAGTTCTCCTCGACCCTGTCGGACGCGTACGGCTCCACCAGCAGCCATGTGCCGTCCGCGTCCAGCGCCTCCCGCACCCGCCGGGCCGCTCCGAGCGGATCGCCCATGTCGTGCAGGCAGTCGAACATCATCACGAGGTCGTAGTCGTCGCCGGCGAACGTCTGCGCGGTCGCCACCTCGAAGGTCACGCGGTCGGTCACCTCGGCCTCGTCCGCCTTCTTCCGCGCCAGCTCGATCGACTCGGTGTGGTAGTCCGAGCCGACGACGGTGGTGCGCGGGTATGCCTCGGCAAGGAGCAGCGACGAGGAGCCGAGACCGCAGCCGAGGTCCGCCACCCGCGCTCCGGCGGCCAGCTTCTCCTCGACCCCCTCCAGCGCCGGGATCCAGCTCGGCACGAGCTCCGCCACGTACCCGGGGCGGTAGAACGCGTCGCACCCGACGAAGACGTCCTCCTCGTGCTCGTGCCAGGCCACGCCCTCACCGGTGCGGAACGCCTCGGTGATCCGCGGCTCGGCGCGCAGGTAGGCCAGCACGATCAGGAAAGCGGCCGGAACGTTGGGACCGTTCGGGTCGGCCAGGCAGAACGCCTGCTCCTCGGTCAGCCAAAACTCACCGGTGGGCGGGTCGTAGCTCACGTACCCGCCCGCGGCCTGGCCGAGCAGCCATTCGGTGAGGTAGCGCGGATGGCATCCGGTGCGCTCGGCGAACTGCTCCGGTGTCGCCGGCCCCTGCGCCAGCGCCTGGTACAGACCGAGCCGGTGGCCGATCACCACCGAGCCGGCGGCACCGGCGGCGCCCAGGTCCGTGACGAACCGTCCCAGAAACTCGGTAACCTTGTTGTGATCCATTTCCGGTCTCCTCCTCCTGCGTGACCGGCGCCCGCCGGTCACCAGGGACAGGCTCGGACGGTGGCCTTGCACGGCCCTCGCACGCGCTGTCGCCGCGCTCGCCCGGCTGAGTCCGTCCTCGTCACAGCACCTGCTCCGAACACGAGGAGCGCCATGGCAGACGAACCTCCGCCGCCGGTCCGCGTGGAGTTGCTCGGGCCGCTGCGGCTCAGCGTCGGCGGTGTCCCGGTGAACGTTCCGGGGCCCAAGCGCCGCGCGGTCCTCGCGCTGCTCGCGATCGCCGAGGGCAGGACCGTGCCGGTCGAGGACCTCCTGGACACCCTGTGGCCCTCCGATGTGCCCGAATCGGGCCGTCAGGCACTACAGAACCACGTGTCCCGGATACGCGCGCACCTCGGCCCGGCAGCGGACCGGCTGGAGACCTCCTACGGCGGCTACCGCCTGTCCTTGGGGCGGGACGAACTGGATGTGGCCCGGGCCCGGGCGCTGCTGGCGACGGCTCGTGCCACGGCCCCGCAGGACCCGGGCGAGGCGTGCACCCTGCTGCGGGAAGCCCGCGCGCTGTGGCGCGGGCCGGTGCTGGCCGACCTCACCGACGTCGTGGCCGTCGCCACCGCGGTCGAGGAGTACGCGCACCTGCGGCAGGAGGTGACCGACGCCCTCGTCACCGACGCACTCGCCGCGGGATCGGCGGACACGGTCCTGGGCATCGCCGCCGCGTCCTCGGCCGACGACCCCCTGCGGGAGCCGGCCGTCCTCCTGCACATGCGGGCCCTGGCGGCGACCGGGCAGGCTCCTGAGGCACTGCGTCTGGGACGGGAGTTCCGGCACAGACTCGCCGACGAGACCGGCCTCGACCCGTCACCGGCGTTGGACGAGTTCGCCCGCGACGTCATCGGCGCCGGGGGTGCCGCGCCCGGCCCACCGAAGGTCGCCGAGCGGCCCGCCACCCGGCTGATCGGCCGCGAGCGGCAGATCGCGGCCCTCCACGGACTGCTGGCGGCCGAACGCCTCGTCACGCTCGTCGGCCCCGGCGGCGTCGGCAAGACCCGGGTCGCCTTGGAAGTCGCCCGTCAGAGCGGCGAACCCACGGTGCTGCTGCTCGCACCCGTCACCGATCCCCACGCCCTGCCGCACGCGCTAGCGGCAGCCCTGAACCTGAAGGTGGACCAGGGGGACGTGCTGGCCGCCTGCGTCGCCGTCCTGAGCGACCACCCGGGACTGCTGGTGATCGACAACTGCGAGCACCTCCTCGACGGCGTGAGGGACACCGTGGACACCCTCCTCACGTCGTGTCCCGGGACCACCCTGCTGGCCACCAGCCGGGAACCGCTCGGCCTGGCTGCCGAACACGTCTCGCGGCTGACCCCGCTGACGCTGCCCCGCCCCGGCCAGGACCCCGCGCGGGCCGCGTCCGTGGCGCTCTTCCTCGACCGGGCACGCCGGGTCCGGCACGGTCCACCACCGACGCCGGAGGAGCTGCGTGCGGTTGCCGACATCGTGCGCCGGCTCGACGGCATACCGCTGGCCATCGAACTCGCCGCCGGCCGCCTGTCCACGTTCTCCTTCGCCGATCTACGGGGCCGCCTCGACCGCTCGCTCGACCTTCTCGGCGCAGGCACACCGCGCGCCGATTCCCGGCACCGCACACTGCGCGACACCGTCGAGTGGTCGTACCGGCTACTCACGGAGGACGAACGCCGGCTCTTTCGCCACCTGTCGGTATTCGCCGACGGCGTGGACCTCACCACCGCCGAGCGGCTCGGCGCCGACCTGGGCCTCACGAGCGACCCCGGCACCGTCCTGGCCCGGCTCGTCGACGCCTCCATGATCGACGCCTCGTTCCGCGATGCCACCCGTTTCCGCATGCTGGAGACCCTGCGGGCATTCGGGCTGGACCGGCTGACGGCGACCGGCGAGTACGACGACGCCGCCGCACGCCTGGTCCGCTGGGCCGTCGCACTGACCACCTGGATCGCCGCCACCATGGCCACCGGGCGGGAACCCGAGGCCGATGTCGTCCTGCGCCGCGAACTCGCGAACCTGCGGGCCGCGTGGCGCCTGGCACGCGACCGGGTGGCCCTGGACGAGGCCGCGGCGATGGTCACCTCCCTGTTCGACGCGATCGCCTACCGCGACCTCGTCGAGCTCCGGGACTGGGCGGCGGAACTGGCCGCGGACCCTGCGCTCCCAGGGCATCCACAGGACTCCGCGGCGCTCGCGGTCGCGGCGGAGGCGGCCTACCACCGCGGCGACTACCACCGGGCCGACCGGCTCGCCCGCACCGGGCTGGAGAACGCCGGCGACAGCGCCGCGTCCTGGCACTGCCTGTTCGTGCTCGCCGTCGCCGACCTGGCACGCGGCGCCTACGACGACGTCATCGAGCACTCCCTCGCCGCGACCGCCCTCAGCGGACCGCAGCGGGAAGGCTACGGAATGGCGGCCCTCGCCACGGCCTACGCCGGCGACCCGGACACTGCCCGCACACTCAACGACCGGGGACGGGCCGCAGCGGAGTCGCCCACGATGCAGTCGTGGGGCGCCTACGTCGCCGGCGAGATCGAGAGCCGCGCCGGCCACCGCGACGTCGCCGAGCAGCACTACGTCGACGCCATCGACCTGGCCCGCACCTCGGGAGCGACCTTCCTCATCGGCGTCGCGACCGTCGGGCTGCAGTCGGTACGGGCCGCCGCGGGCCGCGACCAGGAAGCACTGGCCGGATACCGCGACGTCATCGCCTACTTCGCCCGCAACGGCAACTGGACCCACCTCTGGACGACCCTGCGCAACCTCGCCGACCTGCTGCGCCGGCTCGGCGACGAAGCACCGGCAGCGCTGATCGACGCGGCCGCCGACCAGGCTCCCGACGCACCGGCCGTCGACGGCGGGCGGGAGCGGGCGGAGGTCCCCCGTCACGGTGCGCAGGACCCGCCGACAGACGCCGAGGTCCAGTACGGGCGCGCGCAGGAGCCGCCAGAAGCGGCTCAGCTCGCGGGTGGCACGGGGGACGGCCTGAGGAATACGGCGCACTTCCCGCGGGGCGGGGCGGACGGCTCACGGCAAGAGGCGGAGACCCTGCCCGGGGGCGCGGCACCTTCCCGTACCGGCCCGGACGGCCCGCCCACCGGCGGGGACAGCTCCCACCGGGCCGGGGTCGCCGCCATGCCGTCCGCGGTGTCCCCGAGCGGGCCGGTTTCCGCCGCTACGGGCCGGGATCCGACGACGTCGGCCCCCGGGCGGGCGGCAGCCCTGGACGCCGCCAGGCAGGCGATCGCGCGGCACCTCACCGGCGGATGACACCCGCCCGGGCCACCAGGGCGGGGGCCGGTGACCCGGGCGGGCCAGGCGGGTTGCCGGCGCCCGCGGTCACGGATGCTCCACGAACGACTCCTCGCCGACCCAGGCCGTGAAACGCTCGACGCCCAAGGCGGCGATGAGCTCACCCGTCTGCGTCTCCTGCGCCGCCAGGGCACGGACCTTGCGGGCCGCCGTGTCCGCATCCAGCACGAGGTCGACCGCCAGCCGCTCGGCGGGCGTCGTGAGCGGCAGCCCCGGCGGAAAGATGCCCAGGCTCTCGTTGAGGGCGCTCCAGCGCGGTGCCCGCCGCTCCGCGAACGTCGCGTACAGCAGCCGCGCGTTGTCCGGTGCCGCGCGGTGGAACGCCGCGGTGGCCCATGCCGAGACCGCCCGGTGGTCGGGATGCCCGGTGATGCCGTCCGGGCCGAAGGTGAGCACCGTGTCCGGTCGCACCCGGGCGATCACGGCGGACAGCTCCGCGACCGCGTCGGACGCGCGGACGTCCGCGCACTGCCCGTCACGGTGGCCGAGCCAGTGGTGCTCCGTGACACCCAGGACCTCCAGACACCGGGCCAGCTCGCCGGTGCGCGCAGTGGCCAGCCGCTCGGGCGGCCACTCCTCGGGACGGGCCGTGCCCAGCTCGCCACGGGTCGCGGTCACACACACCACCCGTGATCCGCTGTCACGGGCCAGCGCCATCACACCCCCGGACAGATAGGCCTCGTCGTCCGGATGCGCCCAGATGCCGAGGACGGTGCCCAGCGAGGGGACCGCGGACGCGTGGGTCACCCGGGTCGTGGACGTGGTCATGTCCGTACCGCCTTTCCGAGAATGCCGAGGCCGCCGAGCGCGGCCGCACAGCAGGCGACAGCGACCATCCAGAGCCGCCCGGCGTCTGCGCCCCCGACCACCATGCCGCCGAACAGCGCACCCGCCGCCACACCGAGCTGAAGGGCCGAGCTGTTCAGGGCGAGCAACAGGGGCGCCGCCACGCCGGTGCCAGGGCGGCCGGGAATCCTGGCCGCCGCCCCCAGGCCGATCAGGCGGTGCTGTTGTGCGGGAACAAACCCCCAGGCCGCGACGCCCCACGCGACCATGACCGCGAGCGCGCCGCCCGCCGTCGTCGCCAGGTGCGGCAGTGCCGTGAAACTCGCGGCCAGCCCGAGCACAGCCAGCACGCCCACCCGGTGTGGCCCTCTCCGGTCGGCCGCGGTCCCGCCCCACCAGGTGCCCGCCATGCCACCGACGCCGAACGCCGCACCGAGCAGCCCGATCCAGGCCGGCCCGTCTCCGGCGGCCACCAGGAGCGGCAGATAGGTGTACATGCCGAACGAGGCGGTCATCACCAGGAGCGTCACGCCGAGCACTCCGAGGACAGCCGGGGCACGCACCGGGCGCAGCCGTTCGCGCAGCGTGCCACGGACGGGTGGGGCCGACCGCCCGGCGCCGGTGAGCACCACAGCGGTGACGGTGACCCCCGCGAGCAGGGCGATGAGCCCGAAGGCCGCGCGCCACGACAGCGCCGATGCCAGCAGGCCGCCCAGCGGGGCACCCGCCACCATGGCGGCCGACGTGCCCGCCAGGATCATGCCCAGCGCCCGTCCTCGGTTGCTCGCGGGCACAGCGGCGACGCCCGCCGCCCCCGCCGCGGGCACATAGGCCGATGCGGCGAGCGCCGCCGGTATCCGGGCCGCGAGCAGTAGGGGAAGCGTCGGCGCCAGCGCCGACAGCACGCTCAGCAAGCCGAACAGCAAGGCCGAGCCGATCAGCACCTGCCGAGGTGGCCGCGATCCGAGCAGCGCCCCGAGCGACACCGCCCCGATCGCGTACGACGCCGCGAACACCGTCACCGTCAGCCCGGCGGCGCCGACACCCACATCGAAGTCGTCCGCGATCCCGGCGAGGATGCCGGCCAGGACGAACACGTCGGTACCGACGGTGAACGTGCCGATGCCGAGGGCCGCGACCGGGAGCCAGGCCCGGTCCCCGTCGGTCCGTCGAGTGGCCTGGTCCGGTTTCACGGTGCGGACCGTGCCGATCGTGTCGTCGCCCATCTCGTCCTCCCGATCCGTCACGCCACGATCGTCGGAAGACTGCCTCGCACCGCAGTAACACGGCGCTGTCACGAGCAGGGAGGGCCGTGGCTTTCATCGAGCAGTAGTGACGTCACTTGTCGATGGGTTGGGGAGGCGCCCCGATCCACGGTCGGGTGATGTCGACGAGTTTGGGAGGCATGGTGGCTCTTGCCAGGGCAGCATCGGGATGCTCTTGGTGAAAGCTGCTGGTCATGCGCAGATGGTGCGCCAACAGTGTCGGCGCCGTGGGGACGGGACCAGACCTCCACACACGCCTGGCCGCGGAATCAGGGCGGCCCCTGCCGCCCGACGGCGGCAGGGGCCCCTCAGCTTGTGAGTGCCCGTCAGGCGTCCTTGGCGCGCCAACGCTGCGCAGCCGCGCCCGAGTCGGTGACCTGGACCACCGGTCCCTCTGCCGTGGCTGCCAGGGACAGGCCACTGTGCTTGGCCTTGATGGTCAGCGCCCCGGAGTCGTTGGTCACGACCCAGTTCTGGTTGGGCGTGCCGGTGCAGGTGTACTGGACCACCTGCGCCCCGCTGGTCGTGGAGCTGCCCGCCACATCGGCGCACAACCCGCTGCCGGCGTTCTTCAGCTGGTAGGAACCGTCGTCGTTGCGGGTGACGTTCCACTTCTGCGTCGGCGAGGCGGACGGCTCGCCCACCTTCAGCTGACCCGCGTTCGAGTCACCGGGCGCCTCGAGCAGCAGCCCTGATTCGGTGCCGTTCGCCAGCGCGTACTGCCCGTCGGGGAGGGGCGCGGGTGCGATCTCCTCGTTCCCGACGCTCATGGCGAAGACATGGACGGCGCCGCTGTTCGGCAGGGTGACCGCGGCCACCTGCTTTGCGGAGTCGATACGCACGGTCTTCGTGTAGAGGCGGTAGTCGACGGTGGGGTAGGCGGGGCCGGACTGCGTGTTCTTGCCCTTCGTGCTGACGGCGGTCTTCGCGCCGTACTTGTCCGCAGGCAGGCAGCACCAGTTGGGGAAGCCCAGGGTCGCCTCGGTGGTGGAGCCGTCGGTGTAGTGCACGGTCACTTTGCCGTCGGCCGTGCCACTGGTCCCCGTGCCGAGGAAGGCCAGGGCGTTGCCCTTGTCCGTCGAAGGGACCTTGATGGTCTGGCCCTTGCCGGTCGCGTTGTCGGCTGCGCCCGGCTCGGCGTCGGGCCAGGTGAAGGTGAATCCGTTCGCCGAGACGGTGGCGCCCGGCGAGACGCCCGCCTCCGCCAGCCGTTCGGCGATGAAGCTGGAACCGCCTCCGTCGATGTTGCCCGCCTGCGGCGTGGCCGCCGGGGTGACGCCGACGTTGTCGGCCGCCGCCTCGACCGAGGCGTGCGCCAGCGTGGTGCCGGTCCGTGTTCCGACGGTGTACGCGGTGTTCCGGGTGGCGTACGACGTCGAGGCGCTGAGCTCGAACGTGCCCGGCTTCGCGTTCTCGGGCGCCGTCACGGTGAACCGTGCGGTGAAGGTCTTCCCGCTGTCCAGTTCCTTGACCGTCGTCGGCCCGGCAGCCTGCACGGTCCAGCCCTCGGGCGCCGCGAGCGTCGTGCCGGTCACCTTCACCGGCTTGCCCGTGCTGTTCGTGAACGACGTCGTGACCTGCTGCGGCTCGCCGATCGAGGCGATCGCCGGGGCGTTCGCGTCCAGCCGGACGTCGCGGTCCTGCGGGTGCTTGCCGCCGACGGAGGCCGCCCCGGTGATGCGGACGTCCAGCGTTGCCGTGGTCGGCGCCTTAGTGGTCTTCACGTGAACGACGCCGGTCCGGGCGTCGTAGTACCAGCCGGACTCGGCCGCTTCGAGCTGAGCCGCCGAAGCCGCCTTCGTCAGGCGCCTGCCCTCCACTGTCACACCGGACGGGCTGTCGTCGGTGTGCACGGTCAGGCCGTACCGGCGCTCCGAAGGCCGTCCTTCGTACGTTCCCTTCAGCGCACCGACTGTGATGTCGACGGTGCCGGAACGACGCGCCCCGGGAGCTCTCACGTCGATCTTCTGGGTCGCCGAGGCGCCGTCCGCGTGGGCGCGGGTGCGGCCGTCGTCCTCGTAGACGGTGAACGACGACCGGCCCTCGGGGTAGATGTCCAGATCGAGCCGGCCCGCGTCCTTGCCCTGCTTCCAGTCCGTGGTGCCCTCGGGGAACATCGGCACGACCGCGCCCGCCCGGACGAACAGCGGCAGCGTGTCCAGCGGGGCCTGGTAGCCGTCGATGGTCTGCTTGCCCTCGTACACCCGGCCGGTCCAGTAGTCGACCCAGCGGCCCTCGGGAAGATAGATGCCGTCCCGCACGGCGCTGTCCTCGTAGACCGGGGCGACCAGGAAGTCGTCACCGGCGAGGAACTCGTACTTCGCCTTGTCACCCCAAGTGGCCGGATCGCCCGGGTAGTTCAGGTAGAGCGGGCGGGTGGGGCCGACGCCATTGGCGGACGCCTTCGCGCTGTGGGTGTAGAAGTACGGCAGCAGCCGCTCGTGGAGCAGCAGGTACTTCTTGTTGATGTCCGTGTACGGCTGGCCGTACCGCCACGGCTGCTTGTCGCTCGACGCCCAGCCGCTCATCGAATACGTCATCGGCAGAAGCATCTTCCACTGCAGATCACGCACATATGTCTCGGCGCTGCCTCCGAAGATGCCGTCGATGTCGCCCGTGGTCATGTGCTGGCCCGACATGGTGGATCCGGCGTACGTGGGGATCTGCCAGCGGATGTAGTCCCAGGTACCGGACTGGTCACCGCTCCACAATGCGCCGCACCGCTGTGTGCCGGCCCAGCCTTCGATGGTCATCACGGTCGCGCGGTCCGGACTGTGCTGCTCGATGCCGCTCTGCGACTTCTCGCACGCGTCGAGGGCGAAACGGTAGCCGGGGCCCACCCAGGCGACGTCGGTCTTGCGCACCCGAACGCCCGCGCCGACCTCCGACTCCTGCTCGGTCAGGTCCGACTCGGTCCACAGGCCGAGCTCACCGCCGTTCCCGTGCAGCATGTCGCCGGTCTTCGCCAGGTCCTCGTAGCCGCAGCCGTAACCGTCGTTGACGAGCATCCAGCCGAGCGGCATGCCGTGCTCCGCGTAGCCGTCCGCGACCTTCGTGGCGTCCCGCAGCGTCTTGCGCTCACCGCGGTTGGCGTTGTGCAGGTAGCAGTCGGCGTCGCCGACTTCGAGCGCGTACATCGGCATCATGGCAGGACGGCCGGTCAGCTCGGTGTACCCGTCGATGACCTGCTTGGCGTCACCGACGAAGTAGTACGCGTCGAACCGCTGCTCCTTGTGCGTGGTGCGCACCGGGGAGCGGAAGTCGTACGTCCCGGGCGCGAAGGTGTTGCGCAGGACGCCGTAGCCTCGGCTGGAGACATAGAACGGGACGGCGTTGGGATTGCCGCCGTCGTTCCAGTTGTAGTCGCGATCGATGTCGATCGACTGGTCGCGGTGGCTGAACCGGCCGTTCTGCATGCCGCCGCCGAAGAACTGCTCCTGGGCGCCCTGAGCCAACGCTTGCACGGTCCCCTCCTCGGACCATGCGAGCGGTGCGCTCTCGCGCCACAGTTGCCTGCCGTCCTCGTCGGCGAGCGTGAGGGTGAGCGGGGACTTGGCGACGGTCAGCGTCGCCTCGTCGGTGCGGATCACATAGGAGTCTTCGTTCTCGGCGTAGGTCGACCCCGCGCCCTTGTAGTCGCGCTTCACGACGATGTCCGCGTCGGGGGCCTTCGGGTCCGAAGGGTCGTCGTTGGCGGGGTCGGTGAAACGGCCGTCGGGCGCCAGATGGACCCGGAAGACGTCGTCGTCCTCGAAACTGATGCGCAGTTTCGCCTGTCCGGAGGACACGGTGTAGTCGTCGCCGTCCGCCGCAAAGCCGGTGATGTCACCGAGACTTTCGGCGGCGGCGTCCGCCGGTGTGGCGGCTCCTGCGGTCGTTATCGACGCCCCCACGAGGACCGTCGCCAGGACCGAGACGCAGAGTCTCGCTCGCCGGTGGTTCATGAACACGCTCCGGGAGTACGCGGAAGAGGGGAACTCTGCGCATCCAAGCCCGTCGAGCGCACACCGGTCAACACTCAGGATGCAATTAGTTGCTTGAATTAATGCGTGAAGGTGCAAGAAAACGCAACTGTCTCCGTGGCGATCGAGACCGCCCTCCCTGGTCCGCACGCCGTGGCCAGGGGCGGTAGCGACTCCGCGCCGACGCTGTGAAAGCTCCTGTCGCAGCCCGGGCGCGGGCCCAGGCAGCGATCTCGGAAAGATGCGCCCCCGCACGTTCGGGGCGGCACGTCGGGCCAGGGACAGTGCACGGGACGGTGACGGTGGCGCCGTTGCGCCATCCGCAACTCACCGTCGCCGCCGGCGGCTCCCGCCGGCACACCCACCACGCCGAACCGGCCTGAGCCCGGGGAACGCCGCCGTGCCCGGCTCCTGCCTGATCTCGTCAGCTCAGGACCCCCAGCAGCCTTGCCACCTCCGCGGCGACGGCGTCACGGGCAGGGCCGAGGTACTTGCGGGGGTCCGCGGTCTCGGGGTGGGACTCGAGGTAGGTGCGCGCGGCCCGGGTGAAAGCCTTGTTGAGGTGCGTGGAGACATTGACCTTCGTCATGCCCGCCTCGACCGCCTTGGTGAGGCCCGCATCTCCGACGCCGGAGGAGCCGTGCAGCACGAGCGGGACGCTCACGGCGTCGCGCAGCCTCGTGATGAGCGCGAAGTCGAGTACCGCGTCCCGGGTGAGCATGACGTGGGAGCTGCCCACGGCCACGGCGAGCGCGTCGACGGCCGTGGCGGCGACGAATGCCCGTGCCTCGTCGGGGTCGGTGCGCACGCCGGGGGCATGGGCCCCGTCCTTGCCGCCGACCTCACCCAGCTCGGCCTCCACAAAGACGTTCCACGAGTGGCAGTGGGCGGTGATCTCGCGCGTGGCCGCCACGTTCTCGCCGTAGGGGAGCTTGGAGGCGTCGAACATGACCGAGGTGAAACCGAGTTCGGCGGCCTCATGCACCAGGTCGGCGGATTCGGCGTGGTCGAGGTGGACGGCGACGGGGGCGCTCGACGCGCGGGCGACCGCGAGCGTCGCCAGCCCGATCGGTTCGAGCGACCCGTGGTAGCGAGCGGTGTTCTCGCTTAGCTGCAGGATCACGGGCCGTCCCGCGGCCTCCGCCCCGGCGACGATGGCCTCGGCGTGCTCGAGCTGCACGACGTTGAATGCCCCGACGCCCGCACCGCCTTCGGCCGCGGGGCGGACGATGTCGTCAGTGCGCGAGAGGGGCATGGAGTTCCTCCACGGATACGGTCGTGCGGAAACGGTGATAGGTGCCGGCGTCGATGTCGCCGGCCACCGGACAGGGGACGGCGGCAGCCGACAGCGCCACGGCCTCGCGCAGAACCTCCGGCCACGGCGCTCCTGCCGCGAGCCCCGCGGCGAGCGCCGCGACGCATGCGTCCCCGGCCCCGGTGGGGTTGCCGGCGAGCTGTTCGGGCGGTGCGGCGCGCCAGGTTCCCCGGCCGGTGACCGCGTGGACGCCGTCGGGTCCCGACGATGCGACGACGGCGCGGCCGCCCAGGGCGCGCAACTCCGCTGCGGCTGCCGCCACATCCTCGCGGCCGGTCACCGCGGCGAGTTCGGCGGCGTTGGGCTTGACCACGTCCGGGCCGGCGCCGAGGGCGTCCAGCAGAGCGGGACCGCTGGTGTCCAAGACGGTGGCGGTGCCCGCCGCTGCGGCCGTCCGGACGAGCGTGGCGTACGCGTCGGAGGGCAGCCCCGGGGGCAGGCTGCCGGAGAGCACGACTACGGTGACGCCGCGCAGCAGAGACGCGAAGTGGGCCGTGAAGGTTTCCCACTCGGCGGGGCGCACCTGTGGGCCGGTCTGGTTGAACACGGTGGCGTCGCCGTCGTCTCGGGAGACGACGGTCAGGGTCCGCCGTACGTCGGCGGCGATGGGGAGGAGTTCGTCTCGCAGTCCCGCGGCGCGCAGTTCGTCGCGCAGGACAGTGCCGGTCGGGCCACCCGCGAGTCCGGTGACGGCAACCGGATGCCCGAGCGATGCGAGCACGCGGGCGACATTGATTCCTTTGCCACCGGCGCGCTCGTAGGTGGTGTCGACACGGTGCGAGGTGCGGGGCCGCAGGCTGTCGACGAGGTAGGTGACGTCGAGGGCCGCGTTGAGAGTGACGGTGAGGATCAAGGGTTCACGCCACCGTTCTGTCGGCGCGCACCGGTCGGGTCGCACTGTCGGCGCCGTCAACCGCGTGCCAGGCGGCGAGGCCCGCGCCCAGGCAGCCGGCCTCGTCTCCGAGTGCGGCCCGTACGAGAGCCGGCTGCCGCTGGAACGTCAGACGTCCGGTCAGCCGGGCGCGGACCGGGTCGAGTAGCAGGTCGCCGGCCTCCGCGAGGCCGCCGCCGACCACGATCACTTCCGGGGCGAGCAGTGTCGTGACAGTCGCCAGCGCTGAGGCGAGCGCGTCGGCAGCCCGGTCCCAGACGGCCCGGGCGTCGGCGTCGCCCTGCGCCACCAGCGCGGCGACGGCGGCCGCCCCATCCGCGGGCCGGCCGGATAGTGCGGTGAAGGCGGCGGCGATCGCGGACGCGGACGCCACCGTCTCCAGGCAGCCGTGGCCGCCGCAGCCGCAGGGATCACCGCCGGGTTCGACGACGACGTGGCCCAGCTCCCCCGCGTATCCGTCGGCCGTGACGGGCCGTCCGTCGCAGATGACGGCGGCGGCGATGCCCGTGCCGATGGCCACGAAGAGCACATTGCGGGCGCCGCGGGCCGCGCCGAGTGAGCACTCGGCGGCACCGCCGGCGCGGACGTCGTGCCCGAGGGTGACGGGCAGTCGGGTGCGTGCTTCGAGGAGGTCGGCCAGTGGAATGCCGCGCCAGCCGATGTTGGCCGAGTAGACGGCGGTGCGGAGTTCCTCGGCGACGACTCCGGGCACCACGACCCCCGCCCGCTGCACGGTCAGTCCCCGGGCGGCGGCCTGTCGGGCGAGCCTCTGCACAGTGGCCGTGACCTCGTCGACCACGGCCTCGGGGCCCAGCGCCCTCGGCGTCGGACGGCGCAGGGCCACCAGGGGGACCATGCCGCGGTCCAGGAGCGCGCCCTTCATCCCGGTGCCGCCGACGTCGACCGCGATCACACACCCGGGGTCGTCAAGGTCCTCAGGCATGGCTGTTCTCGAGGACGACGGACCGGGTGAGGTTGCGAGGCCGGTCGGGGTTGTGACCGCGGGACTCCGCGAGCACGACCGCGAGGCGCTGGGCGCGCACCAGGTCGGCGAGCGGGTCCAGGTCGCCCGCGGCGTTCTGCGACTCGGCGACGAGCGTGCCGCCGACGCGGGCGACATCGTCCGCGAGGCTCTGCGGAAGCGGGCCGAACATCCAGGCGACGCGGCCGGGGCCGGTGATGCTGATCGGCCCGTGGCGGTACTCCATGGCCGGGTACGCCTCCGTCCAGGCGCCCGCGG
>NZ_JBWKCY010000050.1:0-19629 GCF_056436245.1 Streptomyces sp. NPDC043812
CTACGAACGTAAAGCGGACCACTTCCTCGCCTTCACCAGCATCGCCTGCACCCTCATCTGCTACCGCAGACTCACCAAATGAGATGGCTTCTTAGAGGCAGATGCCAGGGGGGGCCGCGTTCGGACCAATGTTGCTGGTCCAGGTGTTGGCCGTGCCGTCGGTGCCGGTGCCGCTGGTGTTGTCGCGGCAGTCGAGCATGCCGTTGCGGCGGGCGACGTTGGATCTGATGGTGTTTCCCCCGTTGCCGCCGGCATCGATGCGAATGCCGTCGCCCGCGTTGTCGCTGACGATGTTCCGGGAGATGACGGAGTTCGTGAGGGAGTTCGCTGCCACGCTGATGCCGTGGCCGACGATGCTTGATTCGGAATTTCTGATGATGTTGCCGGTGATAGTGACGTTGACGTTAGGTGAAAGGCCAAAGGCGTTCGCCCGCACGCCTAGGAAGCCCCTCTCAATGATGTTGGAGGTGATCCTCAAATTCGTGTTGCTGTCGCCGAAGAAGATCCCGGGGGCGCCAAAGTTGTCCCGGATGATGTTACTCCCTACGTCGACGTTGCTGGACTTGAAGATGAACGCAAAGGCTCTATCCTCCAAGGAGGTGTTTCTGTCTACTCTGACATTGTCGACACCTCCGGGTGTCAGTGCATCCAGAAGGACACCAGAGTTTTCGTTACCAGAAAAGGTGTTTCCTTCGATGTCCGCGTTCTTCAGGCCCGCGTCCGAGTAGACTCCATTGCCGCTTGCAGAACCGGGTTCATTGTTCTGGCGGATACAGTTCTGTTCAACCTCGGAAAGGCTTGTGCCGCTGGAGTTGAAATAGACTCCGAATACGTTGTCCTGGATCACGTTCTGCCGTACTTGGTGGCCCGAGTGTGCCGCACTCGTGACAATGCCATAACTGGAGGTATTGTTCTGAACGGTGAAGCGGGAGAACCTGATGTCGTTCTCCGCCAAGCGGACACTGCCTGAACCGTTCGCCGACTGAATGATCGCCTGCCTGGACGGATCCGAAACTCCGGCCTGGCGGCACGCTGTCCCTGTGGGGGCGGCGGCCGGTCCGACCAACCGCAAATTCGCCTTGTTCACGGTGACAACCTCGTTGTATGTTCCGGCGCAGACCCTGATCTCATCTCCTGGCGAGGCCGCAGTAATCGCTGCCTGGATCGTGGTGAAAGGCGCACCCGGGCATTGCGCTCCGTTGTCATCCACAACGAGTACGGCCTGAGCTGCCTGGCTGGGCACTGCCGGGAACGCTGTAGCCACTGCCGCGCACGCCGCGACAAGAATCGTCTTCTTCATGGTTTTCTCCTTGGCTCTCGGTGCAGACCGCAATCCGGTCGTGCGGCAGTACAGTCGGCTAGGTGGCACATAACCCGGCAGCCGGACTGGTGGAATTAGCTTGCATTTGCACGGACTCCATCAGTTACATAAACCGAACGAAGCGCGGGCAGGCACTCGCTGATCACGAAGCTAGGCGTGTCACACTAGGCATGCAAGCGGTAGCACTCCGTATGCATCGCTGGGTGTGCGACGCCATCGACCCGCCGGGGCGGGCAAGCGTGTGTCTCAGCTCGGAACGTTGTCGAACTGCGCCGTCAACTTCCACAGAAGATCTGCCAATTCCCCGCGCTGGTGGTCCGACGGCTGGCCCAGGATCGCCGCCCCTGGGCCAGCAGGCTTGCACCTCCCACACCCTGCTGGAGTTCCTCGCCGCATGCGGCCTGGCCCGTGCCGCGGGACCGCGGACACGGCGGGCCCGCGAGGCGGTCGCCCGCGCGTTCGCCGAACTCGACGAGGAAACCACCGGCGCGTCGCTGACGGGTCGGCCCGTGGACCACAGCTACCTGCGCTTCCTGTTCGCGGCCTGGGCCAGACAGGGGGTGACGGGGGGACCTGGTGCGGGCGCTGTTCAACCCGTCGTGGAAGATCCCGTCCCAGGATCAGGAAGACCGCATCGAAGAGAGATTCGATCGGGGGCTCCGGTTCCTCTTCCGGACTCTACGGCGTCTGCGACTGGTCGGGCCGGGTACCGGCGCCGGCTTGGTCTCCCTCCTGTTGCTCGACGGGGACGCGGTGCCCGACCGCGTCCTGCCCGACGTGGTGTCCCGGCTGCGCCGCGCCGCTCTGCGCGACGGGCGTAGCTGGGCGGCGGAGTCCATCGCCGCGCACGACCGCGCACTGGGGGTGCGGCTGCTCGCGGAGATGGTCTCCTCCCGGCGCCTACGGCCGTATCGCCGGTGGGACGCGGCCCGGGCCCTGGCCCGCTGGGACAGGAACGAGGCGGTCTCCGGACTGACCGCGGTGGCTCTGGGCGGGCCCGCGCTGCCCCGCCGTGTCGTCCGCTGGCGCGAGACCGACGGTGCCCAGGCATACATCTATCCGGTCAGGACCGACGCCCTCACGGCGGTCGGTACACGGATCGCGGCCGCGGAGGTCCTGGCCGAGATCGATCCGGAGCATGCGCGGCGCACGCTGGAGACCATGGCCGACGACGCGTCCCAGCCGGGCTGGCACCGGCTGCGCATCGCGTTGGCGCTGGCCCGGATGGAACCGGCCGGAGGTGTGCTGCGGGCCCCGGAGCAGGCGGTGGGGCTCACCCCCGAGCAGGCGCTCGACCCCGAACGCGTGCTGACGCTCGCCGGGTCGCGAAACACGCCCCAGGACGCGGCGCTGCGGCTGCGGGCGTGGGTGCGGGACGCGACCGCCATGGGCGACGAACGGACCGCCGCGGCGCTCGCGCTCACCCTCCTGGATCGCGAGTGTGGAGCGGATCTGCTCGCCTGGCTGGTGCGAGAGCCGACGCTGCTCGTTGACTCGCAGTTCACGGTCGACGGCATCGAGGAGAAGTCGCTCGGGCTCATCGGTGACTGGCGCCGGCCCTGGAACAGGCGCATGCCGCTCTTGTGGGACGAGGATGTGGTGGTCGCGGCACGGCATCTGGCGGGGATCGACCGCGACCTGGCGGTCAGGGCCCTGCAGAACCGGGTGAACTCGCTGACGCTCGCGACCGGGGACCGGACGCTGGACGCCCTGGCCGCTCTCGACCGTTCGGCGGCCGCCGCTGCCCTCAAGCGTCGACTGATGCCTGAACCGTGGCCTCTGAGACCGGTGGCGAACCTGGCCCCCACGGTGCACGCGCTCGCGCGTATTGCCCCGGAGGGCGCCGAGTCCTGCCTCGCGCAGATCCTTCGCAGCTCATTGCTTGTCCACGGTTTCGGTCACGAACGCGTGCAGGCGGCCCAGCTGCTGGCCGCTATAAGCCCGCAGCGCGCGGCGGACGAGATCGCGTTCCTGCCGCGCTGGGCTCCGTTCGACTTCTATCGCACCGAGCTGGCGCGGACGCTCGCCGGGCTCGACCCGCGTCGGGCCCGGCGAGGAGCTACGCGCCGGCCTCGACGGCGTGCACGGCTCATTCCGGCGGCAGGAGACGGAAGCGCTGCTGCGCGAACTGGACTCCGGCCCCCACGCCTGAGCCGTCCCGAGTACCCGACGAACCACTGCACACGTCCCGAGTGCCCAAAGGTCTGAGGCGAGCGACCCACGGTTTGTCTAGCCTCGCGCTTTCACGTACGGCTGTGTCGGATGCTTGATCAAAGACACGAGGAGTGCTCCTGACCTGCAACGATGGGACTTGTCTAGGGTCCTGTTCGTCGCGTAGGAAGAAGCACTCCTCAGGTGAAGAAGCGTATCGGGTCGTACCCCCATGTCCGCGTTGAGGGCGGTGGTCGTGGGGTGGTCTCGCAGGCCGGCGCGGTCCTGCTGGTCGAGACGGCCCGCCGGGCCGGACTGCATGAGGCGATATCGGCTGCTCTGGCACCGTGGCGCAAGCCGCGTGCGGTGCACGACCCGGGCAAGATCCTGCTGGATGTCGCTCTCGCCGTGGCTCTGGGCGGCGACTGCCTGGCCGATGTCGGGATGCTGCGGGCCGAACCTGCGGTGTTCGGACCGGTGGCGTCCGACCCGACCGTCTCCCGCCTGATCGACAGCCTCGCCGGCACCGGAGACCGGGCGCTCACGGCTGTCCGCCGTGCTCGGGCCGAAGTCCGCGAGCAGGTCTGGCGGTTGGCCGGGCAGAACGCGCCGGATCAGAGCGGTGCGGTGATCGTGGACATCGACGGGGTGCTGGTCCTGGCGCACTCCGAGAAGCAGGATGCGACGGCCACCTGGAAGAAGACGTTCGGTCATCACCCGCTGTTCGCGTTCGTCGACCACGGCCGTGAGGGCTCCGGCGAGCCGGTTGCCGGCCTGTTGCGGCCGGGCAACGCGGGCAGCAACACCGCCGCGGACCACATCGAAACCGCCCGCCTGGCCCTGGCCCAACTGCCGAAGAAGCACCGGCGCGGACGCCGCACGCTGATCCGCACCGACTCCGGCGGCGGGACGCATGAGTTCCTGAACTGGCTCACCCGGCGAGGGCGGTGGCTGTCCTACTCGGTCGGTATGGTCGTCACCGACGCCATCCACCAGGCGGTGCTGAAGGTGCCGGCCGCGGCATGGACCCCGGCTGTCGAACCCGACGGCGAAGTCCGTGACGGGCGCCTGGGTCGCCGAACTCGCCGGGGACTGCCTGAACGGCTGGCCGGCCGGGATGCGGCTGATCGTCCGCAAAGGAACGGCCCCACCCGGGCGCCCAGTTGAGGATCACCGACGCGGACGGGATGCGGGTCACCTGTTTCGCCACCAACACCAAGGACACCCCGATCGCCATTCTGGAGCTGCGGCACCGCCAGCGCGCGAGGGCCGAGGACCGCATCCGCGCCGCCCGTGACACCGGCCTGCGCAACCTCCCCCTCCACCGCACCGCGCAGAACCAGCTCTGGCTGGAGATCGTCCAGATCGCACTCGACCTGCTGGCCTGGATGCCGATGCTCGCCCTGACCGGGGCCGCCCGCCGGTGGGAGCCCAAACGCCTGCGGCTGCGACTGCTCTCCGCTGCCGCTCAGCTCGTGACGACCGGCCGCCGCCGCATCCTCCGCCTCGCCCGTCACTGGCCATGGACCGACGTGATCACCAGCGCGTTCGAGTGGCTGCAAGCACTGCCGAACCCCGGCTGACCAGCGACAACCCTGTCCCGACGAGCACCCATCAACCCGGAGCAGTGGAACCCGGCGCCCACCCGATGCGACAACCGGGCCACCAACATGCCCGTCACCAGCCACAGAACACGAAACGGCCCGCCGACTCCGTAGACGGACCGTCATGCAGGATCGAGGCTAGCGATCTGCTACACGCTTCGGGAGAGGTCGCAGCGGCTCATGCGCGCTGGGACCCCGCCACGCGGACAGTTCCGACGGCATTATCGGCGGAGACCGGACGTGACTCTTGCCCTGATTGGGGGCCTGCCGCGCTTCCTGCAGCAGAGAGTCCTACGAGCGAGAGGGTGCGAAGAAGCTTGACGATATGGGGGCTGGTCATCGAGACGACCGTCGGAATCGGCGAGCGCAAGCGCACGGAGGCGTACGTGGTGGCGCACGTGTCTGGATCTCGTGAGAAGGCACTTGCGGAGCTGGAACGGCGGGCTCGCAGTCACTCTCCTGAGCATCCCAGAAGTCCCAGGCGTCGTCGGCTCCTTCGGGACGGCGACGGGTTCCTCCTCGTCGTTGACGGGGCTTGGCAGTCGTTCGTCACCCGCTTCACGGTGGCGGAGCTGCTGGAGGACTCTGCCGCGCCCGCCGCCCCGGAACCTGTTGAGGCGTCGAGTGAACCAGTTGCTTCACCTGGTGAGTCGGTCGACGAGGTCGAACGGTACGCGGACGGGGTGCCGGTCAAGCCGGCATGGCTGGAGCGTGACGACCTGCAGTGAGCGCGTTTGCCGATAGACCCCCGTCTCATCTTGGACGCCCTGTCTGCGGACGGACACTGGGGCCGGCCCCGTCCGCATCCGCCAGTTGCCCCCGGCAGTGCCGCTGAGCGGCCGGTTCGGCGACGTGGCGCGGCGCGCGCCGTCGTTTCCCGGCCTCTGCGCCGCGCGTGCCGTGGCTGCGGGAGCGGAGTTCAAAAGAGACTTCGGCCGGGGGCGAATCCTTTTCGGATCCCCGCGCCTCTTGTCTGTGTACCGGCCGAACGGGCCGGCAGAACTGGGAGGAACCACCAATGATGGTCACCAGCCTCGTAGTGATCGGAGCCCTGCTCGTGGGTGCGTGCAGCGGGCACCTGATGCGGCGCTACAAGAGCCGAAGCTGACCAGCACCTGCCCGTAGGGCGCCTTCCGGGTAGGAGTCTCAGATGAACCAACGCTTCACTTGGCCGGACGAGCGGCTGATCAAGGCCGCTCAGGACGGCGACGTCACTTCCCTCACCACCGTCGTCATGGAATCGCAGCCTCATGTGCGCAGGTTCGCCATATCGCTGTGCTCCTCACAGCAGGACGCGGAGGACGCGGAGGACGCGGCGCAGGAGGCGCTGATCATCCTCTACCGGAAGATCGGCACTTTGCGGGCCACTGGCGCGCTTGCCTCATGGATGTTCCGGATCGTGCGCAACGAATGCCTCCGGCAGGTACGGCTGCTCGTCTCACGGAGCGACGAGGCGACAGCCGAACCGGAGGCGACTGCGGAACCGTCCGCCGAGGACGCGGTGCTGCACAGGCTGGAGGCGGAGCGGATCGCGGCTGCGGTCAGCGTCCTTCCCCGTGACCAGCGGCAGGTTCTGATCATGCGGGACGTACAGGGCCTGCCCGGCAAGACCGTTGCCCATTCGCTCGGTCTGAGCAACGCCGCGATGAAGTCGCGGCTGCACAGAGCACGCGCAGCACTGCGTCACTCTCTGGCAGTGACAGACCAACCACTCGGTCAAGCCGCCGATCAGGCGCGCTCTCAGGCTATCGACCAGCCAGTCGGAGGAGTCTCACGACCGTGAACACCGTGAACGTCGCGAACACAGTGAAGCCCGCGCAGGGCGCGAAGGCTCAGGCCGCCGCGCCCGAGATGAACTTCGCCAGCAAGTCCGTCCCGCGCCATCTAGCGCGCGGCGCCGTCGGCTTCGGGCTGATCATCGGCTCGATCGCCCTGGTGCCCGTTGCCGGCCCGGCCACCCTGCTGGCGGCCCCGTTGGCCCTGATTGCCTTCCGCGGCTGCCCCACCTGCTGGATGGTCGGCCTGGCACAGACCATCTCCCTCGGCCGTCTGGAGCGCCAGTGCGTGGACGGTGTTTGCACCCTCACCAAGGCGCACACGGCGGCGAAGGCCACGGACGAGCCGGCAGCCCGTATCAACGTCCCGGCTGCTTTCCGGTGACCACGACCACTGATCATTCGGAATGACTCGTCCAGCGAAATTGGGGGTTGCCCGCCGCGGGACCCGCGCTGCGGTCCGCCGCCCGACGTGCCGGAATGACGGAGAGACATCCGGGCCGCTGAATTTTGAACCACATAGAGGGTCTGTGGCACCTGCACAGTCTTGGGAGGAGGATCTGCAGCATGTCACTGGCGGCGGGTTCTTCAAGGATCGCGACGGCTGGTCGGCGCTCTGCCTGCGTGAATGCTGGAGGTGGCATGTCGTCAAGTTCGTGCACCGTGGAAACGGAAAGCGGTGAGTCGTACGAAGGAATCTCGGAAGACTTGCTCTTCGAGTTGATCGGCGAGCTGGGTTACCCCGATAACTCATTCCTCACGATCGAGTCACAAGGATCCGGTGATCAGTGGTACGTCGTCGTGACTTTAGATTCAGATGATCGGCTTGAAGTGGAGTATCGGAACCCAGAAAGACGAGAACATCGGGTCGTTCCCGGTGGAACAGCATCAAGGGTCGCAAGCGATGTGACGATCTGGGTTTCCTCGGTCGTTCACCGCTGAGGTGCTGTTGAGCTTCAGGGAACTAATGGAAAAGCCATGAAGAGCCCCGCCGGGAGATTCTGCCGGGGCTCTTCATGTGGAATGACGGCAGCGGCCGGCACCAGCTTCGGAGGCTGGGCGGCGCCCATGATTGACGTCGGCTGGGGGATGTTCCGTTCCTTCAGCGGCGGATTCACGCGGTCGGCACCTGAACCGCTCGGCCAGCAGCTCGAACACGGCGCACCTCAACTTGTGGGAGCGTTTGCTCTCGCCTTCGCCGAACTTCAGCCGACGTGCTGTGCAGCGTCGCGCTGCGTACCGAGAACCTGGGACGACGACGCCGGCCTCACGCCGTAAGCGATGGGGGACCGGTTGGCGCATGAGTGTGGGGCTGCCGACGTCATGTGACAGCCCCACACCGCGCTGAGTTCAGGCTGCGTGCGCGCCAGAGAGACCCTCAGTGGTGACCGTGCGCGGTGTCCGACGCTCCGCCGAAGAGCCGGGCGATTGCCCGGAAGGGCAAGGTGACCACGGTGGCAATGGCCCCACCGATGGCCCGGAAAACATCTGCGATCGCCTTCAACACGGGCGAACCTCCGTCCTGGCTACCCGGCGATACGCCGGGTGTTGTTGCCGCTGTACGGCCGTTCGTTGATCTCGTGCCCTGCCGGAGGACAGGGAAACGAAGCGGTGCGACAGTTCGGCACGAGGACGGCGGGAGATGGCAGATCGGTTCGCCACCGTGCGACAACTACGGGGCGTGACGTTTCGAGATGCGTGCCCCGGTTGCTGCTGGTTCGCTTAGGCCATCCGCTCACCCGATCTTCAAGGAGTGACCATGAGCGTTGCAGGCGAATCCGGCGGCCGGTCGCAGCAGTTGCGGGCCAAGGTGCAGGAGATGAAGGACGCGGCCGAGCGCGCCACCGACCCGGAGGAGCGCAAGCGGCTGCAGGAGAAGGCTCGCCGCCTGCAGGAGCAGAGCGAGAAGGAAGGTGGCATGGGCGGTCAGGACCCCATGCTGTAAGGACGCCTGTCCGACGCACCGGCCGGTGGCCTCCCGCACTCCCCGAGTCGCGGCGCGGTCGCCGGCCGAGGTGTGTGCGGGCCCGGTGACGTCTCAGTGCCGCCGCGTCCCTGCCACCGCTCGGCATCGCTCTCGCGTTAACCCCGGCGGCAGCCCGCGTCGGGCAAGTCCAGGGGTCCAGTCGTTCAGATTCCAGGGCAAGGGCAGAGCCTGCCCGAGTTGCAGGGCCAGCGCCCCCTGAACATGCCCGACCCCCGGCTATCGCGCCCGAGCCGCGTGCCGGGCGCAGACCTACGGCGGCCGGTGCGTTTCGATCGCAGGGCGGGGCAGCAGTGAAGCATCCGACCGAGGAGTCTTCGATGCTGCTGACCGGTGCTACACCTCTCGCTTACAAGGGCCTGGACACGATGCCCGTATGGGGGACTGTAAATCGTTTGGCCCTGGCTCACATTCGGTGGTGACGGAGAGTCGTGAGGTTCGTTGGTATTCGTGTGAGGGATGTCAACGAGCTTGTGCAGACGGTGTTTTCGGGTCTGTCCCCGCTGGTCATGGAGGATGTGGCCGACGAGGGTGAGCGGATCGTGGTGCGAGCGCGGACTCCGCAGGAGGCCGCGGTCTGCACGGTGTGCGGGGCGTCGTCGGGGCAGGTGCACGGCTATCAGCTGCGGACGGTGGCCGACGTGCCGGTCGACGAGCGCCGGGTGGTGGTCCGTGTGCGGGTGCGGCGTCTGGTGTGTCCCACCCGCGGCTGCTGCCACACCTTCCGCGAGCAGGTGCCCGGGGTGCTGGAGCGATACCAGCGCCGCACCGCCCGTCTGAACAGACAGGTCAAGGCCGTGGTCAAAGAGTTGGCGGGCCGGGCGGGATCACGCTTGCTGGTGATACTCGCGGTGAGTCTGTCCCGGCACACGGCCCCTGCGCACCCTGTTGCGTATCCCGTTGCCCACCGGGCGGGTGCCCCGCGTGATCGGCGTCGATGACTTCGCCCTGCGCCGGCGTCACCGCTATGCCACCGTGGTGATCGACGCCGAGACCCATGAGCGGATCGACGTCCTGCCCGACCGCAAGGCCGACACGCTGGAAGCGTGGCTGCGCGAGCATCCGGGCGTCGAAGTCGTGTGCCGTGACGGCTCGGCGACCTGCGCCGAGGCCATCCGCCGGGCCCTGCCCGACGCAGTGCAGGTCGCCGACCGGTGGCACCTGTGGCACAACCTGTGCGAAGCCGCCCTGAGCGAGGTCACGGCGCACAGCACCTGCTGGGCCGCCGTGTTGAACTCGCCGCTTTACGAGGGGCCCCGCGCCCAGACCACCCTGGAACGCTGGCACCAGGTCCACAACCTGCTCCACCAGGGCGTGGGCCTGCTCGAATGCGCCCGCCGTCTGCAACTGGCACTGAACACCGTCAAACGCTACGCGCGAGCCGACCGGCCCGAGCGGATGCTCCGCGTCCCCAAATACCGTGCCAGCCTCGTCGACCCCTACCGCGAGCACCTGCGCACACGCCGGGCCGAGGACCCCGCCGTCCCTGTCAAGCACCTCTTCGAAGAGATCAAGGCCCTCGGCTTCACCGGCTGCCTCAACCTCCTGCACAAGTACATCAACCAAGGCCGCGCAGACGCCGACCGCAGCCACATCTCCCCGCGCCGATTCGCCCGGATGATCCTCACCGGACCCGACAACCTCAAGGCCGAACATCACGACCTCCTGGCACGCCTCACCGCTGCCTGCCCCGAGATGACCCAACTGGCGGCCCACATCCGGGCCTTCGCCCAGCTCCTGACGACCCACCCGGGGAACGCCGACGCGCTCGAGTGCTGGATCACCCAGGCCCGCACGACCGATCTGCCCCATCTACACGCCTTCACCCGAGGCCTGGACCGAGACCGGAACGCCGTGATCGCCGCGCTCACACTTCCGTACAGCAACGGCCCCACCGAGGGCATCAACACCAAGACCAAGCGAATCGCGCGCCAGATGCACGGACGAGCAGGCTTCACGCTACCTCGCCACCGCATCCTCCTCGGATAGCGGCACACTCCGTCACCACCGAATGTGAGACAGGGCCGTTAAATTGACACACCCGGCAACCTTCCAGGGGGCACAGGGTGGGACCGTGTGCGTGAGAAGATCCTGCGCCCAGATTCACTCGCTCCGAAGGATCCGCATGTATGAGCAGGCTCTCGACAACGCGTCGAGTCATGAACTCGAGGAGATACCGCAGCCAGTGGATGAGCGCTTGGTCGAACACAATGGGTCCTACTACCAAGTGCGCCTAGCGGAGCTCACAGGTGACGTGCACTTTCCACCTGTCATGAATGGTCTGGACTACTTGGTCAGCGTGGTAGAGCACCTAGAGGGTGGAAGCGAACCAAGTGCAAGGGCCATGAAGTACGCCGTGCTGCACCTGGCTGCGGGCGCCGAAGTGCTTCTGAAGGCGCGTCTGCAGATGGTGCACTGGTCTCTGGTGTTCGCCAACCCCGGGGACGCTATGCGAGAAGCGCTCGAGAACGGAACACTGAACAGCTGCACTCCGCAAGAGACGCGAAAGCGGCTGACCAACATAGCGGGTATCAAGTTCAGCAAGCGTGATGAGGCTGCTCTCTCCGACCTAGCCGAACGCCGCAACGCTCTGCAGCACTATGGCTTGGTTGGCGAGTACGCCAAAGCCGGCACCGTGGAGAGCACCACTGCCCAAGTACTGAACTTCCTCATCAGTTTCGTCGATGAGCACATTCTGGAGCACATCACAGATGAAGAAGAACGGCACCACGCGGAGATCGACATGGACCGGATCCGCGGAGGGGTCCGCACGATCCAGGGCTACGTGGCAGAGCGCATGAAGGACCTCGCTCCGGTCCTGGGGCCCGTCAGAGCGCGCACCCTCCGGTGCCCGCAGTGCCAGCAGTTCGCCCTCACTCCGACACTCATCAGGGGCGTGCCGGAGTGGTGCCAGTCGGACGCAAGGTTCTCCACCATGTACTGCCACCTCTGTGTCCAGGGCTATGGTGCTCTGGGCCTGGCCCTGGGCTATGCCGTCCGCGTTCTCAACCGCGCCATTCCTGATGCCTCGTACGACGGTGACGCCCCGGACCGGTGCCCCGTCTGCACGATGAGCAGCCTGGTTCGAGGAGCCTCGACAGCTGCCGCTCCGGAGACACCCATCGACTTCTGCTTCCATTGCGCAGATGTGATCGATGGGCTGCAAGAGTGCCAGCGCTGCGGCTCTATCTACACCAGCGAGCAGGGTCATCGATGCCGACGCCGTAGCTGAATGCCTCGCGCATGAGGACGTCGTCCTCATGGTGGCGACGGGGTCCTGATGGGGGCAGGGCGGGCGTCGCGCTGCACCGCAGCTGGGAGAAGGCCGCGCCCCAGCCTCGATCCGCAACTGGACCGTCTCGGACCGGTCGAGGTGCCTTAGCCGTGCTGCTGGATGCTGCCGTGAAAGAGTGTCCGGGCCGCGATCGTGGTGAAACCGGAGCGGCGATGGTCCGGGTGAACGTCAGTCCCGATCGTTCTCGCGTGGCGCCGGCTGTCCGCTGCGGCGGGACTGTCGACGGGTGATTCGCCTGGTCATGAGCGTGATCGCGGCCCACGTGATCAGCGATTCCGAGTGCTGGATGAGCCGTTCGTAGTCGCGGGCGTGTCGGCGGGCGTGCCTGATCCAGGCGAGCGACCGTTCGACGACCCAGCGGCGGGGCAGGATGACGAACCCGGGTGTGTTCGGCGGTCGGCTGACGGTCTTGAGCGTCAGTCCGAGGTGCCTCTTCGCCCAGGTCACGAGCTTTCCGGCATAGCCGGAGTCGCCCCAGACGATGGTGATTTCCGGGTACATCAGCCGCAGCCGGAACAGGACTTCCTTGGCCGCGTCGCGGTCGGTCATGTCGGCCGGGGTGACCATGACGAACAGCGGCAGCCCTTTGGTGTCCACGACCAGGTGCCGCTTGCGGCCGTTCATCTTCTTCGCGCCGTCGTAGCCGCGCGAGTCCTTGCCGACGGTCTCGGCGGCCTTGACCGACTGGGAGTCGATGACGGTAGCGACCGCGCCAGGCCCGGCCCACTCGCGGCGGATCCGCTTGCGGAGCTGGTCACGGATCTGGCCGACGACGCCGCAGGCGGCCCAGCGGGCCATGAATCCGTAGCAGGTCCGCCAGGGCGGGAAGTCGTTGGGCAGGGCCCGCCACTTGCAACCGGTGTCGACGACGTAGCGGATCGCATCCACGATCTCGCGTCTGGGGTGCTTCTCCGGACGGCCGCCGGTGCGGCTTTCGCAGGCTGGCGCCGGCAGGAGTGGTTCGATCAGCGCCCACTCGTCGTCGAAGGTGTCCGAGGGATAGCAGCGAAGCCGTGTCAACAGATCCCTCCCTCAAAGGACACGGGGACGGGGCCGCCCCGCCGACCGGGCGGCCCCGCCGGTCAGGCGTCGATGTAGTCGGCGATCACATCGAGCGTCGACTCGACCGAGCTGAGCTGGGTGTTCAGGTGCTTGATCCACCGCCCCTTCGGCTGAAGAGGCCGCGTGCGGGGCGACGACGCCGGTGATGAACCGGCGGATCTCGGTGAGTTTCTCCCGGATGATCGCGACTGCGTATGCCTGGAGCTCGGCCGGGTCCGAGCAGAACTTGTAACCGTCCGCCCTGGTCCAGATCAGGGGCGGCCAGCCGCGTTCGGCGATGGTGTCCCGCAGGCAGGCCAGGCCCGCGCGGGGCTGGTGGGGCGACAGCTCGCTGGATCTGACCAGCTGGTTGAAGGCCAGACCGGCCGGGCGGGCCTCGAAGAGCACGAACCGGACGGTGTCGGCGTGTCGCTGGGCGGCGGGTGATCTGCGCTCGGAAGCGCGAGGCATCGCCTACTCACCTTGCAGCAGACGGGCCAGTTCGCCGTCGACGTCGACCTTGCCGGTGTCCACCGCGGTCTCGATCCAGTCCAGCGTCGCCCTCACGCGGGCGACGTTCTCGTGGATGATCGTGCGTTCGTCGTCGCCGAGCTGGCGGTCGCGCATGCCGGGGACGACGCGGCCGGCCGCCGCGACGAACGCGTGGCAGGCGGTGACGAGATCCAGGAACTCCACCGACCGGTCGATGTGGCGGATCGCGGGGGCGACCGGGCTGGTGTCCTCGAAGTGCTCGCGGGCCTGCCAGCCGCGTTCGGCCCGGCCGGATCTGGGCCGGGCAGCTCGCCGCCTCCGAATACTTCACCCCGCCTTCCCCTTCGCCGCACTCGCCGTCTTCCGCCAGAGCCTTCACGCCCCCGCCCTGATCGACGCCGGCGGCGGCACCTCCCCCCACCTCGCACCCCCGGCGACCGCGCCCTGCAGGACCTGTGCAACACCCTCGGCTGGACCCACGCCTGCACCAACCCATGACCCCGGCAGCGCGCCCCGGCACAGCGTCATCCCGCTATCGCGTCACCATAGAGCCGGGCCGAGCCCTCCGGGAGGCGCACCGGATGAACGAGAAGCTCAGGGGTGGTTGGCGAGGTTCGCGAGCCAGTCCTGGAGTTCCCGGTGACGGAACTGGTAGGCGATGCCAGCGCTACGGAGCAGGCTTGCATCGGTAGCCCAGTCCAGGAACCTTCCGAGGCGCCACGGCAGGGCGTGAGCGCCGCTGCGGGTGCACAGCAACAGAGCTGCGTAGCGCATCCACAGGGCTCCGGCTGCGAGCCCAGTCCCCAGCCCAAATGCCAGAGCAAGGAGAGGGAATCCGAGACCGGGCTCCTGCGTGGGCACGTTTGTGGCATCGGCCGCGAATCTCTCCGTGAAGTGGGCCGCGACGCCGAACGTCAGCCCAGCCGTCAGCCCCACCACAAGCCTGGTCATGAAGTCGATCCGGATGGAACCGCGAGGATCCGTCATGCCGAGCGTGCCCTCGTCCGTTGCTCCAGCCGTGATTGCGCGCCTGACCCCAAGTGTCAAGCCCAAGGTGAGCCCGAGCGTGAGCATGTCCTTGAGCAGTCCATCGGACGGGGGCCAATTCCCGATCCAGGCAGGGAGCGTGATCACGAATCCGAGCATTAGTCCAATCACGAGATTTACCGTTGCAGCGAGTAAACCGTTAAGAGTTCGCAGCCGTCCCGGAACGAACCGCAATGGCTCCGGCCACGCAACGGGCCAGGATAGGCCGAGCAGTTGAAAGAAGCACCAGGCAACACCAACGGATAGGAACAAATCGCCGACGGAGTCCGCGGCGGCAGCCCACCACCACCCAGCGAGCACGGCGAGCATTAGCGTTGCAAGGAGAGAGAGGTGGACGGCACGGGCGCGACGGCGGCCAGCCAGAGGCCACAGTTCATGAAGGATGAGATCGGTGCCGGACAGCGGTCGGCCAGCCACGGTACGGCTGGTGACAGCGTTGGCGTCCAAGTAGGTGGCCAGCACCCTAAGCCAGGCCCGAACCTGGTCGGGGGCGTAGGTGCTGCCCAGCGGGGCTGGATACCTGGCAGTGGCGTCATCGAGGAATAGTCGCAGCAGGTGATCCCTGATAGCCCATTCGGTGCCCAGTGCGGGATCGAGTAGCTCGCTGGGGGAGCGGAGATACTCACCTCGGACACCTGGCTGCTCGTAGACAGTCACCGCGACGGTCAGGCGCCACGGGGTGGACAACGCCTGCGCCAGCGGTGAGAACGGGGCTAGGTCAACTGCGTCCAGTACGTTCTGCCACCGGATCATTCTTTTCGCGCGCCTGCGGATGAAATCGCGCCTCTGGGCGGCGCTCACGGGGGCGATCTCGACTCGTGCGGCGTTCAGAGCCCACACCTCTAGTGCTTCCAGCGCCTGGTACGGCTCACTGCGGCACGTCAGCACCAGGGGCGCCTTCGCGCGGCCGCGCTGGTAGGCATTGAGCACATCCAACGCCTGCCGGGCCCGGGGGGCGTGCCCGAGTGTGTCCTTGGCGTCCATCTCGTCCAGTCCATCCAGCACGGGCAGGATGAGGCCAGCGTCCATGAGCGCTGCGGCTGCTGTCGGGGACATCTTGTAGTCGTTCACCAACCGTCGACACACCCACGCCTGTACCGCTTGCACTGCGTCGCCCGGGTGCACGATCAAACCCGCGCCCTCAACCGAATCGTTGCCAGGATGAACGGCAGGCAGGCTGTCCCACGAGGCCAAGGGTAGCCGTATCGGCACCGGGTCCTCGGGCTTGCGCTTCTCCAAGAGTGCAAGAAGGAGTTCAACGGCGAGCACGGTCTTCCCCGCCCCAGGCGCCCCGGTGATCATCAATCGCCCTGGCCGCAAATCCCGGTAGTAGCTTGCCACCTCGCTCAACCGCCCCTCAGCGGCGGCACCGTCGGCGTTTCGCGCCGCTGCTCGACGGAAGACGAACCTCACGTCAATCGGCTCGCTGTCCCAACCGAGCAATTGGGATCGCGCGCCGGTCTCCGCCTGCAGCACCGCCGATGCCAGTCGGCCAGCCATCGCTACCGCGTCGCTCTCCTGGTGGCGCATCGCCCGCCAGGACATCCACCCCGCCCAGAGTGCCAGCAACAGACCAGCCAAGCCGATCCGTGCACCTGCCGGGTCCACATCACCCTGCTTCAGCCCTGGCAGACTCCACGCCGCTGCCGCTCCCACCGCTGCTACGCAGACGAACGCCCACAACCACGCGGCCGCACGCCCCCCATGCCTGCTCATAGCCACACATCATGGTGGCCAAATCACCCCCGTGATGCCGAAAGAAGCCATCTTGCACCCTCGGCTGTCGATCCCTGAGGACAGCACGCTCATCCACGGCATCACCGATGAGATGGTGACCTCGGCACCGAAGTTCCGCGCAGCGCCCGCATATCGCCCGCCACGAACCCACCGAAGGCCTCGCGCCCTGCCCCAACTCGATAACGACCGACACGCTGCCGCACGAGGGGATCCCGGTGCGGCGGGTGGTGCCGTCCGCTCGCCGGACAGCCACCTGGTGAGGATGCCCGTGCACATCCCGCCGGTCTCGGGGTGCTGCCACGTCACCCAACTTCCGGGCGAGTAGGCGCCGGTGGCAGGCTTCGGCAAAGTGCCCTTGCGGCGGCCCCGCAGGGTGGCTACTTGGACAGGTCGAGCCGGATGGGCATCAGCAGGTGCCGGTAGTCCTGACCGACCGTGTCGATCCCCTCGGTGAGCAGCACCGGCTTGGTGGTGAGTCCGTCCTTCATCTCGCGGATGTGCAGAGTGATGGTGTTGCCGGTGAAGGTGCCAAGCGCGTCCAGGAGGGAAGCGGTTGAGGGCGAGCAGGTTGCCCTGCAGGGTGTCGGCGCTTCCGTGGGTGATCGTGGACGGGATGGTCATGCCCTCGGTACGGGCCTGGTCGTCAGCGGTCCCGATGCGCGGGGCGAGGGTGAGGGTGCCGTCGTCGGTCACCGCGATCAGGCTCAGGCGGAAGCCTAGGCTCTCGCAGCGACACCCGGCCCAATGGGCAGCGACAGGGAATGGAATGCACATCCCGGTGGCATGACATCTGTTGCGCAGGCTGCAGGGGGAACCGAGGGGCGGGGTATGCGGCTGGTCTTCGTGGTGCTGGTGGCACTGGCGTGTTGGACAATGGCACCGGCGGAGGCGTTCGGGGTCCCGGGCACCCGTCTCGCGGCGCCGCGGGATGACTGCGCCGTCCAGCGGCTCGCCTCGGCACGCGTCGCCGCGGCCCTGCGTATCTCTCATCACGGCCGCACACACAGCAAGGCCGAGAGCGCGGTGACCATGCGCGTGCCCGCGTCGTGGCCACTGGCCCCCAGCCTCCTGCTGAGCGAGGAAAGCGGCGCATACCGGCAGGCCCTGCGCTGCCTGGTGCAGGAGGTAGTCATGCACGCGGGGCGGGTGGTAGCCCAGCTCGCTCCAGCGATGTCCGCTCGCCGCGAGTGCTGTGGCACGCAGCACGAAGCCCTTCGCGCGGGCGCGTTCCCGCTCCGTCGCACCCCAGTCGAACTCCGCCAGGTCGAACCCGACGGGCACCGCGCCCCATGACGTTCTGGTCCTGCAGGGTCAGCAGCGCCGCAAAGCGGAAGTCCCAGCCCTCGGAGGCGAGATCGGACACGGCCAGCATCAGCACGTCGATGAACACCGCGGCGGCGCCATTGGACAGGTCCAGGTCGTGGCTACCGCCGGAGAAGATGTTGCTCACCGACCTATGATGCGATCCCGGCCCTCCACCTGCTTGGAGAAGACGCATGACGGATGCGAGCACCGGCAAAGTGGTCGTGAACAGGGTGATGTCCCTCGATGGGTTCATCGCCGGTCCCGGCCACACGATGGACTGGATCTTCGAGCACATGACGTCGGCGACGTTCCCGGAGGTCATGGCGGCCACGGGCGCCATGCTCATCGGCCGGGGCACGTACGAGGTCGGCAAACGCATGTCCGACGAGAACACCGACTACGACGGCGGGGCGCAGTTCGTCCTCACCCACCGCCCGCCCGACGAGCCGGACCCCAACGTCACCTTCCTCACCTGCGACATCGAGGAAGCCGTGGCCACGGCACGCCGCGCCGCCGGCGACAAGAACCTGGAGATCCTCGGCGCCGACGTGGCCGCCCAGTGCCTGCAGCGCGGCCTCGTCGACGAGATCCTGGTGTACGTGCTGCCGGTCCTGCTCGGCGACGGTGTCCGCTTCGCGCCGCCGGGCCTCGACCGGATCGACCTGGAACCGTTCAGCAACGTCCAGTCGGGCGGGGTCACCATGCTGCGCTTCCACGTGCGCAAGTAGGCACGGTCGCACCTACTAGCCTGCTGTCATGGCCCCCATCCCGTGGGGCAAGTTCCCCACTCTCGCTGAACATCAACTGGCCCGACGGTGGCTGCAGTTCATGGCAAACATCGGGCGGGCTTCCAACACGATCGACGCGTACGGGCGGGCGGTCGAGGACCACCTGATTCTGTGCAGTTGAAGGCACAGATCCCGTACTGGCCGGTGCGGACACGGTTGCCGCCTGGATCGGGGACATGCTCGACCGTCCCCGCCAGCGATCAGCGAAGGCGCCGCTGCATCCGGAGACGGGACTGGCGAACGCGACCGTCCAGCAACGTGTGGTTGCCGTGCGGTCCTTCTACGAGTACCTGGTGGCAGACGGGCTGCGCGAACGGAATCCCGTACGTCGAGGGCAGTCGAGCCGCCGTGGCCGTCCTCCTCGGCAGGGGCTCGTGCGGCGCCTCGAGCACGTCCTACTCCTCCGGCTCCCAGGCGCGGAGCAGGTCGAGCAGCCCTGCGTCTCCGTCAACATGCAAGGAGTCGGCGGGGATACGGTCGTACAAGTAGAGGACCAACTCACTGGCCGTGCCATGGATGGAGGCCCCGGCTGGGTCCGAGCCCTGGCCGGTCGCGGCAGTGGGCGCGGGGATGCGGGTGGAGCGTGCGCCGTCGCCGTCGACCGTGAGGCGCCAGGAGCGCCCCTCGGCCGTGTGGAAGTCGAAGGCCGTGGGCTTGTGCGGCCAGGCGCTGGGCGTCGCGACGCAGGTGAACAGGAACTCCTCGACACCGTCGAGTGCGACCTCGGCCGGCAGCGGCTGCGGGGCGGCCGCGGCGAGCTGGGCGTCGTAGGTGTGCACCGCGCTCTCCTGGACCCGGTGCCGGGCGACTCCGCCAGAGGTCCGCGGCGTCTGCAGGGCACTCCACCACGCCCAGCAGCCGGCGTCCGGTCCTGCCTCGCGCAGGGCGCTCAGCAGAAGCTGCGTCGACGCGGCCAGCCAGGCCAGCAGGGCCTCACGCTCCCGCGGCACTTCCAGAGCGGCGCGCGCAGCGGTGGCCTCGGCCGGGGGAGCGTCGGCAGGCCCCGCGCCGACGATGGCGGCCCAGTAACGGTCTCCCCCACCCAGGTGCTTCACCAGATCGAACAGCGCCCACCCGGGGCAGGTCGGC
>NZ_JBWKCY010000050.1:19639-23005 GCF_056436245.1 Streptomyces sp. NPDC043812
TGTGCGTCGAGACTGGGCGCGGCGGCGACCGCGGTGCGGAAGGCGGTCGACCGTTCATCGATCAGTCGCAGCAGGTCAGGGAACTCAAGATTCTTTTCCACGCCGGATATCTATCACCGTGCTCCGGTGATCGGACAGCGATTTTCACAGTCGCCGCCAGTTGGCCATTGCGGACGTTGTCCTTGCCTCCCACCGCTCGGGTGACATGCTGCAGCACTGCTGCGAGGACGCTGGTGGTGGCGGTACGCCCGGCGTCGTGCCTGTGGGTGCTCTGGCCTCGCCCCGCGGCCGGGCACCTCGGCGACGTGACGTCCACCCGGTGCGCGGAACTTACCCCTGGGGAAATACGCGAGCGTCCACAGTTGGAGGGCTGAGCCCACACCTCTTGCATCGCCCGCTCTATGCGTCCTTGGACCTCGAGAGTAAAGCGGTCTATGTCTTCGGGATCGACCTCAATGACGGCCTCGTAGTACTCGACACCCCAGTCCTTCTCCTCGTAGAGCAGGCGGATCTTCGGGAGCTCAGCCAACAGAGCATCGGCGTCAGCGTGGCCGCCTTGCTTGAGAAGTAGAGCGGGCGCCCCGAGCAGGTGCTCAGCCAGCGCGGCAGTGCCCTCTTCGCGCGGCTCATCCCCAAACCCGTCAATCGCCTCGTCCAGCCAGTACGTGTTGTCTGCCATGAGGGGATTGTTCGTCCGTGGCGATGCACGCCGAGACTCTGAAAGCCCGTACAAGGGCCGCGCTCCTCCGCGGCGCCCAGGAGCGGCAGCAGACGGGGCGCAGCGACGAAGCGGCAACATGGAGCGCGGCCGCCCGGACCCTGCTCCTCGCCGGGCGCAGCGCGCGCAGAGGCCGAAGTGTCCGCGCCGTCGCAGGCGGTCTGCCCACCCTGGGACGAGGCCGGTAGACGCAGGGTTGCGCCACCACGGCAGGGTGTCTCACCGTCGTGGCGAGGCGAGCGCCCGCAGACCACCGGCGCCCTCCGTGGCCTGCCTCCCTCGGTTTGCGTGACCCCCGACGGGGTGCGCCGGAGCAGGGTCCAACCAATCACTAGGGTGCGTTGCGCGGCCCGCTGCTCACGCCGCGAACCTGGTGCCCGCCCCCTTGCGCTGCTCAACCTCCAGCCCGCCCGGCCGGTGTAGCCACTGCGCCAGCGATGAATGCCCGAGGATGGGAACCAAGGCGGCGGGGCCTTGCCCAGAGATGCCGGCCCAGAGCGCCCGAGGGTGCGCCGCGGCAGGCACGACCTCCTCCAGGACTTCGCGGCTTCATGGCGCTTTGGATCACACTCATTCGCAAGCGCCTGAGGGAAGGACGCGAGACGAAGGGCGAGCTGGGCGGCTACGCCTACGGCGCCCCTCGCTACGGACAGCGCGCCGAGGACAAGGCCTTCGCCACCGATGAGAGCGAGGCACGGAACCTGGCGCTGATGCAGCAGTGGAAGTCCGAAGGGCTCGGAGTCAGGGCCATCGCCCGCAAGGCCAACGAGCAGGGGACCCCGTCCAAGCGCGGTGGCCAGTGACACCCGAGCACCGTGGCACGACTCCTCGACGACGAGGAGCGCAGGAAGAACAATGAGGGCTCGGCCCGCCGCCGCGCCTGGAAGAAGGAAGAGCAGCGCCGCACCCGCGCCGAGCGGATCCTCGGCAGCAGGTAAGGATGCGGCGACGTGCTACTTCCCTGGGTAGTCGGCGTCGTCCTGCGCGATGGGTAGCTGGTTGTGTCCCTCGGACCAGTGGTTGACCCAGCCGCATTGCGAGCAGGCGTAGCGGCCGTTGACGCCGCGGATCAGGGTTCCGCAGCGCTTGCACTCAGTGCGCGTGATCTCCGGGGCCCGGTTCGCTGGCGGTGCCGTCTCGTCCATCCTCGGAACCTATCGTCGTTGGGGGCTCGGGCGCGTCGGCCCCGCCGCATAACTGGGAGCAGCTTCCCGCTGCCGTGAGGGGCGCGCCGCATTTCTGGCAGTTGCCAGCCATCCTCAGACCTCCTCGCGAGACCGACGGGTGTCATACCCAGCCCGCTGCTCGGGCACGCCGAGTGCTGGGAGCAGTCGGGCGTCCGCGTTACATAGCAACGTGGCTTCGAGCGTCCACTCCCACCGGCTGCGCTCTTCCCAGATGCGCCGCCCCCCTTGCCCCTCCGCGACGACACACGCCCGGCCTATCTGGTGTAGCGGGAACGGCGGGTGAACGGGGCGGTGTTGGGCAACGATGGCAAAAACCGCTGCGGTGTCTGGCCTGCGACGTTCGGTCACGCATCGCACACAGGCAGTCCGGGTGACACGCCCCTCCGGCTTCCCCGCACAGCCGGCGTGGGTGGTGCACAGTGAGGACTCCCGCCCTTCAAGCCCGCCGCGTGGAGGGCGGGACCCTGGGTTCCGGGCACAGGCCGTCACACGCCGCCCGGAACCCAACTCACCTTCGCCCGGACACGGGCGGGCCGTGGACGCGGATGCCGGCGAGGACCGGTGCCACAAGCACCGATGGGCACAAGCTGCAGCTCGCCCCACGACATGACACACGGCCCCGGCGAGAAGAGGAAGCCAGGGCCGTGCCGTTGACACCCCAGGGAGGGGGAGGCCTCCTCGTGTCACCCCTCATACAACCCCGCAGCACCCACCGGCGCCGGTGACCGGCGCCGGCGACACCCCGGCGCGACGCCCGGGCGGCGCAACGCGTACGGCCCCGGAACGCGAAAAGCCCGGGACGCAGGACACGCCGTCGGGGGCGGGCGGGTCCCGACGAACAACCACACCCCCGCCCACCGGCCGCATGCCGCACCGGAATCACACGCGCGACCACACCGGCAGACGAACAGCACAGAGGGAGACGGCACGGGAGCAGCTGCGGGGCTAGCGGGTCAGGTTCCGGGGTCGAGCGTGACCTCGGACGGGTCGGCGACGTCGGCGGGCCGGCCGGCCTGGACCGCTTGTTCCTCGTAGCCGCCGGCCGTGCGGGTTCGGGTGCCGGCACGGTACGGGTTCGAGGTCCAGGCGCCAGTAGTGGGCGATCCCGGCCGCCGCGTACAGGGACGGCTTCATCGTGCGGCGCGTGGACGGCGAGGCGATCTCCACGACCAGGAGCACGTCACGCGCGTCGATCGCCAGACCCGCCTGCGCGGCTCCGGAGATCGCGGGCGGGCGTGCCTGTCTTCAGACCGTGGTTGACCGCCGGGTGTCCTGCAGCTGGCCGAGCCAGATGCGCCAGGCGAAGGACAGGGATGCGAGACCGGGGATGAAGAGGGCGGGCCACAGGAGCCAAGGCGGGAGGTAGCCGGGCGGTGGCCAGTGCTGATCGAGCATGAGACCGGACAAGGTCGTCAACCCGATCGCGAAGAGCGGCAGGATCCAGGCGGGCGGGAGGTCACC
>NZ_JBWKCY010000051.1:0-20470 GCF_056436245.1 Streptomyces sp. NPDC043812
CACCCGTCGAATACGAGACCAGCTACTACCGCGCAACCCCGAAACCCCAGGTCACAACCACAATCTGAAGTCTCTACCGAACCCGGAACGGTTCAGATAGAGCTCTGACAGGCGAAGAGCCCGGTGTGCAGCGACGGGGGAACTGAGCCGAAGCACGATAGTTGTCACATAGGCACGCTTGTTGTCACCTGCGAGGTTTGGCGCCGGAGGGTCGTTCTTTTAAGTCTTGACGGCCTCTGCGATCTGCTGGGCGGCCTGGGCGGGCGAGAGGTGCGTGGTGTCCACGACTTCGGCCTCGGCGTGCAGCCACGTGCGGGCCGCCTCAGCGTAGGGCTCGAGGTATTGGAGACGGAACGGGGAGTCGGGGCCGAGAACGGTGTCGCCCGCGATGCGCGCGCGGAGGGTGTCCTGGTCGGCATGGAGGACGAAGTGCCGGACCGGAATGTCGTGCTGGGCAAGGCCCGAGCTGATCTCGCGCCAGTACTGCTCGACCAGGACTGTCATGGGCATCACCAGAGTGCCGCCGGTGTAGTCGAGGACGCGTCGGGCGGTCTCGACCACGAGGGGACGCCACGGCGGCCAGTGCTGGAAGTTGTCCGTCGCGGGCAGCCCTGGCTTGATGTCCATGAGCGTCTCGCCGACTTTCTCGGCGTCGAACACCCGTGAGTCCGGAATTACCTGCTGTACGAGTGCGCTGGTCGTCGTCTTGCCTGCGCCGTGGGTGCCGTTGAGCCATACGATCATGGACTTGACGCTAGCGTCGTGCGGGCCGCAGGGACGGGCAGAGTAGAAGATCCGGCAGAGAACCGCAGGTTCTCGATCTTTGCTTCTGGTGACAGAAGGACTGCTGATTGAGCCTGTGTGACAAGTCGGATGCCTCGCCTGTGACAACCAGGATGCTTCACCCGGTCCCTTTTGCCAGCTCGTCCGACCCTGCTGGTGACAACTACCGTGCTTCGGCTCAGGAACGCTGCACACCGGGCTCTTCAACGACGGTACGTCTGCCCCTCGCGCCCCGCACTCGGATCCGCGCCCTTTGGCGAAAGCCCGCCTCGGTGACCTGAAGAACGCATCCCGGTGCGCCATCCGACGGCAACGCCCCCTTATCAGAGGCGTGTTGACGCGGCGCTATGCTGCTCCCCGACTGAGGACCTTGTTCGAGTGCCGAACCACCGTGCTCGACGATCCCGGTCACACAGACGATCGCGAGCGAGCCAGCGGTGCGGCCGTCCGGCTGACGCTCATTTCATGACCTCCGGAGGTCTTGTGACCACCCCGCGCTCTGACGCCGGCCCCGTCGACAGTTTTGGTCCGACTCCGCCCCCGGGATGTCCCGCTCACGGCATGAGTCCGCAAGGGCTCCGGCGAATGTACGGTCCCGAGGCGGAAGCCGCGCCCCGCGCCCTGTACGAGGAGCTCCGCGCCCAGTACGGACCCGTGGCACCGGTGGAACTGTACGGGGGCCTTCCGGCATGGATGGTCGTCGGCCACCGCGAGAACCTCGAAATCATGCGCACACCGTCCCTGTACTCACGGGATTCGCGGCGGTGGAACCAGTACGACAAGATCGCCCCGGACTCGCCGCTGCTCCCCATGATCGGGTGGGCACCCTTGTGTGTCTTCGCCGACGGTGAAGAGCACGCACGCCTCAGGATTGCGGTCACGGACGCCCTGGGCCACTTCAGCCGGCAAGGCGTGCGCAGGTACGCGGCCCGGTACGCCAACCTGCTGGTCGACAGCTTCATAGCCGACGGGCGCACCGATCTCGTGCCCGCCTTCGCCGAGCGGCTGCCCATGCTCGTCATGACGCAACTGCTGGGCATGCCCGAAGAGAACGGCCCCGAGCTCGTCGAGGCCACGCTCGACCTGATGAAGGGCACCGAGACGGCCCTCGCCAGCAACGCCTTCGTCACGGAGACGCTGACCAGGCTGGTCAACCGCAAGAAGGAGGCTGCAGGGAAGGATCTCGCGTCGGCTCTGCTCAGCCACGAATCCGAGCTGACCGACAGCGAGGTCATCGAGCACCTGCGCCTCATCCTGGTCGCCGCGAACGAAACCACGGTGAACCTGATCGCGAACACGCTGCACCTGGTGATGACCGATCGCCGGTTCCGGGCCGGGTTGTCCGGCGGGTCGATGACACTGCCCGACGCACTCGACCAGGTCCTGTGGGACCGTCCCCCGCTGTCCGTGATCCCCGGCCGCTGGGCCACGGGCGACATCAAACTGGGGAACGCGGAGATCAAGGAAGGCGACATGCTGCTCCTGGGTCTGGCAGCAGGCAACGTCGACCCGGAGATCCGGCCCGACCTGTCCATCCCGCTCCACCGCAACCGATCCCACCTGTCATTCAGCAACGGGCCGCACGAGTGCCCCGGGCAGGACATCGGCCGCGCCATCGCCGACACCGGAATCGACACGCTGCTCAACCGGCTTCAGGGACTCGACCTGGCCGTCCCCGTGCACGAGATCCAGACCAGCGCGGCATGGCTGTCTGAGCGCGTCAACTCGCTGCCGGTCAAGTTCATGGCAGCCCGAACGCCCGGTGTTCCAGCTGAGCCCGCGATTACCGGAGCGCAGCCCCTGCCGGCGTTTGTGCCTGCAGCGCCTGCACCTCCGGCTGCTGCACCGGCACCGGCTCGACGGCCGTGGTGGAAGTGGTTCTCGCCGCGATAGTCCCTGCAGTGCAAACTGCCTGCGGTAGGCGCTGCGAATTGCTCGCCGTGCCAAGACTTCCGCTTCTAGTGCCTGCAGGCGAGGGTCATCCGGCCGCTGCTGGAGCGTTGCGGAGAAGTGCGCGAGCGCCGGCATCAACCATTGCTCGTGGAAGGCGTCTCCGTCCTTGCCGCCCAGCAGGAGCGGCGCGTCCGGGTGGAGGAAGATGTAGCGCTGTGTGTTCCGTAGCGGGTGCGCGGTGGGGTGACGCCGCACACCACCGAACACGTCCCGGAACGGCTGATTGGTGATGACCACATCCCAGGCGTCGCCATAGACGACTGCGGGGTGCCGCATGCCGTCGAGCATGCGCTGATAGATCGCCATCTCTGGCGTGCGCCGCAGCTCGCTCAGCGGAGGTGCGGGCGGCTGGAGGCCCGCCATCAGGTACAAAGTGACGCGGTTTTCGCCTTCGAGGCGCAGCGCGGCAGTCAGCCGTTCCGCCCGACTGGCTGTGAGCCGGGACGGGTGCCGCAGCCAGTTGCGCAGGGATCGGGGGTCGATGCCGATCCGCTGCGCAAGCTGGTGCTGCTTGAGGCCTTGAGCGCTGCATGCCCAGTCGATGAACTGCCGTGCCTTGGCGTCGGCATCGTGGTGCGCATCAGAGAGGGCAGGCGTGCTGGGAGGGGCTTGACCGCTGAGCTCGAAAAGGGAGAGACGGCCAGGGCTGTCGAGGTCCAGCGCGATGGCCAGGCGCTCCAGTTGCTGGGGCTTGAGTGAGGACGGCTTACTCATCCAGTTCGTCAGCGACCGGCGGCTGATCGCGAGTCTGTCGGCCAGCCGCTCCATGGTGAGGTCCTGAGCGCTTCGCGCTTTGTTGATCAGATTGCGCAGGTTCTCGTCACGTATGCCCGGTGCAGCCTGCTGTCGGGCGGCGGTGGGCTCAGTCGCCGACATGGTGCGGTCCGCCTTCGGTGCGCGCCGTGCCGCAGTCACCCAGCGCGGTGAGCAAGGCGTGCCGCTGCTCGGCAGGAAGCATGCTGTTCAGGGCGACCAGCGTTGCCGGAACGTCGTCGCTGACCGACAGGGCCTGATGCATGAGCTCGGCCGCGTAGTGGGCCCGGGTGCAGGCGGCCCTGTACTGGAAGGCACGCCCGACTTTCGTCCGGACGACGAGCCCCTTGCTGTGGATGTTGTCCAGGACTGTCATCACGGTGGTGTATGCGGGAGGCCGGGATCGCGTTCCGACGAGCCGCTTCTGAATGTCGCGGACGGTCACAGGATCCTCTGCTGACCAGACGTGGGCCATCACCGCGCTCTCCAATTCCCCCAGTTCACGAACCATCGGATCACCCTAACGGCTGAAGACGGAACGGTCCGTGAGCGTCGTGGGCGCGAGAGTGTCCCGTCGGCCGATTTCGTTCGGCTGGGCAATGCGGAAACAGAGTTTCCGCTTCGTGGGCGCCTGATGCTGAATCAGCCAGGATGGCGGGAGCAAGCCCTTCTTCGTCCGATGTCTGAGTGCCCAGCCGCGCCGGAGGCCACCGTCCCTTGAGGTGTGCAAGGCCCTATTGGAACCCTCACCCGCGGTATGTACGATCGCGCATAGTTGATCACTCGGTGCAAGCAACCGCGCCGCTGTACCACCGCGTTGACCCTGTCGAGCACGCCGGACCCATCGCTGGCGTTGCACGCCTGCGAAAGGATCCCTGTGTCAACCACTCAGCTGACGGCCATACCTCGCGCTCGTGGAGCCGTCTGGCCCCTGGGACACGCACCCAAACTGGTCAGTGACCCCCTCGGCTTCATGAGAAAACTTCGCGAGGAAGGCGACCTGGTCCGTGTCGACCTCGGCACCATGCCCGTGCTGATCGCCACGGACGCACAGCTGATCAACGAAGTGATGCTCACCCAGGGCCGGCACTTCGAAAAGGGCCGCCTCTTCGACCGCGTCCGTCCACTGGTCGGCAACGGACTCGCCAACTCAGGAGGGGAGCTCCACAAGAAGCGGCGACGTCTCATTCAACCGATGTTCCACCGCGAGCGGCTCGCCTGGTACGCGGAAGTGATGAGCACACGAGCGCAGGCGCTGTCCGAGTCCTGGCATCCCGGACTACACATCGACGCCGAGCAGATGTGGGGAGAGTTCGCCATCGAAACTCTCGCGCAGACCCTGTTCTCCACCGACATCGGCCGCCCGGCTGTCGAAGCGGTGCGCCGCGACCTGCCGATCATCCTCAAGAACATGCTGCTGCGCGCCGTCGCTCCCAAAGCCCTGGACTCGCTGCCCATCTGGCGCAGTTTCGACGAAGCCAGCGCCAGCCTGCGCAGCGTCATCAACGACGTCATAACCGCCACCCGCAAGGCCGATCTGGACGACCAGCCCGACCTTCTGTCTCTGTTGCTCGCCGCACGCGACGCGGACACGGGCGAAGCCCTCACCGATGAGGAGGTCCGGGACGAGCTGAGCACCATGCTGTTCGCCGGCTCGGAAACCATTGCCTCCACGCTCGCTTGGGCCTGCCATCACCTCGCCGCCAACCCTGACGTTGAGCAGCAGTTGCTCACGGAGATCGAAGAGGTCGTCGGTGACGGGCCCGTGCGGTTCGAGGACGTCCCCCGTCTGGAGACGGTCAAGCGCGTCCTGGACGAGACGATCCGCCTGCACGGCGTCGTCCTCCTCATGCGCCGGGCCACGGCCGACGTCGAGATCGGCCCGTACAGTATCCCGGCCGGCACCGAGGTCGCGTTCAGCCTGTACGCCCTGCACCGCGACCCCACCCTGTACGAGGTCCCGGACCGGTTCGACCCCGACCGGTGGCTGCCTGAACGGCGCGCCCTCCTGCCGCGTGAGGCTGTCGTGCCCTTCGGCGCCGGGAACAGGAAGTGCATCGGTGACGCGTTCGCGTGGACCGAGGCGACCATCGCGCTCGCGACAATCCTCCCGCGATGGAAGCTGCGCCCCCCGCCCGGCAGCCGGGCCCCCAAGGAATCCCTGTCGTCGATGGCCCACCCCGACAAGGTGCCGATGATCGTGGAACGACGCGACGCCCCGCAGTAGAGATCACTTCGGTTCATGAGCGGCCTCGCATGCGGGGGCCGCTCAGTTGCATGCGCTCTATGAGGTCGCAAGAGAGGCCGCGGCATGCGCCGTGTCGTCGCCGACGGGCGTATCTCGATGAAGCGGCCATGCCAGAGATGTTGTCGCCTACGCTGGCAGCGATCACAGGTACACGGGGGAGGCAGGGAACAGTGAGACGCCCAACCACGCGGCTCAGCGCAGCCAGTCTGGTCATCTCGTTGGCGTTATCGGCCGGTTGCACATCGACGGAGAATCCGTCACCGGACGACGCGCCGCCGAAGTCTCCTTCTGCGCCGACGCCGGTCATCACGACGGACGAGGCCAGGCAGATCTTCGAGCGCTACGACCGTGATAACGCGGCGGCAGACGCCGCGCTGGATGACGCCGCCATCCGCAAGGCCCAGACGGGCGTCCTGCTGCAGGAGTCACTCGCCGGGTACAAAATTCACCGCAAGGCAAGGACCAAGGACCCAGTCGTCCACTTCACCAAGCCCCGCTTCCTAATCCCGGCCGTCACAGCCGGCGAACCCTATCCTCGGTCCTTCGCCGTCCTGAGCAAGTGGAAGGGCAGCGAGAAGGACCGTTCCTCGCCGCTCCTGCACTTCACGCAGACAGAAGCAGGAGCGCCGTGGAAGGCCGCCGCTGCCGGATGGGCCGTGACAGAGCCCGCCAAGAAGCCACCGTCCTCGGCGCCCACTCCTTCTCCGGCCCCGACCAAGAACGGCAAGACTGTCATTCGTCTGCAGCCGAAGGTGCTCCCTGACATTCGTCGCGGCACTGCCGGGACGGCGAAGCTGTCGGACACCGCAGCAAGTGACCGCACGGTGTGCGACAGCTTCGCCGAGTACCTCAGCTTCACGCCCCCGCTCGGTCGTCCCGCCGACAAGCGCTTCACCGAAGGCGGGTTCACGAACGATCTCGTCCGCTTCTACAACGACTGGGCGAGCAAGGGGCTCGGACACAGCTTCTCCTACAAGGCAACCGGCCCCGCCCTCCCGGTGTTCCGCCTCTCCACGAACAGCTCCCTCGTCACCTGCACCTTCGTCCGGGAGCACCGCACCACCGGTGCTCCCACGGTCCAGTTCGGCAAGGGGTCGGACACCGACGTGCTTCTCGGCGGCGGTGAGAAGGAATGGCGCAGCGTGAACGAGACGAGCAGCATGACGGCATTGATCGAGGTACCGACGGGGAAGACACCGTCCGCCACGGTCCTGGCATGCGACTGCTACGACCCTCAACTGCTGTCAGCAACCGGCGCCCGTCCCGAGTGACACGCCCCAAGCTTCGCCGGGCTAGGGCCGACGGGGACGTCGTTCAGGCGGCTTGTGCAGAAGGGGTCTCGCCGCGTTGGGCCTGTCGGATGCGTTCGATCTGCATGCGGGCAACGGAGTTCAAGATCCTGGGATCGGGCGCGCGGTAGTCGCGGGTGTTGATGTTGACGGAAACGACGACCGCCCCGGCTCGGGCGATGATGGTGCCGCTGCAGAAGTTCTCCATGATGCAGCCCTGGGACGCAAAGGCCTGGTCCGCACCTGCGAGGGTGACGGGGTCGACGCCGCCGTCGTACTGGCTCTTACTGAAGGCAAAACGATCGATCGCCCTGGCAGGGGTGTGAACGACATGACGCTGAACCCGACAACTCCGTCAAGGTCCGGCGCCTGAAAGCCGGAGGTCCCGTACGGATGCGGCCGTTGTCCTGTCGGCTGCCGTCCCGTCGGGGAGTGCCTGAAGCAGCCCACCCGTCCGTACGTCTCGGAGACCGGGCAGGGCGGCCTCGACCTGCGGCTGCCGCAGGGCCACGCTGGTCGGACGGGTTGCCACTGTCGGTCCGGGAGACGAGCTCCTGTCAGGGCTGGAGTTGCAGCCGGTGAGGACGAGGCCCGCGGTCAACGCTGCCGTGGCTGCCGAGCTGATCCACGACCATCGGTTCTTCCTCGCACATCTCACGGCGCCCCCTGTTGTTGGCCAACGATCACCGCATTCCCCAGGAGTCCCGTGTGGTGAGCCGCAGAGCGCCACCTGGTCAGTGCGGGGTGGTCATGAACGTCGGCAGCGCCACGTCGTCGACGTTGATCAGGCGGTCCGGGGTGAAAGTCACCGGCAGCGAGGTAGGGCAGGACACGCCGAGGAGCGGGGCCCACAGCAGCTCACGCAGCGGGCCTCGCACGCGCAGATCGGCAAGGCGTGACAGCAGTTCTTCGACACTCACGCGGGCGATGAGCTCGATGAGGCTTCGCCCCGGCCCCGGAGCAAGCTTGTGAACGGTCGCCGGGCGCTGCCCAGGGCCGACGACGGCAAGCTGCGGCACCGGCTGTGAGGCGGGCTGCAGTCGTGCGCACACATCGAGCGTGATCAGGACGGAGCCGCCGGCCACTGCGGTGAGCAGCAGGGTTCGGACTTCATCGACCACTTGCTCGTCGGCCAGGTGCGGCGCGAGGTGGATCGTCCAGGACACGAGATCGGCTTCCGGTGTCCGGCGCTTCTCGCCCACCAGTTGGAGAAGCAGCCGGTTCAGCCGATCGGAGGCCTGGCCGCTGCACGGCGACGCGTCAAGGAGCGCCGGAACGCTCTGGCCGACTCCAGCGCGGTATCGGCTGTCCATGCCCAGCAGCCCCTGCGCGGTGATCAGACAGACGTCGCGGGCGAATCGCAGCACCAGGTCCTCCTCGCGCCCCGCCGGAGCGAAGACGTCGATGGCCTCGGTGGCAATCGTCCTGATGTATTCCGTCACCGACGGCGTCAGCCGGCTCAGTGCCTGTTCCATGGCGGCCGCGGAGGCGCCACCGCTACTCACAAAGGACATGCGTATCTCCGTCGGTCTGGGAAACGGCAGGGGCATCAAGCAGCTTACGAACAGGGCGGCTACCCGGCTCTGCCCGCCCCATCAGAGGCTCGCCACATGCGGCAGTGCAGCTCATGACCGCAGCGCAGCACCGCCCGAGCTTCGCCAACAGCTCGCACCGGCAGATCACGCCCACGCACCGGAGCCGAGCTGGTGAATCCGGACGATGGCGACGAATCGTCAGCCGCGTATGAGAAAAGCGGAAACTTCGTTTCCCCTCGCTGGCCATGCCCGCCCAGATGACGATGATGAGCTCTCAGGATTCTCACCCGGGAATTCGCACCGCTTGACCAACCCACGAGCGGAGGGGGACGACCAAGACCCGCAGGAAGACCGCACCGGCACACCGACTCGGCCCGACACCTGCCGCATACCGCTCAATATGCGACAAGGCGCGAGCCGCAGGAGCGGTCCTCCGGTGCGCACCATGCTGCGGCACGCCGACGCCGCAGTTGCTTCCTGCGAACCCGCGGGGCCGAACGTGCTCAGCCGTGTGATCCGGTCCGCTCAAACCGGCGACCTCCGACTGACGCTGCCCGGCCGCGCCCGCTCACCTCCCGCCATCGGCACGGGACACCGCTGAACGCAGTGATGGAGGGAGACATGCCCAACCTTGCCTACGTGGTCCGCGAACACGCCGCGCTGCAACTCGAGATCGTGGCCGGCCGTGGGGCGTCCCACAGCACAACCGTGTCGGCACTCACCATCGTCCGGCAGAGCGAAATCAGCGCCCCTGCGCGATTCCCAGCAGGGGCCCTCGTGCTGCTGCAGCTCACGACACCGCTCGACGCGGCATCCACTGGGGTCGAGCGTGTCCTTGCCGCGCTGGCCGGCCGGCGGACCGCAGGGCTCGTGGTGAGCCCGTCGTCGTCCGCGTCCCCCACGGAACTGGCGCGGTCGGCTCTCCGCACAGCCGACCGCCTCGCCATACCCCTGATGACGACCACCGCCGGACCGAAAGCCTGGCAGCACTTCGCCACGGAACTGGACGCACACCGAGCAGGGCACGCCGAGCGGCACGCGCAACAACTCAACGACCTCCTGCAGAAGCTGCCTTCCCAACTCGCAGAGGGCCGCACCATGCAGCGCATCGTCGAATGGCTCGCGGCCGCGCTCGAGGCAGACGTCCAGGTCCGCGACACACATCGAGGCATCCTCGCGAGCTCCCTGGGCGCCATACCGCACGACCGCAACCGGGTCGATGACGCGGTAGCCCACACACGGCTAGTATCCCTGACACCGACCCGCCGCGGCGGAGCCGTACTCACAGTGGAGACCGGACGGCCACTCGAACCATCAGACGCCCTGCTCATCCAGCACGCAGCCAAGCTGTGCGGCCTGATCGACCAGGCCCACAAAGGATTCGAAGCAGCCGGCCAAGCGGCGCGCGAAGCCCGAACCGCCGCGTACACCCTGCTCATCAACGGGGAGACCGAGACAGCCCTACGGGTCCTGCACTCATTCGCCCCCGACTTCCGCACGACCGATGCCCTGCGCGTATACGTCATCGACTGCGGAACTGCCGACCAGCGGGAGACGACGCTCCGCCACTGCGAATCCGTCGTCGCCAGCCGTGCCCTCACCCTGCGCTGCCCCACCAACACCCCGCACCTCGTCGTGCTCGAACCCGTGGCCGGCACGAACCCGCCCACAGCCCTGCCCCGAGACCTCCACCGCCTGATCATCACTCTCTCCGGCCGAAACCGGCTCGGCGGCAGCAGTCAAAGGCCATTCGCACGAACCCGCAGCGCCTACGAGGAAGCCCTCAGCGCCCTCAGCCTGTGCCGCCACACCCAACAGCCCGTCATACTGCGGGCCGACCAGACCAACCTCGTGGATCTCCTGGACCCGCAGCCCGCCCGCGCGTGGGCCCACGAGCTGCTCGCCCCCTTCGACTGCCTGCCCGAATCGCAGGCCGCGGACATCCGACGCACTCTGCCCGTCGCCCTCAGCCACCCGCACACCGCGGCAGCGAGCATCCTCGGCGTACACCGCAACACCGTGGCCTACCGCGTCGCACGTGCCAGTGACTTGCTCCGCATGGACCTCACCCGCGTCCCCAGCAAGACAGTCCTCGGCCTGGCCCTGGAGATCGCCGCCGCGGGCCCGGAAAAGCCGGTTCCGACCTCAGCGGCTCCCTGCCTGGACACCGTGCTGGCGGGCAAGCGGGTGCGCACATGGGCGCAGGCTCTTGTCGAACCGTTGGCATCGGACCGGCGCAACCTCGCCCGCACGCTGCAGGCATGGCTGGACAGCGACACGCGTATCGACACCGCCGCCCGCGTCCTTGGCATGTCAGACGTCACCGTGCGCAGTCACATCCGCGCGGCTGAACAGCTCCTCGCCCGAGACCTCACCACCCTGTCAGGACTGCGAGACCTGGCCATCGCTCTTCGGATCGTCACAGCGAATTCCGTGCGGCACCCCATCCTGGCAGCAGCATGACGCCATGACGAAACGACCGATCACACCCCTGCTCGCTCTCCAGGAGACACCGATTCGGGCAACCAATCTGCCGTCTGAATGGGCTGCCAACGATGCGCCGTTGCATACAAATCATTGGCTGTGCAAGGCCCGTAGACCCAGCTCACAGATTGTGCAGCCGCCCCATAGCAGCACCACTGGGCCCCCACTACTTTGGGGCGCGCTCGAAGAAGACCCGAGAACTGAAGGCTGCCACATGATGATTCGCGCAACCGTGTTGGGAGGACAGCGTAGTACGGCCCGCATGGCACAGACTCTCTGCTCCGCCGGCATGACCGTCAACGCGTGGCTCATGGCAGACCAGCCCTCCCAGGCGGGTACTGAGCAGGCGTTTCGCGAGCTGGCACGGAGCGTCGGGCCAGCGCTCGCGCAATCGCACATCACGGTGACCGCGTTCGAGTCGATGACGCCCTCACTCACGGATTCATGGCCCACATACTGTCCTGCCTGCCTATCGGCGCAATCTGGCTGCAGGCGGACCTGACGTCTCCAGAAGAAGCCGCCCGATGTGAGCGCCACGCTGCTGAATGCGAGATCACGATGATCCGCACTCATCTTCCCTGGAAGCCCGGACTGCGGGACCACGCGGAGGCACCGCAGGACCCGGCAATAGAGGAAATGCACCGAGCGCACGTCGATAGGGCTGGCTTCACACGCCTTCCGGTGCCGGTGCAGGAAGCAGATCTTGAGTGCCCGAACGAAGAGGTGAGGGAGGAAATCCCTTGTAAAGAAAGGAGCCGGGAGAGTTGATTGCAGTCGGCTCTCCCGGCAGGCGCCGCAGTCCCGGCCAAGGCCAGGACTCATGACTCTTCTCAGAGTCTCGACCAGCAGACCCAATCCACCAGCCGGGCCGTCGTGTTGGAGCACGTCGGCGCCGCCCAGGATAGGCCACCCCATCCGTTACCGGGGTGGCCGGTCCGGGGCGCACGGGCCCGATGGTCAAAGGAAGACACATGTCTCGCAATCAGCGCCGCCTTCTGACAGCACGACAGTGACAACGGCTGCGGGCGCCTTGCCCGCGCCCAACGGCCCTCTGGCGGCCCTGGCGTAGAGCCAGCAGGCCGTCGTCGGGGGAGCCCAGCGCTCCCGCGCGAGGCGGTGCCGGCAGTAGCTGACTCAGCTCCCGAGCAGCAGCTACTGCCGGCACCCCGCCCTCCAGCCCGTACGCCGCAGCGACGGCGCGAGCTCTCCTACCCGTCGCCGCTGCCGGCCCTCTGTGTGATCTGTCGACCCCGCTTTGCCTCTTGTGCGCCCGCTCGGGCTCCCGCATGCCCTGAAACACGCGCAGGTGGCATCCCAGTCAGAAGGAAGCCCACCCACCATGTCTGCAATCCGCCGTCGCACCATCGCGACCGCGCTCATGGCCATCGCCGCCGTCGCCGGAACACTCCTGTCGACAGCAGCACCGGCGCAGGCCGCCACCGCAAAGCAGTGCTCCACCACGAGCAAGTCCTTGAACCTCCCTGGCAAGCCCGACGTCCGGGTATCCGCGACCCTCTGCATCCAGCGGACCGGCGTCTCGGGCGGCTACCGCTACTACAAGGCATGGCTGAGCAAGGTCACCTGGGACGGCACCAGCGGCTTCACCGGCGGCACCCGGTTCAACGACATCGACGTCCTGGCGCGCGCCGAGCACGGAAGCACCCACATCAGCAACTGCGCCTACGGGATCTGCGAGCACAACAACCTGACCTCTCTGATCAACAACAGTGAGAAGGGCTCCAAGACCTTCTCCTCGGGCGGAAGCGGCTACGGCGTGGCGTTCGTCAAGACGCGCTCCAAGAACTGGACGGCCGACGCGACCGCGACCTTCGACATCGCCGACGACGGCATCTCGACCAGGAAGTGGGAGCTGGGCGGCACCCGCACCGTCCAGTAGAGCCGAGGCATCAGCACAGCTCGGGCCGGACCGGCCGAGCGCTGCCCCCTCGCAGCGCTTCGGCTCCTGTGTGGGTGCCGCCCAACTCGGCGGCACCCACACGTTCTTGCAGATGCGCTGCGCCAGGAGTGCCCATGCCGCTCGTCGCCTCCCCGCCTTCCCCCGCTGATGCCGTCGGCCCGACGGCTTCCCCAGCTCCGCCGCCCCTGCCGTCCCTGGTCCGGGTACTTCTGCTCGGCACCTTCCTCGTCCGCGCCTGCGGGTTCGCGTTCCCGTTCCTCCCGTTCCATCTGCAGGAGATCGGCTACGCGCCCCGCACGGCCGGAATCGTCCTGGCCGCGTTCGGCTGCGGCTGGCTCATCGGACAGGTGCTGTGCGGCTACCTCACCGACCGGCTCGGGCACCGCGCCACCCTCCTCCTCGCCATGACCGTCGCCGCCGCCGTCCTGAGCGCCCTCGCGTTCGCCGACTCCCTGGCCGCCGTCGTCCCGGCCGCCGTGGTGACAGGCGCCGTCTACGACGCGCCGCGCCCCGTCGTCTCCTCAGTGATCGCCGACACCATCGCCACGGACACCGGCCGCGCCCGCGCTGACGGCTTGCGCAACCTCACGATCAACATCGCCGCCGGTCTCACCGGTGCCGTCGGCGGCCTTCTCGTCGTACCCGCCGGACTCAGTGCACTCTTCCTGATCAACGCCGCAGCGTGCGCCGCATTCGGCCTTCTCGCTCTGCTCGTCGTACACCCCACAGGCACCCGGACTGCCTCCGTACCCGGCCGTGCCTCACTGCACCAGGCCCTGGCCGACCGTCGACTACGGCTCTTGTGGCTGGCCAGTGTCGCCGCCTGCATCTGCGCCGGGAGCATGTTCTCCGCCCTCCCCATGCTCATGTCCGCCCGCGGCTTGGACGCCGCCGCCTACGGCTGGACCCAAGCCGTCGGCGCGGGCGTCGTCATCGCGGCAACACCGCCGATCACGACATGGCTCAGCCGCCGCGCAGCACACGGCGCCCTGCTCGCACCCTTTGCCGCGAGCTCGGTCATCCTCGGCACAGGGGTGGCGGCCGCCGGCTTCGCATCCACCGTGTATGGATTCGCCGTGAGCGTGGCCATCATCGTGCCCGGCGAAGTCATCCTCTTCATCGCGGCCGGCAACCTCCTGACGAACATCGCTCCCGCACACGCCCGCGGCCTCTACAACGGCATCTGGGGCAGCACGCTGGCCGTCGCAGTCATCGTCGCACCCATCGTCGCGAGCACCACCCTCCAGCACGGCGGCCCCACCATGACAGCGGCCACGATCGCTCTCATCGGGGCCAGCGGCGCGATCATCTGCTGGCCGCTCCTCAATCAGGTGCAGCGCCAAGAGGCCGCACGTACACGCCCTGGTCTCGCCCTCATGCAGCTGTCGCACACCCTCGCCACTGCCCGAACAGCTCACCGGCGCCCGCAATGGAGCCAACCACCCCAAGGCCTGAAGCCGACTCGATAACTCAGCCAGCCTGAAGATAGCCCGCTGCGGGACCAACAGTGCCGGAGCCGAAGCGGGCGTTGAGTGCATCGATGGCCTGCTCGGCGCGCAGCCGATGCTCCCGCCCGGCATCGAACGACAGCTGCTCAGCCACCACGGCTGCATCCACCAGCTCCTCGCAGCGCAGGGCGACCGCCCGCACCCGAGCCCGCTGCAGCCCCAGGGCCCGGTACAACTCGTACGCCACGTCGCGCGCATCATCGGTGTGCGCCGAAGGGCCGCCAGGAAGCCGGCGGCTCCGCTGGATCTGGGTGCGGTCGGCGAAGGACACGATCAGCGTGACGGCCGTCGCCGCCTGATGGCGGCCGCGGAGCCGCTCACCAAGTTCGACAGCCAGCGACAGCAGGGCCGAGCGCACCAGCTCCGGCGCCAACGTGTCAGTGGGGAAGCGGCGCTGCGCGGCCGCGCTGTGCGGCAGATCGGCCGGCACCACCCGCCGCCGATCGATACCGCGGGTTCCGTCGCTCGTTCGCAGGTGTTGCATTGACGACACCGCCGCGGACGCCGTCGTCAGGTCGGGCGGTACTTGGTGGGCTTGCGGGGTCGGCGGCCTATGTCACAGTGTCGGCTCACAGGCGGGGGTGCGTTTCGTACATGCGGACCGCTACGACCAGGCCGGAGGCCGCGGTGAGGGCGGCGATGGCCCAGATCGCGGTGGTCAGGCCGTAGGCGTCGGCGAGGACTCCGGCGAGGACGGCGCCGACGGCGAAGCCGCCGTCGCGCCACAGGCGGTAGACGCCCACGGCGCGTGCGCGCCATGCGGGGTGGGCGACGTCGCCGATGACGGCGAGCAGGGTGGGGTAGACCAGGGCGGTGCCGACGCCGAGGAGGACTTGGGCGGTGGCCCACACGCCGAACGTTGTCCCGGCGGCGACGAGGGCGATGGCTGCGGCCTGCAGCAGCATCCCGGCGGTGATCAGGTGTTTGCGTCCGATGTGGTCGGACCACCAGCCGGTGAGCATCTGGCCTGCACCCCAGACGGCGGGGTAGAGGGCGGCGAGGATGCCGATCTGGGCGATGGACAGGCCGTGGGCGGCGAAGAGCAGGGGGAAGATGCCCCAGGCGAGGGCGTCGTTGAGGTTGTTGACCATGCCGGCCTGGCTGGCGGCGGAGAGGGCCTTGTCGCTCAGGCTGGTGAGGCGGGCGATCTGGCCGGTGGTCAGTTCCCCGTCGTGCTCGCTGCCGACAGGGGTGACGTGGCGGGCGGCTTCGAAGCGGGCGTGGTCGCGGGTCTCGCGTACCGCCAGGGTGGACAGGCCCAGGGCCAGGACGATGTAGGCGGCGCCGAGCAGGAACGGCTCGGGGCGAAGTCCTGCGTGTTCGGCGATGGCGCCGGTGGCCATGGCGGTTGCGGCGACGGCGACATAGCCGGCGGCCTCGTTGAAGCCCATGGCCAGGCCGCGTCGTTCGGGGCCGACCAGGTCGATCTTCATGATGACGGTGGTGGACCAGGTCAGTCCCTGGTTGATGCCGAGCAGGATGTTGGCGGCGATGATCCAGCCCCAGGTCGGCCCCCAGGCGAGCATGGCGGGAATGGGCAGGGCGATCAGCCATCCGGCGATCAGGACCGGTTTGCGGCCGAAGCGGTCGGACCAGGTGCCGGCGAAGAAGTTGGTGACGGCCTTGGTGGCGCCGAAGGCCAGGATGTAGGTGAGGGCAGAGGTGTAGGCGGACAGGTGGAAGACGTCGTCGGCGAGCAGCGGCAGGACGGTGCGCTCCTGGCCGAGCATGCCGCCGACCAGGGCGTTGACCACGACCAGCAGGCTGAATTGGGCCAGGTTGGCCCGCAGTCCGAGGCGTATGCCGGAGCTGGTCTCGTCGGTGGCGTGGGTGGTCACGCGGTCTCCTCCAGGGGGTGGCCGGTGGCTTTGGACCAGTCGCCGGGTCCGCCGTCGAGGACGGCGAGATCCCGGTGCCCGGCGCGCTGCAGGAGGCTGGCGGCGGTCATGGCGCGTTCGCCGTGCCCGCAGTGGACCACCGCACCGTCCGGTGCTTCATCGGTGTGTGCGACGAGGTCGCCGAGTTCGATGTGGACCGCGTCGGCGATGTGGCCGGTGGTGTGCTCGGCGCGCTGGCGTACGTCGAGGACGGGACGCTCGGCGATCCGGTCGGCGGTGACCAGCGCGATGGTCTGCTGCGGTCCGCCGTCGGCGGTCCAGGCGGCCATGCCGCCGTCGAGGTGCCCGGCCAGCCGCTCGTATCCGATCTTCAGGGACTGCCAGGTGAGTTCGGCGAGGTCCTGTCCCGGGGCGGTGACGAAGACGAGCGGGACGTCGTCGGGGATCAGCCAGCCCAGCCAGGTGGCGAACTGGTCCCGCAATGGGATGGAGATGGCGCCGGGGATGTAGGCGGCGGCGAAGTCCGCGACCGGGCGTACGTCGACGAGCTGTGCGCCCTGGCCCAGCAGTTGGCGTGTTTCGGCCGTCGTGAGCGCGGCGAGCGTGGGAGCGGAGCCGATCACCGCGGGCCCGCGCCGGTTGATCTCGCCCAGGCGGTCGAAGTACGCCGGATAGGAGCCGAGGCTGGCGAGCAACTCCCGTACGAAGGCGTCCTCGTCGGGCGCGGCAAGCAGCAGGTTGGCCTGCTTCTGCGCGGCGATGGTGGTGGTGCGTTCCGCGCCGGGTGGGGCGGAGCAGAAGGACCCGGCGCCGTGCGTCGGCCACACCGCGGTCGCGTCCGGCAGCTCGGCCAGGCGCTGGAGCGAGCGGTACTGGGCACGGGCCAGCTCTTCCGCTCGGTCGGCGCCGAGCAGGTCCGTACGGGCGGCCGAGCCGACGATCAGCGAGCCGCCGGTGAAGACTCCGAGCTCGCGTGCCCCGTCCAGGAGCAGGAAGGACAGGTGCTCGTCGGTGTGGCCGGGGGTGGCCAGCGCCCGCAGGGTCAGTCCGCCTAGGTCCATCTCGTCGCCGTCGGCGAGCGGGGTGTGCGGGAATTCCCGGTTTCCGGCGGCGGAGGCGAGTACGGCCGCGCCGTCGTCGGCGGCCAGCTGCACCGCACCGGACAGGAAGTCGGCGTGCAGGTGGGTGTCGGCGGCGAAGGCGACCGTGAGCCCGCGCCGCGCGGCAGCCGCACGCAGTGCGCGAAGATCCCGGCTCGCGTCCACGGCAAGGGCCCGTCCGTCGCCGAGGTCGACGAGGTAGGCGCTGTTGCCCAGCCCCTCATCGACCAGCGGTATCAAGTGATCGTCGGCGAAGCCCATCGGATCCTCCAGGGGTCACGGAAGGTGCAGGTCGCTTCAGCACCCACCCTTGGCTACAATATTCCATGGAATGATGGAGGATGCCATGGGGGACCCCGCGCGCAAAGCCGCGCTGTACGACGCATTCGCGCGCACCGGCAAGGCGCTGAGCAGCGGCAAACGGCTGGAGCTGCTGGATCTGCTGGCGCAGGGCGAGCGCCCCGTCGATGCGCTCGCCAAGGCCGCGGGGCTGAACCTGACCACCGCCTCGGCGCACCTGCAGACCCTCAAGCAGGCCGGACTCGTGGCCACCCGGCGCGAAGGGGTGCGCATTCACTACCGGCTGGCCGGAGACGACGTCGCCGCCCTCTACGCTCTGCTGCGCCAGGTCGCTCAAGCCCACCAGACCGCCGTCGAACCCGCCCGCACCGCCTACCTCGGCACGGACGACGCGGCCGAGGTCGACCGGGAAGACCTGCTCGTCCGCACGGCGGCGGGCGAGGTCGTCATCCTCGATGTGCGTCCGGCCGAGGAGTACGCCGCCGGGCACATCCCCGGCGCGCGCTCCATCCCGGTCGAGGAACTCGCCGACCGCATAGCCGAGTTGCCGGAGAAGACCGAGGTGGTGACCTACTGCCGGGGCGCCTACTGCGTGCTGGCCTACGACGCGGTACGTCTGCTCCGTGAGAGCGGACGCAGGGCGGTGCGGCTCACCGACGGGATGCTGGAGTGGCGGCTGGCCGAGCTGCCCGTGGAGAGGGAGAGTGCCGCGTGATCCCCGCTCACCCGGGCCTGGCCGGCGGGCCTGTGTACCTCGACTACAACTCCACCACCCCAGTCGACCCGCGGGTGGTCGAAGCGATGCGGCCGTACTTGGCGGACTGGTTCGGCAACCCCTCCAGCGACCACGCCTATGCGGCAGAGCCGAAGGCGGCCCTCTACCGCGCCCGCACCCAGGTGGCCGAGCTCATCGGCGCGGAGACGGGCGAGATCGTGTTCACCGGGCCCGGCTCGGAAGGGAACAACCTCGCCCTGCGCGGTGCCGTCCTGGCGGCGAAGGTTGACCGCCCGCACGTGATCACGCAGGTCACCGAGCACCCGGGCGTGCTGGAGACCTGCCGCGCGCTGCAGCGCCTGCACGGAATTGAGGTGACGTACCTGCCGGTTGACAGCGACGGCCTGGTCGACCCGGCTGCTCTGGCCTCCGGCCTCACGCCGAGCACGGTCGTCGTCTCAGTGATGGCAGCCAACAACGAGACCGGCGCCCTCCAGCCGATCTCCGACCTGGCCCGCATCACCCGCGCCCACGGTGCACTTTTCCACTGCGACGCCGCCCAGGCGACCGGAAAAATCCCGCTGGACGTGAGGCACTTGGGCGTCGACCTGCTGACGATCGTCGGGCACAAGATGTACGCGCCCAAAGGCGTCAGCGCCCTGTACGTACGCCACGGCGTCACGCTCGAACCGCTGCTCTACGGCGGGGGCCAGGAGCACGGCCTGCGCGCGGGCACCGAGAACGTGGCGCTCGCCGTCGCGCTTGGCACCGCCGCACAGCTTGCCGCCGCGGACCTGGCAAGCGGCGGCCCCGAACGCGTCGCTGGGCTGCGCGACCGCCTCCACGCCAGCTTGGTCGAGGCGCTGCCGGGCCGGGTGCACCTCAACGGCCCCGTGGAACCGCGTCTGCCCAACACCCTCAACATCAGCATCGACGGCGTCCGAGGCCATGAACTCCTCGCCGCTGTACCGGAGATCGCCGCCTCCACCGGCTCAGCCTGTCACAGCGGCACCCACACCCCCTCACCCGTCCTGCACGCGATGGGCCTGGAAGACGCCCGTAGCCTGGGCGCTCTACGGCTGTCGATCGGCCGCTGGACCACGGCGGACGACATCGACCGCGCCGCCGAAGCTCTGATCACCGCCGCCCGCGAAGGTCTCGCATGACCGCCTCTGCCCGTCTAGATGAGTGATGCGAAGGGTTAGTGGTCGTAGGCGGTCAGTGAGCGCATGACGGGCTGGCCAGTGTGTTCGTTGTGCCAGATCCCGGCTGCGAGTGCGAGGGCGCGCTGCAGGACGCGGACCATGAGACCACCGGGAGTGCCGCCCTGGTGGCGTTCGAGCCGGTCTGAGCTGCGTGGCCAGGAATGACCATCCCAGTCCACAATGGATTTGGTGAACATGCGCGACGCGGCGTCCGCCTCCGCACGCCCAGCGTCGAATCGTCGAACGACAGGACACCAAACGAGGAGGGCCCCATGTACGTCGTGGTCCAGCACAAGATCTTGAACCCGGAGACAGCGTTTTCCCGTGCCCAGGCCCTTACCGACGGCATCGGAGCGCCCGGTGGCACCCGGGTGCTGCAGGTCTACCCGCACGTCGATGGATCCGCCGTGACGTGCCTCTGGGAGACAAAGTCCGTTGAAGACGTCCAGCGCTTCGTCGACACAACTCTCGGGGACTCGAGCATCAACGTCTGCTACGAGGTCGACTCGGAGAAGGCATTCTCCGAGCGTCCACTCGGCCTGAGGTCGTCGGCTCCTGTCACCTAAGATGAATGATCCGAGAAGTTAGTGGTCGTAGGCGGTCAGTGAGCGCATGACGGGCTGACCTGTGTGGTCGTTGTGCCAGATCCCGGCCGTGAGTGCGAGGATGCGCTGCAGGACACGGACCATGACACCGCCGGGAGTGCGGCCCTGGTGGCGTTCGAGGTCGAGTTGGGCTTTGAAGGTCTAGGCCCAATACCGGTGACTTTGGCTGGTGTTGGTCGTTGGATGTGGTGTGCCAAGGCCTGGACAGGTGAAGTCGTCGGGTGAGCGGTTGTCGG